>NZ_JAKJSE010000041.1:0-46410 GCF_050336585.1 Enterovibrio makurazakiensis
ATGGACTCTCACGAGCCTTCGGCTTGAGTCCCGGACGTGCGCGCCCCCGGCCGATCCGCCATTTATTAAGAAGCCTCGCTAACAATAGCGGGGTATTTTATCGGATATCACTGCGTCACTTTGTTCTCGTTTCCACCATTTATCTTAAGCCCAAGCAACTATGCTTGGGCTTTTTGACGTTTAGAGGCTTAGACATAAGCAAGACTGGATGGCTTCTGCCTTTTTTGGTGAATCACAAACAAGGTAATTGCTACCGTTAGCGTGACAAATTCGGCGATCGGTAAGGCAGTAAGAAAGTGCTTTTGCTTAAAGTATATTGAGAAGGTCAGAAGGAAGAGTACTGGGAGCAGCAGCCCTCTGCTGAGTGCGATGACTGTTGATTGTATTGGCTTTTGTATTGCTGTGAAGTAGGCAGAGATTAAAACATTGAGGCCGCTGAACAAGAGGCAAGGCCAAATGATCTTGATATATAGCAAAGCCCTTTGTTGCGAAACGTCTTCTGCTTCTGATAGGAACAACTGAGAGAGCTGATGAGGGTACAGAGTACAGACTATGACGAGTACGCTACTAACACTTATAATCGTTATTGCCGCTAACAACATAAACTGTCTGATACGACGAATATGCCCAGCCCCAAGGTTTTGACTCACCAGAATATGGATGGCATCAACAATTCCATAGTACGCCATCATACTGATGAAAAGCACATAATTGGCAATGGAAAAGCCTGCAATAGCAGCATCGTCACCTTCAATGAGTAAGAGCCAGTGAACAGTGAAGATCACGATACCTACGGATATTTCATTAATAAATTCAGAGAAACCGTTGATGAGTGCACGTGCTGACTCTTTGAGTTTTAGTCCTCTTAACGTGAACGTAAGAGTTCTGTGCTTTCGTGTAAAAAAGCAAAGCAATATAGCGAGTTGAATACACTGCGCAAGGGTTGTTGCCCAAGCAGCCCACTCGATGCCAAGCTTCAAATAGCCAAGAAACAGCACGTCTAGCGCAATGTTTGTCAGTGCGCCAATAATCAGAGCCGTTGTTGCTAATACGGGAAATCCATCTGCACGTACAAAGTAGTACAACACCATGGCGCTCAACTGGATGATTAGGCAGTAAGACATAATCCCAAAGTAGCTATCCATGGCTGGGCGTATAGAAGGGGGCGCATTGAGCGCTTCAAAAAGATACTCACTGTTTGGTGTCACTAACAGTGCCATTGAAACCGTAAATAGCCCAGCACAGAGTAGAGATTGGGAGAAGATGGCATTGGCTTTTTTCTGCTTCTTTTCACCTATATACCTTCCCGCTAATACCGTACCTCCTATCGCAATCATTAAGCAGACGGAAAACATAAACGTAAAGTAAGGAATAAGCAGGTTAATTGAAGCAAGTGCCCCTGCTCCTAGATAGCGTCCAACAAATATCCCATCAACAATACTGGCACTGGAGATTGCGAGTAATCCAACGAGAGATGGTATCGCGAAATAGAAGAACGTCGGGATGATCGGAGCATCAGTTGTTCGGGTTTGAGAAGTCATAGAAAGTCAGGCTTTACGATAAAACGAATATCTTGTTCGAGTGGAGGAATTCTATCTATGAGGGGAATATGAATTTGGGATCTTTCTAGTGGGGTGTTGTAACAAAGGTAACAGTTAGTGAAATGATAATTAATATCAATTAGAGTTCTCAGCCTTGTCGAGTGTAGCGCTTAAAACAGTGTTACTTGCTTTTAAGGTGAGGTCATTTTGAGCCAAAACGCAAAAGTCATCGCAGAGATTGCATCATTTCAGGCATTCTTCAACTGCTACCTAAAAGAGATAGATGAAGGGCATTGGTATACCGCGAAACAATGGCAAGATGCGGAGAACAACATCTCATTTGAAAACGGTGCCTGGGTGGTTGAAACGCCCTTGCCTAACCAAAGCACTAAACTTGCCATTGTCGTTAGTTACCGCACCTTGGTAGGCTGCCACCAATTTTCCAGCGCTTATCTATTCAACTCGTTGAGTGGCGACTGGCACGAAGTGCCTTTCTCTAGTGCTGTGCGTCTCCTGATCGACACCATTTTCTCATCCGATATCTTTTCAACATTTAACATTCAGCGTGAAACGAACAAACAGGAACTGCTCTCTAGAGTGACTGAAAGTCGATCATTGATGGAGGCCTATATTGCACGCAGACTTGGCGATACAAAGCTAGCCAGCACCGATTTTATCGATGCGGAACAATCGCTGTTGTATGGACATTGGCAACATCCAACGCCTAAAAGTCGGCAAGGCATGCTTGATTACCATCATGCCTATTATGCACCTGAAACTAAGGGGAGCTTCGCGCTGCACTACTTCAGTATTGCAAGAGACCTAATATGTCAGCGTTCTGCGCTGACGATTTCAGCAGAAGAGATCATCACGTCTTCATTGCCAATATCATCAATGATAAAAGATGATCATTTGGTTCTACCTATGCATCCACTACAAGCTCAATGGCTGCTTCATCAACCGAATGTTCGCCAGTTGATGGAGGATGGTTTAGTCGTTGATTTAGGTATTCAAGGTGTTGAGTTCACCGCAACGTCTTCGGTTCGTTCACTCTACAGCGCGCATTTGTCTTGGATGTACAAGTTCTCGTTACCTGTCAAAATCACGAACTCATTACGCGTGAATAAAAGGCATGAGCTTGATGCCGGTGTAGTGATGGCAGCGCTTTATCGTAAAACTAGGTTCAGTGAAGCCTATCCTCAATTCAAAATCATTACGGATCCGGCATACATAACGGTTGTTTTACCAGGGCAAAGCGAAACTGGCTTTGAAGTCATCATTAGAGAAAACCCATTCTCTGAAGGCAGGGATACCAATGTCGTCACCATTGCGGCGCTAACCCAAGAAGCGCTTCTAGACGATATTTCTATGCTTTCTCGATTTGTAAAAGCCATTGCACTCAGGGAAACATCCTCGTTATCTCAAGTATCCATTAAATGGTTTGCTAAGTATTGGGAATGCAGCATAGAGCCTATGTTAAAACTCTATGATGAGCATGGCATCGCCTTGGAAGCCCACCAGCAAAATAGTGTTCTTCATATAGAAGACGGCTATCCATCAATCTATTACTTCAGAGATAACCAAGGTTTCTACCTGTCGAACGCTTACAGGAACCACCTTGCTGCCATGGATCCTGAGTCCGTTACTGTTGATGATCTTTACTTTGACGATGACGTTATTTGTGACCGATTTGCCTATTACCTTTTGATTAATAACCTGTTCTCGATTATTGGCCGTATGGGAGCAGACAGCTTGGTCGACGAAAGAATACTGATCAGCTTCGTTCAGCAGCGCCTTTTGGCATTGCGTCGCGTATTTACGGGAGCAGGTACGTTATTTGTCGACCAGTTGCTTTCTCAATCCAATATTCCTGCTAAAGGAAACTTACTTACTCGCGTTCATGATGTTGATGAACTCACCGTCGAAAACGAGCAAGCCATTTACTGCCAAATTCCCAATCCACTTGTAATGACCTGCTTAGAAGAAGCGACGGAGGTTTGCTATGCCTCTGCCTAAATGCGAACGGCTGCCGCCAGAAGTACGAGTGATTAAGCAATTACTAGAAGCTCTACTGTTTGAAAAGTATGTTGAGGTATCGGTTTCACCTTGTATTGAAGAGCTCTCGTGGGTGATGGGAAGCGGTGAATACAGCGTGAAGGGGAAGATTGGTGCGTTTGGCCGGTATCGATTAATCATCAACAGCTTGAAAATAAATCAACGATCCATTGATGTGAGTATCGAGTGGTTAGCAATTATTGATGACCTCCCTACAACGAAAGACATCAAGAAAGCACTCATTAAAGAATTTATTCAAACGGTGCAACTAAGCCGTTGGAACTCTCAGCATTTACCCAAGCGGCTTTCACGACGTTCATCAAGTTACTCGGATCTAGAACATCAATTAGATGAAGGTCATCCTTATCACCCTTCATTTAAAGCCCGAACGGGTTTTGATGATGCGGCTCATCGAGCCTTTGGGCCGGAAGCGGGAAATACATTTAACTTGTATTGGTTGGCTATTCGTCATTCACACCTCAAGCTAGCCTTGCCTGTTGACCAAGCTCATTTTTGGAAAAATGAACTTGGGCATGGTCAATGGAGCCGACTGTCTGGCGCGTTAAATGCGCATGATGAAACTTGGGATGACTATGGTTTACTGCCTATCCACCCTTGGCAATGGCAGCAATTAAAAGACGGTTGGCTGGCGAATCACCTTGAGAACAAAGACATCATATTTCTTGGAATTGGCGCGGATAAATACACGGCAACACAATCTGTTAGAACGTTACTGAATAAAGACGTACCACTGCACCCAAACGTAAAGTTGCCAATGAATATGGTTAATACGTCCTCGCATCGAAACTTGGCGGCGCACTCTGTTTGCCTTGCACCTCATGTATCTCAATGGCTTCGAAATGTCATTGATAGCGATGTCGAATTAATAGGCTTGAGCATTCTCAATGAGTACGCTGGCGCTAGGTTCTCCGATGATTCGTTAGACGTCATCTCATCAATTGAATTAGGCCAGTTGGCTGTTATTTATAGAGAAAGTGTTAATAGTCACTTAAAAGAGGGAGATGACGCCATTCCATTTAATGCCATCATGATGGTTGAAAATGATGGCTTACCGTTCATTGCAGGTTGGGTTGAACGTTATGGACTTGATGCATGGATAGAGCAGCTTATCGAAGTGACGGTAATCCCCATTTGGCATCTGCTGGTTAAGCACGGTATCGGGATCGAACCCCATGGTCAGAACTTGGTGCTGGTGCATCGTGATGGTTGGCCTGAGCGCATCATTGTTCGAGATTTTCATGAAAGCGTCGAATACAACACAACATTTATTCGTGATGCTGACTCGGTTCCAAATTTTGCAGAAATCGAACCTTCGCTGCTCGATGCCCCGCTTGATGATTACTACGCAATGAGTTCGGTTGAACTGTTGCGAGAACTGGTCATGGATACCTTGTTTATCTACAACCTTGCTGAAGTTTCACACCTTATTAGCATTTTCTACCCCTTGTCCGAGCGTGAATTTTGGCTCCGGGTTTCTAGCAAACTCGATGAGTATGAAAAGAATCATCCAGAACTTTCAGAACGCTTGTCATTGCTGGGATACCGATCGCCTGAAATCCTCACCGAGTCTCTTATGACAAGAAAATTGAAGGGGAGCCGCGGCGAGTGTCATCACTCTATTCCAAATCCACTATCCATCGAGCACATTTAAAAGTAGGGACGTTATGATTTTCGTTAACGATGAATTCTATGGTCATGAATATTTTCATGACGCTTACGAGACATTTAAAGCCGATCCCATTCTTGGTGACTGTGCGGGCAAACGTTTTGCGATATGCAGCGGTGACTCTGCTTACGTACTATCTGTGTGTCTGTACTTACGTGAACATGGGGGGTCTTTCTATCCCATATTTTCACCAACGCCTCGACTTGCCGCCAAGCGCCTCGCAAACCGAGCTAAGTGCCATTTCTTGCTTTTCGATAAGCATCAACCTGCGATGACATTGCAAAACAGCGCGATAGATAAAGATGCGGTGCTCGTTCAAACCAGTTCAGGAACAACGGGTGAACCAAAAGTCATTACCCGTACTTGGCAATCAGTAGCCGAAGAAGTGGAAAGCTATGTGTCTTTCTTCAGTGCCCCTCAAACCATGACGCCACTTATTGCCTGTCCTATTACGCATTCTTATGGGCTGATTGCAGGAGTGTTTGTTGCGTTAGAGCGTGGGGTAACACCCGTAATCATCAATAACATCAACCCAAAGTACTTGTTAAAAACCTTGCTGAGCACGCCCAATCATCTTTTGTATTCGTCACCAGCGTTAATTCATTCTGTTGTTCAACTCTATCCTAAAGATCAGGTGCTACATGCTGTGATGACGTCGGGCACGGTGCTTCCAGGTGTTTGGTTTGATGCGCTGAGAAAGAAAACGAAACATGTCTTCCAGCAATATGGATGCTCAGAGGCCGGATGTATCGCCATCAATCCATATACGCAAGCAGCAAATCAAATGGGGCTTCCGCTTCCGCATCTCAATGTGACAGCCGGAAAAAGTGAGGCTTTCCCAGAAGAAATCTTGGTGACCAAAGGCGAATGGGTAATTCGCACGCAAGATCTTGGGTATCTCGATGATAAGGGTGAGCTTTGTTTCGTTTCTCGTTGTGATGACATGATCAATGTCTCTGGGCTAAACGTTTATCCGCAAGACATCGAAAATGTCGTGTTGGAAATTCCAGAAGTGACAGAAGCGATTGTCTTTAAACGCCCAGACTCGTTTTCAGGAGAGCGTGTTTGCCTGCAGTTTATTGCGTCAAATCAGATTGAGCCGAGTCGCATTCGCCAATGGTGCGGTACTAGATTAGCGGCTTATCAATTGCCCGTGGATATTGAGCAATGTGAGGAGATTGAAAAAATGGCGAACGGCAAAGTTAATCGAAAAACACTCTCACAAAGTAAAGTTCTAATTCCAGCAATAGGCTAAGGAGGCACCATGCAGCGCGAAGAAATCATTGAAGCAATCCGACAGGTATTGATGGAAAATATGCAAAGTCGACATATGAGCAGCTTTAGTGAGTCGGCAAAGTTAAATGAGGACCTCTATCTAGATTCGGTGCTAATTCTCCAGTTAATTCTTCATTTAGAGCTCGATCTAGGGCTAAGTGTACCGGAGCAAAATATCACGGCTGCAGACTATATAACCGTATCTAGCTTGGCTGATTTTCTGTGCCGAGTGAACAGGAAAAATGAGGTGTTCGACGATCCTGTCACTGAAGAGTTTGAAGACGTAAAAGTGCATTGCTTTGTTAGCTGTGTGTGTGAGTCATTGAAGCGAAAAGGGATCGATCACCGTCCGTTTTATTTTGGCGTGTGGGATGCAACTTTCACCATCAATGACGACTTTCGGCTTCAATACCATTCCGACGATATCAATCATGAACAGTTTCTTTCGTGGTATCAGCGGCTCTATGGTGTTCGTCTAGATTCTTGGTATACGGAAAGTGCGTCTAAGCAAGAAAACATTCAAGTAATGAATAGGTTGCTATCCGATAAATCAAATACAACAAATCTTATGGTGATGTTGGATATGTACCAACTGCCTGAACGAGAAAATAAATTTAGTCAGAACCCTTTTCCTCACTACGTCATGTTAGAAAACACGGACGATCCTAAAAAGATCATGATGCTAGATCCTGATTTTCGCTGGGAGGGTGAACTTGAGCGAGAGCGCGTCTTTAATGCCATTACACAGCCGAGTGTCGCCGGCGGTTATGTGTTTGACGAGCAGGGTTTAAAGCATGCGAAGCCCGAAGATGTGCAAGCCTATTTTGAAGCATGTTTTATCGCGGCATCGAACCCACTGACTGATGCCATTCGCACCATTCTCCACGCCCATACGTCTGGCGACAATGACGTAGCTTTGTCGGCATTGCACCTCGCAGTGCGTGAAATTCGTGTTATTGCCGTGCGCAAATACGCCTATGAGCATGGATTCGCATTTTTCTGGCGAGCCTTAGGTCTCTCAGATGATGATTTTGAGCAGTGGTGCGATGTGATTGAAGAGCTGATTCAGACTTATTCTTCGATTCAGTATCAAATGATGAAACTTGCCGAGACGAATGACCTGTCTCTTCAAGTCGGTATTTACGCACTGCTAAACAAGCAAAACAAAACCGAAATGCGCATTAAAAAGCGACTTCATGAAGTCTACAGAGATTGGTGCGAACTCAATGACTTGGTTGTTGAAAACTGTGCTGAGGCTGTGTGATATGCAACTGTCTATTTGCACTATTTCATTTCGACATCATTTGGTTTCCCTAGAGAACATCGCAGAGTGGGCGAGGAGTCATGATTTTCAAGGCATTGAGCTTTGGGGGGCTCACGCGCTTGGCTTAGAGCACCAGCCTCAATATGATGCCAAATGGATCAATGAGATGGGGCTATCTATCTCTATGTTAAGTGACTATTTGCCCATCGTTGGTGATGAGCGAGAAGCTGAGAAAAAATGTCAGCATATCTGCCGTCTTGCCAACTACTGGGATACATCAAAAGTACGAACCTTTGCGGGACATCAAGCGAGCGATTGTGTTGATGCTAAACAGCGAAAATCGATGGCGCGCCGCCTGCATCAGATCTGTTGTTATGCCGCCGATTTAGGAATAGATGTGCTAGTGGAAACTCATCCTGGGACGCTTGCCGATACGCCAAATTCAACTCTCCAGTTGTTGGATGAGGTCAATCACCCTGCATTGAAATTGAATTTTGATACCTTACATGTTTGGGAGGCTGGTGAAGATCCTGTCGCCTTCCATCGACGTGTAGCGCATTGTGTTGGTCATTATCATCTAAAAAATGTGCGTTCGAGAGAGCAATTGAATGTATTCTCGCCGCACAATGTTTACTCCCCTGCAGGGAGTCGATATGGCATGGTTCCACTTTTAGAAGGAGCGATGGATTATCATCGATTCTTACCAGAGGTGTTGAGAAACGAAGATTCAACAGCGTCGCTGGAATGGTTTGGTAATGACGTGAAGAAAACCTTATTGGTGGACAAAGCTGCACTTGAGTCCATTAAGCAAAACCTTCATATGTATTCATAAGGGAAATAACACAGCCGCCTAACTTACTAGACTCTAATAGTGTGATCTTGATCTAATCTGTGGTGTGATTCTCTTTCATAAAACGTAATGATATTGATAATCGATCTCATTATCGGGCGATGAAACCTTACGGATGGCGTAATGAATGCACAAGTAGCGCAGTACGGACACACTTTGCTGGTTGTTGAGCCTGATAAGAAATACGGAAAAGCACTCGTTGATCAACTTCAACGCAAAGGTTTCTTGGCGCGATGGTGTGTATCTTCTGGCGAGGCGTTAGCACTTGAAGAGCAACTGGCGACTGAACTTATGATGCTATCAAGCTCACTTCCTGAAATGAAAGGGCATTGCTTACTCAAAAATCTGCGCCAAAAGACATCTATTCCGATCGTATTGTTGGCTGAAGAGTATTGCCAACGCACCTGTATCAATAGCTTTATTTACGGTGCGGATGATTACATCACTCGCCAGCAACCCTTTAGCGAAATCGTGTGCCGAACAGCCGCAATACTTAGGCGCACAGCACAACAACCAGCCTCCTCTCACCATTCGCTTATGACTGTTGATCAATTGGTGATGGATAAAAAGCAGCAAGAGGTGATCTATGATGGGCAAATTATCTCTGTTACGCCCATCCAATTTAAGCTGCTTTGGACGCTGGTGGTTCAACAGCATCAAATCCTGAGTAAAGACTATTTGTATCAACGGGTTCTCTCACGAGAATTTCAGAAATACGATAGGAGCTTAGATATGCATTTGAGTCGAGTCCGCAAGAAACTGGTGGCGGCTGGAATGAATGCAGAGCGTCTACAAACAGCCCATGGGATAGGGTACTGTTTTTCTTAGTCACAGACCACTGGCGTGAACCAGTCACTAATAACTTAAAAATCAATATCTTAGTGCATTTGTAACAGTTGTAAAATTCGTTTACAGTACACCACTCTCATTTGATAATAATGAAAATCATTATCGTTATCATATGGAAGTAGAAAGATGTTCCAAGGAAGCCGCTTCAAAGTATCCCCACTTAGTGTTGCAGTATGTACCGCACTTTTCAGCCATATCGCAATCGCGAATACCTCAAACACTGATGAGACAGTTGTTGTTACTGGTAATCCACTTCAAGCTACTGATGTCGCTATTGATGCCAGCCAGCTTGAGAAGAGCCAAGCTAGCGATCTCAATGATATTTTCCGTACCAGCTCGGAAGTATCGGTAGGTGGTAGTACGGACTATTCACAGAAAGTCTACGTGCGAGGCCTTGAAGATACCATGTTGAACGTCACCATTGATGGAGCGGTTCAAGCGGGTTCTTTGTTCCACCACCAAGGCAGTTTGTTTATTGAACCTGAGCTACTTGAACAAGTTGACGTTTTTGCAGGTGCAGGACGTGCGACCGATGGCGCAGGTGCTTTAGGCGGTGCTATCAAGATGAAAACCAAAGATCCTCGTGCGTTGCTCGAAGCGGGTGAGCAATTTGGTGGTCGAGTGAAAACCACTTACTCAGACAATACGGAAGGTTTTAAGACGTCCGCAACGGGGTATGGTGCACTAACAGAGAAAGTCACTGTTCTAGCATCCTTGGGTTATACCGATCAAGATGATTACGTTGACGGAAATGGCGATACTGCTGATTACACAGGGTTTCGTAATAAGTTCGGCTTTGCGAAAATTGTGGGTGAGCTGACAGATTTTCAAACGGTCACTTTCAGTTATGAGCGCAAAGAAGATGATTCAACGCGCTTTGCACGTCCACATATGGGAGATTTCAGTAGAAACTACCCATTGCTACAAAGCACTTATCGTGACACCGCGACGCTAAACTATTTATTAGATTCTGACAGTGCATGGCTGAATCTGGATACCACGTTTTACTACACCGATATAAATCTTGAGCGTTTTAATGATCCTCGATTCGGAACCTATGTTGGTAACACCGAATCGATCGGTGGTGACATTCGCAATACATCTCTCTTCGATCAGTTCACGTTGATTTACGGCACAGACTTCCGTGGTGATGAATCTACGTTTAGCGGTGGAGGCCAAACTTTCGTCGATAAAGGTGACCAATTTGGCGTTTACCTCCAAGGTGACTACAACGCGACACAGTCATTGGTACTAAGCGCTGGTGCGCGTTATGACCGTTATGCCTTAGATGAAGATCTGCGAGATGGTGATTCTCGCTCCGAAGGCAGTGACATTTCAGATAGCGGGTTTAGCCCGAATGCTGCAGCTACTTACTTCATCACTGACGATGTGAATGTCATTCTTGGTTATGCAGAGGCCTTTAGAGGCCCGCAAATTGGCGAATTGTGGTTGTTGGATTACACCTATAGTGATAATGACCGTAAGGGTGAAACAGCAAAAAATACGGAGCTGACCGTTAACTGGAGCTTTGACAACGGGTATTTGTCGGCACAAGTGTTTGATAGCAAAATCGAAGATGTGGTTGATCGTGATGGTGCCGTTTATGAAAACGTTGGCACGTTAGACAATCAAGGGTATACCGTCTCAGCGGGTTACCAGTTGGAAAGCATTGCAGCGACTATTAGTTATACTCGCGCAGAACCAGAGCTAAACGGTGTCCCTTTGAGCGATAGCGACATGAACATTGGTACTTCGATTGGCGATACGTTGGTTACCAGTGTGAACTATTTTGCGACGGAAGATCTTGAGTTTGGTTGGACAGGACGTTTTGTTAGCCGTTTGACAGATGTGCCAGAGGGCTCTGAAGAAAAACCAGGTTATGGTGTTCATGACGTATACGCTCAGTGGATGCCTGTGAACGGCGAAGATCTTACGTTGACAGCGTCAATCAAGAACGTGTTCGACAAAGCATACCGTGACCAAGCGAGTTTGAGTGAAGATTACAATGGTACGTTTGAACCTGGGCGTAACATCAAACTGGGTGTGAATTGGGGCTTCTAATTGGTAATGAAAGAGGAGTCTGAACTTCTCTTTTATCAGGCCTGAGGCTGGCCGTAATTTTGACGAAAAGGAGAAGCGATGCTTCTCCTTTTTTGATTCGGCTTACAATTCTTTCCATCGTTTAACTCTTTAAGTAACCCTTCGTCACTCGCAGTGGTCTAGCCTGCTAAGATCGTAGAGAATTCTTTGTTGTGGGGCTGAGATGACGAAAACCATATTCATGCTTTTTCTAATGGCTTTGTTTTTATGGGGATTAGAAATGGCATTTGCCAATGAATGGGAACGTGTTGATGCCCCTGCATACGGGCAAGATCAATCAATCGGCAGTTATGCCAATGGGTGCCTTCAAGGCGGAGAAGCCATGCCGCTGGTGGGTGAAGGCTACCAAGTTATTCGACCATCAAGAAACCGTTACTATGGCCACCCAGGCATGATTGCTTACCTAACGAAGCTTGCGGCGAGAACCAAAGGCTTTGGTCTTGATGACTTGTTGATTGCGGATATTTCGATGCCACGTGGAGGGAACTTTACGAGCGGGCATTCCAGCCATCAAACGGGGCTGGATGCGGATATCTGGTTAAGCTTTACGCCGGATAGGCTTAAACAAAGTACATTGGAAGCTCCCACTGCAATTAGCATGGTTGATTTAAAGTCCTATTCGTTGCGCCGTGACAATTGGCTTGAGGAACATGCCATTCTTTTCCAAGTGGCCGCGTCAGAACCTGAAGTTGCACGTATTTTTGTCCATCCAGTGATCAAAGAAACCCTGTGTGAAATGGCATGGGAAGATCGTTCGTGGTTACAAAAAGTGAGGCCGTGGTGGGGACATCACTATCACATGCATGTGCGACTGCGTTGTCCTGACGGAAACGCCTCCTGCGTTGAGCAAGCAACGCCGCCGAAAGGGGATGGCTGTGGCAGTGAATTGATCAGTTGGCGACCGAAGCCGAAAGATGAACAGGAAAAAGTCGTCACGACAAAAAAGAAAAAGCGGGTGAAAGTGAAACCAGAGCAGTGCTTGATTGTGCTTCGCCAGTAGGAGCTGAGCGTTTATTTATTGCAGCCAACAAAAAAGCGCCTTTCGGCGCTTTTCTTATGCAAGACCCTGAAGGGTAACAAACTTTTCTAATAGTTCATCGTTCGTTTCACGACGTTCTGGATCAATAATGATGCAGTTCGTGATCGGGCAAACCGACTGACAGGTTGGCTTTTCATAGTGACCCACGCATTCCGTGCATTTGTCTGGATCGATCTCGTAGATCTCAGCGCCGAACGTGATGGCATCGTTCGGACACTCAGGATCGCACATGTCGCAGTTAATGCACTTCTCGGTGATCAATAGCGCCATCGATTACGCACTCACTGTCTGAATGGTATTTGGGTTACGGGTGTTCGCACCGTCGACCAAGTTACGCATAAGCAGGCCGAAATCTAGGTTCATGTCTTCTGGCATTGGGATAAAGACAAAGTGACCGTTACCTTTCGCATCGTCGATCACTTCACTCTTGCGGTTTTCCATGGTTTCTAGCGTGAATACGACATTGCCGCTTGGCGTCATCACTTCCAGTGAGTCGCCCACAACAAATTTGTTCTTCACTTCGACTTCAGCCAAATCACCACGACGTTTACCAGTGAACTCGCCCACGAACTGCTGGGTATCTGAAACAGAGTAACCGTAGTCGTAGTTTTGGTATTCACTGTGGTTGTGACGACGAAGGAATCCTTCGGTGTAACCGCGGTGCGCTAGGCTTTCTAGCGTGCCCATCAAGGTCTCATCAAAAGGCTTGCCCGCGACTGCGTCATCAATCGCTTTACGATAGACTTGCGCAGTACGTGCACAGTAGTAGAAAGACTTAGTACGGCCTTCGATTTTCAGCGAGTGTACACCCATCTTGGTCAAGCGCTCTACGTGCTGGATAGCGCGAAGATCTTTTGAGTTCATGATGTAAGTGCCGTGCTCGTCTTCAAACGCCGCCATTTTTTCTTCTGGGCGGTGCGCTTCGCTCAACAGCACCACTTCGTCTGTTGGTTTACCAAGACCCAATGTGTTGTCTGGACGCTCTTCAACGTCTTGAACTTGAACGGCGTCTTGAATTTCAACGATTTGACCGGTTTCGTCTTCTTGCGCTTTCTCTGTTTTGTATTCCCAACGGCATGCATTGGTGCAGGTGCCTTGGTTCGGGTCACGTTTGTTGATGTAACCAGAAAGCAGACAGCGGCCAGAATAAGCCATGCAAAGTGCACCATGAACGAAGATTTCAATCTCCATTTCCGGCACTTCTTTACGAACTTCTTCGATTTCTTCTAAAGACAGTTCACGTGAAAGGATCACGCGCTCAATGCCTTGGGTTTGCCAGAACTTCACCGTTGCCCAGTTAACCGCATTCGCTTGAACTGACAAGTGAATTGACATGTCAGGGAATGCTTCGCGTACCATCATGATAAGACCTGGGTCAGACATGATTAGGGCATCAGGGCCCATATCAACAACAGGTTTCAGATCGCGAATGAAGGTTTTTAGCTTCGAGTTGTGCGGTTGAATATTACACACCACGTAGAACTTTTTACCCAGTGCATGGGCTTCATCGATACCGATTTGAAGGTTCTCATGGTTGAATTCGTTATTGCGCACACGAAGGCTGTAACGCGGTTGACCTGCGTAAACGGCATCAGCGCCGTAAGCAAAGGCATAACGCATGTTTTTTAGGCTGCCAGCAGGCGATAGAAGTTCTGGTACAAACATATTCTTAGCTTCTGTTGTCTGAGTGTAAGTCAGGCCACATCGGACTTGATGTGGAATAGCGGGCGATTTTACTGTGATCTTGTTAACATAGCCAGTTCCATTCTGGAAACCAATCGAAGAAAATGGTGTCTTTCTTATGGCCTGCCGATTTACGCGTTTTCAGTGCATAAATTGACATAGTGATGTAACGAATTGTACGGTGCTTGATTATACTGAGGCCTGTAGCTTTCGTTGATTGAGCAACATTGAGAAGTGGATTGATGTACGAAAAGAAAACCAAGACGTTTAGTAAGCTGTCTAAAACGATGCTTGGCTTGATGGGGCTATCCCTCATCACAATGGCAGTTTCCGTATCGGTGAACATGAAAAACGACCCGATCAGAATTATCCCATTGAATCTTACGGACTCAGTGATGCCAACTCAGCCAGTGGTCGAGCTAGAGGCTGAAAGTTCGATTGATCTCCCTGCCTATGAATACACCATTCAATCTGGAGATAGCCTCAGCGAAATCTTCATGAAGCTGGGCATTCCTTATAGCGATTTACTTCAGTTGATGGAAGCAGACCTCAACCACCTGCGTATTGATACCTTACAACCGGGTGACATTCTTCGCTTTTGGATTGATGGGGCAGTAAAGCATCTAGAGAAGCTGGAACTAGAATTTAACATTGCTGAAAAAGTACAGTATCAGCGCTTGGGCGATGAAGGCTATGAATTGGTTGAAGTCAACATTCCCGGCAAATGGAATCAAACCGTCACTACGGGGGATATTGAAGGGAGCTTTTCTGTATCAGCCCGTCGTGCAGGACTTAGCTACAACGACGTAGCGGCGATAACGACACTCCTGAAAGATAAGATTAACTTCTCGCGTGATCTAAGAGCGGGTGACAAATTTGAAGTCGTGCGTGCTGAGCAGTTTGTTGAAGGTCAGCCAAGTGGCAATCGAGAGATTCAAGCCATTCGTATTGAACGACGTGGCGCACCAATAACGGCTTACCTGCATAGTGACGGTAACTATTACGATAAAAGCGGCGATAGCTTACAAAGTGCTTTCCAGCGTTATCCAACGGTGAGCAAGAAACGTATCAGCTCCGGTTTCAACCCTAAACGAAAACACCCTGTAACAGGGCGCGTTTCGCCACATAACGGCACTGACTTTGCTGTGCCGACAGGAACGCCAGTTGTATCGACAGGGGATGGTGTAGTTGTGATGGTACGAAACCACCCGTATGCGGGTAAGTACATCGTTGTGGACCACGGCAACCAATTCCGCACCCGATACTTGCACAACAGCAAAATTTTGGTGCGAAAAGGTCAGCGTGTCACTCGCGGTCAGCGTATTGCATTGTCCGGGCGTAGTGGGCGAGTCACTGGACCGCATATTCACTATGAATTGCTGATACGTGGCCGAGCGGTGAATCCAATGACAGCCAAAATTCCAATGGCGACGTCAGTGTCTCGTCAAGAGATGACCGATTTCAAAAAATCCGTTGCCGTGTTCGACAAGATGATGCTGGCGCAGCAATTCAAATAATTCGTCCGCGGATATTGTCATTGTCACTAAGAAATCAGGCGTTCCAACAGTCCAACAGACATAAAAAGGGGCATCATTATGATGCCCCTTTTTATCGTGTTCATGAAGCATTGCGCTGTGTTAGTCAGCAGATTTCTCTACGCCATCCAACTCTTCATAGAGGTTTGGCAAGAAAGCGCCGAGTTCACCGCACATCAGAGAAAGATCAGCATCAAGGCGCTGAGCCATATCTTCACGGTCGATATCTGCGTTTTGGTCGCGTAGCTCTTCAGAGAACTTAATGCGCTTGATAGACATGTCGTCGCAAAGCATCAGATCGATGCGATCTTGCCAATTCAGTGCCAGCTTGGTCACCAACTTTTCCGCTTCGATGTGCGCAAGGATTTCGTCACTCGACAGATCTTGTTGCTTGCAGCGGATCACGCCACCTTGCTCCAAAATCGCTTTCAGCTCAGCTTCATCACCAATGGTGAAACCTTTCGGCGCAGCATTCGAGCGAACCCATTCTGTCATTGCCAGCTCAACAGGCTTGTTGGTTTCAACAGGAACAACAGGAAGGCTGCCCAATGACTTACGCAGCAACGCCAGAATATCTTCCGCTTTTTTAGCGCTACCTGCATCGACAATCACAAAGCCAAGTTTTGGCATGATCAACGCGTAGGTTTGGCTCAAGCGGCTAAAGGCTCGCGGTAGCAAATCCATCACGATGTCATCTTTGATGCTGTCTTTTTCTTTCTTCTTCAGCGGGCGACCTTGTTCTGTTTCCATCGCTTCGACACGTGCATTTAGCGAGTCTTTGATGACAGAAGCAGGAAGCATTTTTTCTTCTTTACGCGCACAGATCAGCAGGTTGCCGTCGCTGACGTGAGTCATCATGTCGCCATGTTTACCTAACGCCGTCGTCCAGCCGAATTTTTGCATGTCTTGGCTGCCGCAAGGCGTGAAGCGAAACTCAGACAATTGCTTCTCAATGTGGTCTGGGTCGAGGTCGATGTCTCGAGTAAGGCGGTAGGCAAAAATATTTTTGAACCAAATCATGACGAGGCTTTATCCATCCGGTAATGACAAAGGCCACATGGTATTGCATTCATCGCAGAATGTCGCTCCAAATGGAGTACAATTTGGCGCAGATCTAAAACAGCGAGCACACAAACGGCAATGAAAATACTTCACACTTCTGACTGGCATTTAGGGCAAAACTTCTTCACGAAAAGTCGTCGAAGCGAGCACCAAGCCTTCCTCGATTGGTTACTTGACCAGATCGATGATCACCAAATCGATGCGGTTATTGTTGCGGGAGATGTGTTTGATACGGGCGCACCGCCAAGTTATGCCCGAGAGCTGTATAACCAATTTGTGGTATCGATTAGTCAACGTCACTGCTCACTGATTGTCTTAGGCGGAAACCATGATTCGGTCTCCACACTAAAAGAATCGAAATCCTTATTGGCCTGCCTTCATACACAAGTGGTGGCCAATACCAGCGACGATCTTCAAGACCAATTACTGACGTTGAAAAACAAAGCAGGCGATGTCGGCGCGATAGTCTGTGCCGTGCCGTTTGTGCGCCCTCGTGATGTCATGACCAGCCGCGCTGGCGAGTCGGGCACTGAAAAACGCCAAGCGTTAGGTGATGCTATCAAGGGCCATTATCACGCGCTTTATCAAGCGGCGGTCGCGCTTCGCGATGAACACCAATGGCAAGTTCCCATTATTACTACCGGGCATTTAACCGCATTGGGTGTGAGCCCGTCTAAATCGGTGCGTGACATCTATATCGGATCGCTCGATGGCTTTGCCGCGGATGGTTTCCCCCCAGCCGACTATATTGCATTGGGGCACATTCATCGGCCTCAAATTGTCGCCAAGTCAGAGCATATTCGTTACAGCGGATCGCCAATCCCTCTTAGCTTTGATGAACTCAAATTTAGCAAGCAAGTCGTGCTGGTGGAATTCGATGGTGAACAGCGTATTGGTATTGAGCCAATCAGTGTTCCGAGCTTTCAGCCTATGGCTGTCCTAAAAGGGTCACTGGAAGAGATCGAGGTACAGCTTTCTGAGTTAAAAGATCATGATGATCCAAAACCTATTTGGTTGCACATAGAAGTCGCGGTGCAAGACTATTTGTCTGACCTGCAGCAATGCATTCAGCTTCTTACCGAAGGCCTAAATGTGGAAGTGCTTCAGCTACAACGTGCTCGCACACAAAAATCGCAAGCGCTGACCCAAGAGGCAAAAGAAACCTTGGCTGAATTAACCCCGCAAGATGTTTTCCAAAAACGCCTCGACTTAGAAGTGTTTGACGGAGAGGTAGAGGATGCACGCAAAGCACGCATTCAAACTCAATTCGCGCAAATCGTCGCGGAAGTTGAGCATGTGGAGGCCAGCGAATGAAAATCCTCAGCTTACGTTTTAAAAACCTGAACTCCCTGAAAGGCGAATGGAAAATTGATTTCACCCAAACGCCATTCGTAGACAATGGTTTGTTTGCCATTACGGGCGCGACCGGTGCAGGTAAAACCACCTTGTTGGACGCTATTTGCTTGGCGCTTTATCACCAAACACCGCGATTGGGGCTGATCTCTACCTCAAGTAACGAAATCATGACTCGCGGCACGGCTGAGTGTGCTGCGGAAGTGGAATTCGAAGTAAAAGGCCACCCGTATCGCGCGTTTTGGAGCATGCGACGTTCTCGCGGCAAGGTTGACGGTAACTTGCAGCAGGCCGATGTTGAGTTGGTCGATGCGAAAACCGACAAGGTGCTGGCAACACAAGTGAAGCAAAAAAATGAGCTGGTGGAAGACATCACAGGTCTCGATTTTTCGCGATTCACGAAATCCATGATGTTGTCGCAAGGCGACTTTGCGGCTTTCTTAAATGCCAAAGAAAACGAACGTGCGGAGTTATTGGAAGAACTCACGGGCACGGAGATCTACGGTCGAATCTCAGAGAAAGTGCACGAGCATTTTGCGGCAGCGAAGCTTTTACTTAGCCAAAAGGAAGCGGAAGCCAAAGGTGTTCAACTGCTGAGTACAGAAGAAGTCGAGGCAGTCGAAAAGGCCTTGGCCGATGTGGATGCTAACCACAAAACCCAGCAAGGACGACAAGTCGAGCTGACGGCTCATCTTGTGTGGTGGAAAGAGCACCACAAGAGCCAGCAAGAAATGACTCAAGCTGAACAGCAGCAACATCTTGCCCAATCAAATTGGGATGCTGCACTGCCGCGCATTGAAAAACTAGAAAACAGTGAACCTGCTGAAAAGCTGCGTATGCCTTACGAATTATGGCAAGCAGCGATGCAGAAAAGTGCATCAAGTGCCGAAGTATTGGCGGCGAAACAGCAAATGCTGTTAACCAGCACAGTCCAAAACGAGACTGCAGAAAAAGCCTTTTCTCAGGCGCAACAAACGTTGACGCAAACAAAAGCGCAGCACCAAGCGCTTGATGCGCTGATCACCGAAAAAGTCATGCCTCTTGATACCGAGATAAAGCACAGCACCCAGCGTCATCAAGACGTCTCTGCGCAGAGCCTAGCACTACAAACCAAGTGTGCTGATCAAACCTCGGTTCGTGATGAAAAAGCGCGAGCTTTAGAGGAGCAAAACCAAGCGCTGGGAGTGGTAACTGCTTACCTTAGCGAGCATCAATCGGCGGGAATGCTCAAGCAGCATCTTGGTCAATGGGCGCAAATGGGTCAGCAGATCCAACAAGAACAATCCGCCATGGGGTCGCTTGCTGAGCAAGAAAAAACGCTCAACGAATCACTGAATGCTGATAAGGCTCGAGCAGAGAAAGATCAGCAGGCGCAGCGTGCCGCAGTTGCAGCTAGTGATTCGGCAAAACGCCACTGGGAAGCCTTGCAGCATGCCTTTGTAGAAGCGACAGCAAAGGGTGATGTGGAAGCCATCGATAAGCAGCGTGAACAGCTCAACACGCAACTCTCAACGCACTTCCAGTTGAGTCAGTGGCAACAGCAGTGGATTGATATCGATAAAGACAATGTCGAGAAACGAACGCTACGTGAACAGCAAACCGTGTTGGCGACAACCCTAGAGCAAGAACTAGTGGCACTTCGTGGTCAGTTCAAGGACAAAAAGCAGCTTATTGACGCGCTAGGCAAACTTGTCAGCCAAGAAGAGCACCTTGCTCAGTACCGCGCAGCACTTCAACCCAATGAACATTGCCCGTTGTGTGGTTCGACCGAACATCCCGCTTTGACTGGTGCGGTGCTGAATGTGTCTGAAACCGTTCAACAGAAAAATAATGCAGAAACAGCATTGGGTCAGTTGGAGGTTACTGGCAAAGAAACCGGCGTGAAGCTGGAGACATGCAAGCGTTACATCACTGAACTTGAGCAGCAATTGGCGCGCGCACAATCACAGCAAGTAGCTTTAGAGCACCAATGGGCTGAAACCTGTGCCGCATTAGGTATTGCATCGACGATACAGCAACAAGACACGTTTGTAGCCTTCAATGAAGAGCAAAAACAAGCCCGAGATACATTGACCCAAACACTGGCTCAGCTAAAAGACCAAGACAAGCACCTTCAACTGGCGAAGCAACAATGGACTGACGCAGAACGCGCTCAATCGGGTGTTGAGCAAGCTCTGTCATTGCTGACGTTAACCATAAAAAATAATGAACAGCAGCTACACCGCTTGCAAGAAGACAAGCGCCTGCGCCTAGACAAACTCGATACCTTACAAGCTGCCTTGAACACCCAAATTGTGGATAGCGGTTACACCGCGCCTGATGCCGACGCGCTATTAATGTGGCTTGAGGAAAGAAAGCAAGATGCGGAGCTGTGGGAGCAAAACGCGCAGCATAAAGACGCACTTGGAAAAGCGGTGGCTTTGTTGGAATCTGAACTCGCTGGCATCTCTCGTGAGTTAATCGCATTGAACGAACAGCGGTTAGGCATGCAAGCGGACAGCGAAAAACTGCTTGGTGTATTGAATGCAGCGAAAGCACAGCGAGACGCGCTATTTGGCGACAAAGTGGCTGAACAAGAACGACAAAATAGTGCAGTGAAATTGGCGAACGCAGAGCAAGCCCTGACGTTATCTCAGCAGCAAGCGCAACAATGCCAAGGTGATTTACGTGCGATACAAGCGGAAGTGAGCAGCTTAGAACAAGCGCTCAATAGCCAGAAAGAAGATACAGCAAACAAAGAAACAACGTGGAATGAACGCTTGGTTGCTTCACCTTTTGCATCACTGGATGCCTTTCAATCAGCCTTATTGCCTGAAGATGAAAAGCAGCAGTTGTTGGCAGAAAAGCGCCAGCTAGAACATGCGTTAGAAGGGGCGAAAGTCTTGCTTCAAAAAGCGCAAAATCATGTGACAGAGGTGTTGGCTCATGAAAACGCAGAGCGATTGCAGCAAACACCACTCGACGAAGTAGAAACTGCGCTTCAGGCGCAAACTGACGTACTCAACCAATTGGCAAAACGCAGTGGTGAGCTAAGTAATGAATTGTCATCTGACAAGCAACGTCGAGAGAATCAACAAGCCTTGTTTGGTGAGATTGAACGTCTTCGCGCAGACTACGATGATATACAGTATTTGCACTCGCTGATTGGCTCACAAAAGGGCGACAAATTCCGAAAATTCGCACAGGGCTTAACATTGGATAACCTGGTGTATCTCGCGAACAAACAGTTGGAGCGTATTCATGGTCGATATCAACTTAATCGCAAGCAGGGCGAAGGGTTAGAGCTCAGTGTGCTCGATACATGGCAGGGCGATATTGAGCGTGATACGAAGACCTTGTCTGGCGGTGAAAGCTTCTTGGTCAGCTTGGCGCTAGCATTGGCACTTTCTGATCTCGTGAGCCACAAAACCAGCATTGATTCTTTGTTCCTTGATGAAGGATTTGGCACGCTAGATAGCGAAACCTTGGATATTGCATTGGATGCGCTTGATAGCTTAAACGCATCAGGCAAGATGATTGGGGTGATCAGTCATATTGAAGCGATGAAAGAGCGGATACCGACACAACTGCGTGTCTCGAAGAAGACAGGATTGGGGATTAGTGAGTTAGAAAGTGACTATCGTATCACGACAGCGTAATCTGCTATAGACCGTATGTTTCGTGGCATGTAGGGATTAATCGACAAAGGTCAACGTTGTCTGGACACGCATTCATAGTTGCGGGTCACAAAAATGTCATATTAAAATCACATAATGGCGCCCATAAATCATAAGTTAACTGGGTATGGAATAATGGTAAGACGGATTCTTGTTGTCGAAGACGAAGCACCAATTCGTGAGATGCTGTGCTTTGTACTAGAACAAAAAGGCTATCAGGCCGTAGAAGCAGAAGACTATGACAGTGCTCTGGAGAAAATCTGCGAGCCTTATCCTGAATTGATCCTGATGGATTGGATGCTGCCGGGTGGATCGGGGATTAACCTGATCAAACATCTCAAGCGAGATGAACTAACACGTCAAATTCCCGTTGTGATGCTAACGGCTCGCGGCGAAGAAGAAGACAAAGTTCGCGGGTTGGAAGTGGGCGCGGATGACTACATCACCAAGCCATTCTCACCAAAAGAGTTGATGGCACGTTTGAAAGCAGTAATGCGCCGTGTTTCGCCAACGTCTTTGGATGACGTGATTGACGTTCAAGGTCTGAAATTAGACCCCGTTTCGCATCGCGTGACGGCGAATGAAAAACCGCTGGATATGGGTCCAACCGAATTTAAGATGTTGCACTTTTTTATGACCCACCAAGAGCGTGTTTATAGCCGAGAGCAACTTCTGAATAATGTTTGGGGTACCAACGTTTATGTAGAAGATCGCACGGTTGACGTACATATTCGTCGCTTGAGAAAGGCGTTGGAAGAAGACGGTCACGATAAACTGGTGCAAACCGTTCGTGGTGCGGGTTATCGCTTCTCAACACGTGCATAGAAAGACATATTACTAGTCATGTTGCTGTCCGATGGCCACTGGATGGCGTGATGGAGACATAGATGGTCGAAAGACTCACATGGAAAAAGCTGGCTCTAGAGCTGGCTTTTTTTTATTTACCTTGGTTCGTGATTGGCTGGTTCTTTGGCGGCTTGTCTTGGTTGTTGCTGATCGCCACCGTGCTGGTCTTGTTGTGGAACTTTTACCACCAACTGAAGCTTTCTGATTGGCTATGGAAAGAGCGTAGCCTCACGCCACCATCAGGCTCAGGCAGTTGGACACCACTTTTCAATGGCATCTATCGCCTCCAAAAGCGTAACCGTCGTCGTCGTAAAGAATTGGCCAACTTGATTCGCCGATTCCGAAACGGTGCTGAATCCTTACCCGATGCCGTCGTCGTGTTTGAACACGATGGTTCGATTGTATGGTGTAACAAGCTGGCACAGGATCTGCTCGGTTTTCGTATGCCAGATGATGCTGGGCAGTATATTGGTAACCTGATCCGCACCCCTGAATTCATTGAGTACCTGAGTCGCGCAGAGTTGGGTGAAGCTTTTGAAATGCGCTCGCCACTGCATGTGTCCAAAACTCTCGAATTTCGTACCATGCCTTATGCCGAAGGTGAATACTTGATGGTGGCGCGTGACATTACGCAGCTCAAGCAACTTGAAGGCATGCGTCGAAACTTCTTTGCCAACGTTTCCCACGAACTGCGAACGCCAATGACGGTATTGCGTGGCTACTTGGAAATGTCCGAAGACCCAGAGATGTTACAAGGCCCAATGTGGGACAAAGCACATGGCGTTATGACAGAGCAGTTAACGCGCATGGAAGGGCTGGTGGAGCAATTGCTGACGTTGTCGAAAATCGAAGCAAGCGCAAAAATTGCCCTCGATCAGACTGTGAATGTCCCCGCGATGTTGGATGTTTTGCAAAAAGAAGCGCAAACACTGAGTGGTGAACATGCGCATGAGTTGGAGTTTGATGTTGACCACTCGCTGAGCGTGCTTGGTGATGATGACCAACTTCGCAGTGCGATTTCCAATTTGGTTTATAACGCGGTCAAACACACACCAGCCAACGCAAAAATTTCGGTTCGTTGGTATCGAACGCCACAAGGCCCACGTCTGGAAGTTAAAGACAGCGGTGAGGGCATCGCACCTCAACACATTGATCGGTTAACAGAGCGTTTTTACCGCGTCGATAAAGCCCGTTCGCGAGAAACTGGCGGGAGTGGTTTAGGGCTAGCCATTGTAAAACACGCGCTGAATCATCATGAATCTGAACTGGAAATAAGCAGCAAGGTCGGAAAGGGGAGCGTGTTTTCGTTTACCTTGCCGGAGCGTTTAGCATGCTAAAATACGCTCTCGTTTTTATCGCGTTTTTATCTTGGTGCTGCACGGCTAACGCTGATGACCACCTTCCGATTTATCATCGAGCGGATAATATCTCAGGTAACCTTTCGACTGTGGGTTCGGACACGCTGGCGAATTTGGTCACTCAGTGGGGGGCTTTGTTTAAAAAGTACTACCCCAGTGTCAACGTTCAAATCCAAACGTCAGGCTCATCGACGGCCGTTCCGGCGTTGATTGAAGCAACGGCACAATTTGGCACCATGAGCCGTCAAATGCGTCCACGAGAAGTCGCGTTATTTGAGCGAAAATATGGCTATCCGCCAACGGCGATTAAAGTGGCGATTGATGCGATGGCTATTTTTGTTCATCAGGATAACCCGCTAACTGCCCTTGATTTGACACAAGTCGATGCACTGTTTTCTGAGACCTTGCGTTGCGGCTCAACGGAGCGTTTTGAAAAATGGGGGCAACTGGGGCTTGGCGGTAGCTGGGACAAGCGCAATATTCAGCTCTTTGGGCGTAACTCAGTGTCTGGGACCTACGGTTTCTTTAAAGATAAAGCCTTGTGTGATGGTGATTTCCGCGCCGATGTGAACGAGCAGCCTGGCTCTGCATCGGTAGTGCAGTCAGTGAGTACCTCGCTAAATGCTATTGGTTATGCAGGCGTTGGGTATCGCACGGCGGGGTCGAAAATGCTTCCATTAGTAGTTGATGGAGAGCAGGTGTTCGCCACTGTTGATAACGTCACATCGGGCGAGTACCCGCTGTCGCGCTATTTATATGTGTATGTGAACAAGGTACCGGACAAGCCATTAGCACCGCTAGAGTCGGAATTTGTTGAGCTGATCCTATCTCGTCAGGGGCAGGCGCTAGCAGCAGGTGAAGGCTTTGTGCCATTGCCAGCAAGTGTGATCGAAGAGCAGCGCAAAGTGTTAGGGTTATAGGTTGTAAGTCTGACACTAAACAATGAATCAATAACAACAAAGCCGATAGGGTCGACCTTATCGGCTTTGTTGTTATTTGCTAGGAGGCTTCGATGGCTAGCGTCCATCCAGCGGATTGCCAGTAGATTTGCTCGGTGGCAAGGTCTGCGGCAAGCAAGCGATTCTGGTTAAGCCAATTTTCAGGGAAGTGTAATGTCCAGTGGTCGTCATTGGCGATGAGTTTTACATCGGGTAACTCGTCTCCTGAACGTTGAACATTGAGCACGCAAGCAAGTCGCAACGCGCGTACCAGTGGGAAAATATGCTTGAGTTTAAACAACGTGAACTCAGGCATCTCTCCCAGTTTTAGAGCTTTGCGATGAAAGCGAGTGAGCGTCGCTAATACGGTTTGTTGCTCTTGGTTAAATCCTGGCAAATTGGTGTTTTGTAAGATGTAAGCAGAGTGCTTGTGAAAGCCTGAATGCGAAATACTGAGCCCCACTTCATGCAGCAATGCAGCCCAGCTCAACAAAATAGCCAGTTCTGCTTTTTTGCTATTTAGCTGAGGTTCCGCCTGCAAATAGAACTTCTCTGCCGCTTGCTGCACATTGTCTGCATGTGTTTGGTCGATGTGATAACGTTCGGCGAGATCGGCCGCCGTTCGGCTTCGGATGTCACTGTGTTGGAATCTGTCTTCCATTTCATAAAGTAGCCCTTCTCTCAACGCACCGTCTGAGAACACCATTTTCTGAATGTTCAATGCATGGAATACACCGGAGAGAATGGCGAGGCCTGAAGCAAAAACGGGTTGCCTGTCTGGAGAGAGGCCAGGAAGAGAGAGTTCTTCGCAGGATTTAAACGTGAGGACTTGGTCAATCAAGTTGTCGAGACGTTTTCGGGTGATAATGCCATCTTCATGACCGCTGGCAATTAAAACTTCCCGTATCGATTTTATCGTTCCCGATGAGCCCACGGCTTCGTCCCAGCCACGCTTAATATACTGTCTAGCGATGCTTTCTAGTTTCAACTCAGCGGCGAGTTGTGCGGATGCAAAGCGTTTGATTGAGAGTTGTCCATCTTTGAAAAATTGTTCGTTAAAACTGACGCAGCCCATACGCTTGCTGTTAACCAATGAGGGGGTAAACCCTTTGCCGATAACGAGTTCGGTACTGCCTCCGCCGATATCAACCACCAACTTTTGACCTTCTCCCGGCTGAGTATGACTGACGCCTAGATAAATTAGCCGAGCTTCTTCAACACCAGGAATGATTTCGATCGGATAAGGAAAGACGTGCTGTGCGCGCTGGAGAAAAATGTGGCTGTTCTTGGCTTCACGCAATGTAAATGTTGCCGCGGTGCGCACGTTTTCTTGGTTGAACCCTTGTAAGCGTTCGGCGAACATTTTTAGGCATTCAATGCCGCGGTTGATAGCGGCATTATCAATGTTAAGTTGCTCATCAAAGCCAGCGGCAAGCCGAACGCGTTGCTTGTGTCGGCTAACAATTTGCAACCCTTGCCCGACAACACGAGCAACGACCATATGAAAACTGTTTGAGCCGAGATCAATCGCGGCAATTTCGCGTGGTTTTTCTGTATTGGTGGTTTCACTCATTCTTCTGCTTGTCCGCTAACCGTCGTCTTTCTGTTCTCTCTATTTGTTTAAGGTAATCGTAAATTTCAACCTGTGATCGTATTTTTTTGCGATTTCCGCGTTTTACATAAGCATTGGACATGTCTTTATCCAAAACACGGGCTTTGGCGCGGTCGGAAAACTGAATTTCTAAGATTTCCATAATGCGGTCTTTTAAGCGCTGATCTTTTATCGGGGTTGCCACTTCTATTCGGTTATCGATATTGCGCGTCATCCAGTCGGCAGAAGATATGAAGACGTCACGATCGCCGCCATTTTCAAACGCAAAAACGCGCGGGTGTTCGAGAAAGCGGTCAACGATACTGATTGCTTTGATGTTTTGGCTAAGTCCTTTTACCCCAGGGATGAGGGAGCACATGCCACGTATAATCATTCGTATTTTGACACCTTCGTTGCTGGCTTTGTACAGCATGTCGACAAGCCCTGTATCAACCAAATTGTTAACCTTTAGGGTGATGCCCGCTTTTCGTTTTGCTTTGGCGTGCTCTATTTCACGCTCAATAAGGCGATACAGTCGGTTTCTTGAGTTGCGCGGCGACACTATTAGATGATTGAACTTGACCGGCTTGTAAGGATTTTCGATGAAGTTGAAAACCTTTCTCACTTCAGTCGTGAGTGATTTATCTGCGGTGAACAAGGAGAAATCAGTATAAATTCTGGCGGTTTTTTCGTGAAAATTGCCCGTGCCAATATGGGCATATTCGCGCAAGCCATCGTCTTCTCGACGTGAGATGAGACAGAGCTTGGAGTGTATTTTTAACCCTGGCGTGCCAAAGACAACTTTGACACCAGCATCGGTTAAAACTCGCGCCCATTCGATGTTGGCTTCTTCATCAAATCGCGCTTGCAGTTCAACGACCACAGTAACCCGTTTGCCATTATTGGCAGCATCGATCATTGAGTTGATGATCCGACTGTTTTTGGCGACACGATAAACATTAATGCGGATGCTTCGAACTTTGGGATCGTAGGATGCCTGACGAACCAACTCGGTCATATGTCTGAAGGTGTGATAAGGGTAGTGCAGCAATATATCGCGCTGGCGAATAGCATCAAACGCATTGGATGTTTGCCTGAAATCGGCGGACTCTATCGGCGGTAGTGGTGGGTTTTCTAAGTAACGCATCCCCACGTTTGGAAAGCCGATAAAGTCTTTGAAGTTGTGGTAGCGGGCGCCGGGTAATACGCTGTCATAGTCCGAGATACGCAGCATCTTGATGATGCGTTTAACCATAGCTTTGGGCATGTCTCTTTGGTAGACAAAACGTACGGGCAATGCCGTCAAGCGTTGGTCCAAGCTGTCGGACATGTTTTCTAACAGGCTGTGATCAACTTCGTTAGTCAGGTCATACTCAGCATCCCTTGTCATTTTCATGGCAAAGGCTTCAATGCTGTCGTAATCGAAGAAACCATCAAAAATTTCGTCAAGACAAAGACGAATGATGTTATCGAGCAAGATGATTGTCTTGCGACGGCGCCGACCTTTTGGCTCTGGCACTTTAATAAAGCGCTCGATTTCATCAGTGGGAATTTCGATCAATGCGTAACGTGTCGCTTGTCCTTCTTTTTTGAGTTCGACAACGAGGTAGGAATAAGCGTCCTTAAGGAATGACAGCAAATCCATGTCATCAGTCAGTATGATTGGGGTGATATGGGGAAGAAGATTGCTGACAAAGTGCCTTTTCAACCAATTTTTTTGGTATTCCGTCAACTGTAATTCGTTGACTAGGAATATATGGCGACGTGCCATTTCCAGTAAAATGTCGTTGTAGAGGTGGTCAAAATCCTGATTGAGCTTGAGTACTTTGTCTTGAATTTTACTAAGTAGTTCTTTAGCTGTTCCGTCAATTCCTTGCTCTTCATTGATCAAGATTCGACGTTTAACATCTGCAAAGCGGACTTGGTAAAACTCATCTAAATTGCTTGAGAAAATACCCAGAAAGCGCACTCTTTCAATGATGGGAACACTCTTGTCTGCTGCTTCTTGCAGCACCCTTTCATTAAAGGATAACCAGCTGAGTTCTTTGTCTATATAGCAATTATTGGCGCTCATTCTTCCCTGTTCCTGTTACTAAATGTCGTTAGCGTCAAACTCAACGATCAAATCGTCAGATAGGCCTTCCAATGCTTCTCCGAGATCATCTAATGATGTTGTGTTGGCAATATCTAAATCAAAATCGGCAGTGAAAATCATGCCACCCGAATTCGCCGCGCTTTGTGCGTTGGTTTCGAGGTTATTAATGTTTATGCCGAATTTTGCAATTTCTCGAGTGACCTCCTGAATAATCCCCGGTCTATCATTACCGGTGACGGTCAGTGAGTGTGTTGTGGAGTCAGGCTCCGATTGGTGAGGTGCGTCGGCGATAAGCACGTCGAGTTCAGGGATCTTGTTAAGTGCGAGAGACAGCGATTTTGCATCGTCATCTTTAATGTCAACTTGAATGATCCCTGCAAATTTTCCAGCGAGTTTGCTAAGACTACTGGCCTGCCAACTGCCATGATGTTGAAAGACTGTGTCGGAAAGTGTTTCTACGAGGCCAGGACGATCAGTGCCGATTAAGGTGATAACTAACTGCTTCATGGTTGATCCTTAACGTTTACAGCGGGAGGAGATTTCATTATTGGAGTTGTATGAAAGCCTGTCTACTGCTGCTTTAATGAGCACTTCCTTTCTGTGCCTCACATCAATGTTAGAGAAGCCTAGACACAAATTGTGACACTTTTATTTCACTTGGTTGACTAAGTATGTTTTTCTGTACTGTCACATTTATGTCATCAAAAAGAAATATTATGTATCGCTTAACTTAGGAAAAGAGGTACCAATGGCAAACGCCACACATTCGCTGATGCAAGGAGACCCTCGTCGGCGTATTAAGGATAAGTTGGCTCGTCTATCTGTGACCGGTGGCGGCCTTGTGGTGTTGTTCGCGCTATTGCTGATCTTTTTCTACCTCGCCTATGTGGTTTTGCCGCTATTCAAAAGCCCTGACGTTACTCTCAGTGAACAGCTTGATTTAAACGTGTCAGGTGCGCCTGTTCAAATTGGGGTCGATGAAAACAATCAACTTGGTTTTCGCTATTCTGATGCGGGTGACTTGACGGTATTTTCACTGCGCGGCGATCATGATGTCTTAGTTAATAGGCAGGTCGCATCATCTCCTACAAGCTTTTTTGCACAAGATGCGTCTACGGGTTTCAGCGCTTATGGCTCTGATGATGGAAGTGTGTCTTTTCAGAGATTGCGTTTTGTTGCGCACTACAACGATGGCGCTCGTCATTTCACCCCTGATGTTCATGTACTCGACACCTTGCAACTTGGCGATGTCGACCAGACGGTTTCTAGTCTCTCTTTTTCCATAAATGGTAATGAGCGCGTGGTGGCTGGTGTGGTAGGCGACACCGTCAACATTGTTACTGAGGTCGAGGCGATTGAACGTCTTCGCGTTGCTATTCCATCAGAAAAAACCGCAACGGTCTTAGTCACCCCCAATGGGCGAAAGCTCTTTGAAATGGTGGGGGACGAACTGAACATCTATAACCTTTCAACGACCAAGCTAGCATTGCGTGAAACCGTGAACATTAAAGATGTGACGGGTCAAAAACCTATTTCGATGACCTTGCTTGCTGGTGGTCACTCTCTTTTGATTCGTCTTGAGGACGGACGCATCGGTCAGTGGTTTGATGTGGTGAAATCCAACACAAGAACTTTGACCATGGTGCGGGAGTTTTCAACGCCGAAAGGACGTCTAGCGGTTGAAGCGCATCGTAATGTGTTTACTAACCTTGCCGATAATGGTGAGTTGTCTCTTTGGCATGCGCCAAGTGAGTCATGGGACGATTTTGAGTTTTTGACTTTGTCTGGTGGTGTCGAAGCCCTGACGTTTTCACCTCGCGCTGACCGTCTCTTGGTTGAGCAAGCACAGCGACTCACTGTACTCGATGTCGATAATTCGCATCCTGATGTGAGTATTACTTCACTTTGGAAAGAGATTTGGTACGAAGGTTATAGCGAACCAGATTATGTGTGGCAGTCAACGTCAGGGAGTGATGCGTTTGAAGGTAAACTGAGCGCAGTACCTGTGGTATTCGGTACCATCAAAGTTGCAGCTTATGCCCTGATTTTTGCAATTCCGATGGCGGTGGGTGGAGCGATTTACACGGCTTACTTTATGCCATCAGGTTTGCGAAAAGTCGTGAAGCCAACCATTGAAATCATGGAAGCTTTGCCCACGGTTATTCTCGGTTTTCTTGCGGGCCTTTGGTTGGCACCCATTGTCGAATCGCATTTACCTGCCATGTTTATCATTTTCTTTGCGATGCCTGTGTCTTTCTTGCTGACGGCGGTGGTTTGGACTTATATACCACGCGGTTGGCGTAAGAGAGTGCCTGCGGGTGGCCACCTCATCATTTTAGTGCCTTTGATCTTGATAATCGGTTTCTCTGCATTTTCTCTGGGGCCTTGGGTTGAGCAAACCTTCTTAGGTGGCGATAGTCGTGTATTTGTGACGGACGTGCTCGGTGTGAATTTCGACCAACGCAATGCCATTGTGGTTGGTATCGCGATGGGCTTTGCGGTGATACCAACCATATTCACGATTGCTGAAGATGCTATTTTCTCTGTACCCAGCCATTTGACTAATGGGTCTTTAGCGCTTGGTGCGACTCATTGGCAAACCCTCACTCGCGTGGTGTTACTAACAGCAAGTCCAGGGGTGTTTTCTGCGGTGATGATGGGGTTAGGTCGCGCGGTGGGTGAAACCATGATTGTATTGATGGCAACGGGGAACACACCGTTGATGGAATGGAATCCGTTCGAAGGTTTGCGTACGCTCTCTGCCAATATTGCTGTTGAAATGCCGGAGTCCGAAGTCGGCAGTTCGCATTATCGGGTATTATTCCTGACCGCCTTCATTCTGTTTAGTTTTACTTTTTTGATTAATACGGTGGCAGAGTTTGTACGCCAGCAGCTACGAGAAAAATACCGTGCGTTGTAATGTCTCCATGCCGATAGATATCTCGTTCCTTCAGGGGAGTGTAGATGTTTAAGCGATTGAACAGCAGTTCGCCTTGGGTGTGGATGACCGCAGGCATGGTCAGTTTGTGCTTGGTCGCGGTATTGGGTGTGATGCTTTTGATTGGCTGGAAAGGGTTAGCCTATTTTTGGCCAGCGCCAGTATATGAATTCCAAGTAAAAACACTGCAGGGTGAAGAGACCCTGTTTGGCGAGATCTATGGCATTGAGTCTGTGTCATCTCTCCAGTTGAAAGAAGCAGGCGTTGACGTTAGTCCAGAATTTCAACTCGACCAAAATCGACTTTTGATAAAAATTGCAAATCGTGAGCGTGAGGCTCATGACTTTGTTTCTGTGCTCGAACAAAACATTCTATCTCAAACACTTCGTGCTGATATTGCCGTCATTGAACGCACTGAACATGGCGTGTTCTTTGGTATTCCTGTTGGCTTCATGGAAAATGGAGCGATTGTCGACAGGGATGTGAGCCCTGCCTTCTATGAAGAAAAGATAGATGTCGCCGAACAACAGCGAACAGCGATTTCAACACTGGAATACAGTGAGATAGAGAAGGTAAATCGACAGCTAAATGCGATAAAAACGGAAGCCCAGTCCTATCAAAAAGCGGACCAATCTATTCCTCAATTCGTTTCTGATGAAATTGCGATACTGACTCAGCGTTATGATGCGCTGGAGACGTCTTTAATGACGCTACGCACTGCTCACGCGCTGGATTATTTATTGGTAAAAGACCGCAACGGCAATTCGGTGAAAGTCCCGCTAAATAATGTTTTAGCCATGTGGTATCCCAATGCAATGAGTGGGCCCGAAAAGCTCTTTCAGTGGGCGCATCAAATTCTACGGTTTGTGACTGAGAACCCACGAGAAGCGAACTCTGAAGGTGGTGTGTTCCCCGCTATATTTGGCACTGTGCTAATGGTGCTATTGATGTCGATAATGGTGACGCCTCTTGGGGTGCTAGCTGCTGTATATCTTCATGAATATGCGGGAAAGAATGCGTTTACTCGCCTCGTTCGGATTGCAGTGGTCAATTTGGCCGGTGTCCCGTCTATAGTATATGGCGTTTTTGGGCTTGGTTTTTTTGTTTACTTTGTCGGCGGAAATATCGACGACCTGTTTTATTCGGATACGCTACCTAACCCAACATTTGGTACGCCGGGGCTACTTTGGTCATCATTAACTTTGGCAATTTTAACGCTCCCTGTTGTGATTGTATCGACGGAAGAGGGCTTGACGCGAATTCCTCTCTCGGTTCGTCATGGGTCGATGGCATTGGGAGCGACGCAAGCGGAGACTTTGTGGCGAATCGTTTTGCCTATGGCAAGCCCAGCGATCATGACAGGGTTAATTCTTGCGATTGCAAGGGCCGCGGGCGAAGTGGCTCCCTTGATGTTGGTTGGGGTGGTGAAAGTCGCGCCAAGCCTTCCTTTGGATGGTAATTTTCCGTTTCTGCATTTGGATCGGAAGTTTATGCACTTGGGATATCATGTTTATGATGTCGGCTTCCAAAGCCCAAATATCGAAGCGGCACGTCCCTTGGTATATGCAACGTCTCTGCTTTTGGTTACTGTGATAGTGAGCTTAAACCTCGCGGCAATCTCTATTCGTAATCATCTTCGTGAAAAATACCGCGCGCTCGAACAAGAACTGTAGGATCCCGAAAGGAACAATCAACGACATGATATCCATCAATGCCAATATCGGACTACCTGGGCCAATTGACTTGTCATCACTCTCTGATGAGCAGACCGCGCTGGTCATCCAAAATCTCGATTTGTATTACGGCAATACGCAGGCATTGTTCGATATCAATATGCGTATTCCAAAGGGAAAAGTGACCGCATTTATCGGTCCTTCGGGGTGCGGTAAATCGACACTTCTTCGCTGTATCAACCGCATGAACGATCTCGTGGACGGATGCCGTGTAACTGGCGAAATTTTGCTACATGGTACGAACGTTTATGACGAAGCTATTGATGTACCAGCGCTACGCCGAAAAGTCGGCATGGTATTTCAACGTCCAAATCCGTTTCCAAAATCGATATATGAAAACGTGATTTACGGCCTTCGATTGCAGGGAGTCAAGAATGTTAGAACCCTAGATGATGCAGTCGAGCGCTCGCTTCGTGCGGCAGCCCTCTGGGATGAAGTGAAAGACAGGCTTCAAGACAATGCGTTTGGTTTGTCTGGCGGTCAGCAACAGCGCCTTGTCATTGCTCGCGCGATTGCGATTGAGCCTGAGGTCTTGTTGTTGGATGAACCCACCTCGGCGCTAGACCCGATTTCTACGTTAACCATTGAAGAACTGATAAACGATTTAAAGCGCAAATATACTGTGGTCATCGTCACTCACAATATGCAGCAAGCGGCGCGTGTCTCGGATCAGACAGCATTTATTAACTTAGGTAAACTGGTAGAATACGCAGATACAGACACACTCTTCACGACGCCGAAAAGTAAGCAAACTGAAGACTATATCACTGGCCGTTACGGCTAAAGGATTCGGACCTGATGGACAATCATAATTTCAGTCGACATATATCGGGCCAGTTTAATGCTGAGCTGGAATCCATTCGTACGCATGTTCTTGCGATGGGTGGTTTGGTTGAAAGACAGCTGACAGACGCACTTCGTGCTATGCATTATCAAGATGTCGAGCTTGCCAAACAGGTTATCCGAGAAGATCACAAAGTGAATTCGATGGAAGTGGCGATCGATGAAGCCTGTACGCGAATCATCGCGAAGCGTCAGCCCACCGCGGGTGATCTGCGGTTGGTGATTGCTATTATCAAGACGATTACTGATCTTGAGCGTATTGGTGATGTAGCCGATAGCATTGCGAAAATGGCACTGGATAATTTCTCGAACCATCAGCAACCGTTTCTTGTTTCGCTAGAAAACTTAGGCCACAAAGCCGCGCGTATGCTTCATGATGTGCTGGATGCGTTCGCACGCATGGACGTTGATGCAGCGATGAAGGTGTATCACAGCGATGATCATTTGGATAAAGAGTATGAAGCGATCATCCGTCAGTTGATGACCTATATGATGGAAGATCCGCGCTCAATACCTAATGTGCTCAAGGTGATGTGGTCTGCACGCGCCATCGAGCGAGTGGGTGATCGCTGCCAGAATATCTGTGAGTACATTATCTACTTTGTTAAAGGTAAAGATATTCGTCATACCAACAAAGAGCAGCTTGAGAAAATGTTGAAGTAGGCGATGCGCTTTCGTCTTTAAGTCCTAAGTTAAGTTGAGGCAGACGGCGGATGACGGCGTTAGATTAGATATAAAAAAACCCGCGATTGCGGGTTTTTTGTTATTTGATTATCGAATCGCTTCAAAGAAACTTGTACCGGCTTCAAAGTCACCTTTCATGCCGATTAACTGACCACTGTCATCGAAAGAGAGTATCAATTCTTTTTGCTCAGGCTCTGAATGGCCAGGTTTCAGCCATTGAACGAAGTACCAAGTGTTTGGATAACCTGATTCGACCAACATGGGTGGACCGAGTAAGAATTTGACCTGTTCTTTGGTCATGCCAAATTTCAGTTCTTCAACAGAACTTTGGTCGATGTAGTTTCCCTGATTGATATCTATACGGTAAACCAGCTTGTTAACCCAAGAGCAGCCTGAAAGGCTGGCTAGGACAAGAGTGACCGCAACGACGAGTTTCCAATGCATGACTTCTTACTTCATTTCCAAAATAGGGGACGATGATAAACAAGCGAGTGAGAGAAGTAAAAAACTCTTCTCTCAACTTGGTTGTTCGACCGTGCTATTTGAAAAAAGTTTCTTTTCAGATAAACACTATGCAGCCACTAACAACTCTTTGGCATTTGCCAGCGTGTGTTCTGTTATTTCACTACCACCGAGTAAACGAGCTAGCTCTTGCACCCGTGCAGAGATATCAAGCAGTATCATGTTGGTGGAGGTGGTTCCTTTCTCGCTTGTTTTGGTAACAAACATTTGCTGATGACCGCAACCTGCAACCTGCGGTAAGTGGGTGACACACATAACTTGCGTGGACTCGCCAAGTCTGCGGAGCAGTTTCCCTACAATGGCTGCTGTTGGGCCGCTGATGCCAACGTCGACTTCATCGAAAATCAAACTTGGTGTATCCACTTTTTGAGCGGTAATCACTTGAATGGCTAGCGAGATACGTGACAGTTCACCACCAGATGCGACTTTTCCTAATGCTTGCATAGGTTGGCCTGGGTTAGTGGAGACCAAGAACTCGATGCTATCTACCCCCATTGGCGAGAGGTGACTCTCCGGTTGGCTGTTAAGGGCAATATGGAATTTGCCATGTTGCATGCTAAGTTCGTGCATACTCGCAGAGATAAGCTTATCCAACTCTTTAGCGTATCGCTTACGGCTCTTACTGAGTTTCTCTGCGGAAGCGAGACAAGCCTGATGTTTCAATTCAACGTCTTGTGTGAGCTGTTCAATGTGATTGTCACTGTCATTGAGTGAGTCCAATTCGGATATCAATGCTTGATGAGCATCATAGAGTGCTTCAGGTAGCACCTGATGTTTACGAGACAAACGCATAATGGTTGCCATGCGATCGTCTAGATAGTTCAAACGTGCAGGATCCATATCCAGTCTATCCATATAGCTGGTGATCTCATGGCTGGTTTCTTGAACTTGAATGCAAGCTTCGTCCAACATCTGCATAAGCGGTGTGAACTGGCTATCCATCGTCGTTAATTCAGCCAGTTTTTGTTGGGCATATTGCAACAGAGAGAGCGCATTGTTGTCTTCGTCTTCACTAAGCGCTTGAATCACGCTTTGGCTACAAATTGCAATATCGCCGCAGTTAGATAAACGTTTGTGTTCCTCTTCTAGTTCAGGGTACTCCGTTTCTCCCAATGCAAGCTCATTGAGCTCACTGACTTGATATTCGAGTAGCTGTTTTTGCGCCTCGAAGGCTTCTTTGTTTTTCTCAAGTTGCTTTAGTTCATTGCGCTTCGCTCGCCATTCTTGATAACGCTGACGCATGGTCACAAGAAGATGTTGATGACCAGCATACTGATCGAGCAAAGTAAGCTGGTAATCATTGCGCATCAAAAGTTGGTGGGCGTGCTGACCATGAATATTAATCAGGTGCTGACCTAAAGATTTTTGTTGTGAGGCGGGCACTGGGCTGCCATTGATGAAGGCTCGAGAGCGTCCCTCTTTGGTGATCACTCGGCGCAAAATGCACTCATCGCCATCAGTTAGCTCATTATCTTCAAGCCATCGACGTGCTGCTGGATTGTTCTGCAGATGAAAGAGAGTCACGATCTCTGCTTTATCTTCTCCGGGGCGAACCATGGATGCATCAGCACGATCACCGAGACAAAGGCCAAGTGCGTCGATGGCTATCGATTTACCTGCGCCAGTTTCACCAGTGATGGTGGTCATCCCTGAATGGAAGTCGAGTTCTAACGCTTTAACAATGGCAAAGTTTTGAATCGTGATGTGCGCCAGCATGAGTGAGTACCTGTATCTATAAACACCTGTTTGTAATTACAGTATATACTGTGTTTGTATACAGTAAAGTCGTTCAGATCCAGTTAGGGGATAATTTTGTGATATTGGTAACGAAAAAGAGCAGGCTAGGCCTGCTCTTGATGTGGAAATTCCGAATTTAATCTTCTCTGTTGGGTCAGAAGAGCTTGCTAGACCAACCCAATTTAGTCCGCAACGTTTTGTAGTAATTGTAATTTTTAGGGTGAATTAGCTTCAAAAACGAAGGACTTCGATAGATGTGAACTTCGTCCCCAGGATTCACAGGCAGTGAGACTTGGCTATCGCAACTGACTTCCAATGTGCTTCCATTGTCTGGCGACACGACCAATTTAATATGGCGTTTGGCATCGACGACCAAAGGGCGGCTGGAAAGTGTATGAGGGAACATGGGTACCAGCGAAATCGCATCAAGGCTAGGCGATAAAATCGGGCCACCACCAGATAAGCTATATGCGGTAGAACCCGTAGGCGTAGAAATGATTAAGCCATCCGAGCGCTGCGAGAATGCAAAGTTATCATCGATGTACACTTCAAACTCAATCATATGAGCGACTTGACCCGGGTGCAGCACAGCTTCATTGAGCGCGGCATTGTGGCTCTTAATCTGCCCATGTCGATGCACTTCAGCTTCAAGTAAAAAGCGCGGGTCTTCGACGAATTCTCCTGCAAGGACTTCTGATAGGGCAAGTTCGTAGTCATCGGGATCGAGATCGGTAAGGAAGCCGAGATTGCCACGGTTAACACCAATGACGGAGATATCGAAGCGAGAAAGTACGCGAGCCGCTCCAAGCATATTGCCGTCACCACCAATGACGATAGCCAGATCTGCTTTCGCTCCCATCGAGAGAAGGTCGTGAAAATCTTCGGCTGGCACATTGATGTAACTATCCAGTCGATTATCGACAAGCGTTCGATAGCCTTGTTCTGTTAGCCAGTAATACAGTTTTTCGTGTGTTGCTACGGCTTCGGGGTTTCGCGGCTTACCAACCAAAGCAATTGTCTTAAAACGCTTTGACATCTTAGAGATCCTGCGCTGTCTAATGACTTGATTATATACCTAATAATTAAATGAAATCCTGCTCCTTCATGCAGAACATCGCTATCAAAAGGTAAAATCTTGGTATGTCGTCTCAAGAGACACCTTGAAACGTAGCCATACATCCCCATAATAAGCAAAACCGTCGAGATTGATGCCCCAATGCTAATAAATTTGGGGTTCAACACAGTGTATTGTGTCGGAGAGAGCATGAACAAAGAAGAAAACAAGATCCAGGACGAAGAGTTGCAAAACAATTCTGTTGAAGCACAAGACGAAAATGCCCTTGATGCAGAAACTGACGCAATGATTAGCCGGATTACTGAGCTTGAAGCGGCGCTTGAAGCAAGCGAAGAGAAAGTGAAAGAACAGCAAGACAGTGTGCTGCGTGCTCGTGCTGATATTGAGAACATGCGTCGTCGTACTGAGCAGGAAATTGACAAAGCGCGTAAGTTTGCGCTTGAGCGATTTGCTAACGAACTGCTACCTGTTATCGACAACATGGAGCGTGCGGTTGAAATGGCTGATAAGCAAGACGAAGCCATCAAGCCAATGCTGGAAGGCGTGGAGCTGACGTTGCAAACCATGAAAAGCTCGGTAGAGAAGTTTGGCTTGAAAGAGCTTAACCCTCACGGCGAACCTTTCAACCCTGAATTCCACCAAGCAATGTCTATTCAAGAAAGTGCAGAGCACGCGCCGAATACCGTTATGTTGGTGATGCAAAAAGGTTACGAGTTGAATGGTCGTGTTGTTCGTCCAGCAATGGTTATGGTGTCAAAAGCGGCACCAGGAAACGTTGACGAACAGGCATAAGCCTCATATTAAAAAAAAGCCCGCTTTTTGCGGGTTTTTTTGTGTCTGGGCCTTGAAAGCCCAGAATGCGCCCTTATCTAAGGGGCATCAAAAAAGAAAATTTAAAATTTTTCTTGTGCAGGGTTGAACCCTAAACCGCGGCCCCCATATAAGGGGTAACGCAATATAGACGTAAGACGAATTTCGGAGAAAACCTAATGGGTAAGATCATTGGTATCGACTTGGGTACTACCAACTCATGTGTAGCAGTACTGGACGGTGACAAGCCACGCGTAATCGAAAACGCTGAAGGCGATCGCACAACGCCATCAATCATCGCGTACACCCAGGATGGTGAAACTTTGGTAGGTCAGCCAGCTAAACGCCAGGCTGTAACCAACCCAGAAAATACGCTTTATGCAATCAAGCGACTGATTGGTCGTCGTTTTGAAGATGAAGAAGTTCAACGTGACATCGAAATCATGCCTTTCAAAATTGTTAAGGCTGACAACGGTGATGCTTGGGTAGAAGCGAAAGGCCAAAAAATGGCAGCTCCTCAGGTATCGGCTGAAGTTCTTAAGAAAATGAAGAAAACTGCTGAAGACTTCCTTGGTGAGGAAGTCACTGGCGCGGTTATCACTGTACCTGCTTACTTCAACGATGCTCAGCGTCAAGCAACGAAAGATGCTGGCCGTATCGCAGGTCTAGAAGTAAAACGTATCATCAACGAACCAACTGCAGCGGCACTTGCTTACGGTTTGGATAAAGAAGGCGGCGACCGCACTATCGCGGTATACGACCTTGGTGGTGGTACTTTCGATATCTCTATCATTGAGATTGATGAAGTTGAAGGCGAGAAAACCTTCGAAGTTCTGGCAACCAATGGTGATACTCACCTAGGTGGTGAAGACTTTGATAACCGTCTGATTAACTACTTGGTTGACGAGTTCAAAAAAGACCAAGGTATCGATCTTCGTAAAGATCCACTTGCAATGCAGCGTGTTAAAGAAGCAGCAGAGAAAGCGAAAATCGAACTGTCTTCTGCTCAGCAAACTGACGTTAACCTGCCGTATGTAACAGCAGATGCAAGCGGTCCTAAGCACATGAACATCAAAGTGACTCGCGCGAAACTTGAGTCACTGGTTGAAGATTTGGTTATTCGTTCACTTGAGCCGCTTAAAGTTGCTCTTGCTGATGCTGACCTGTCTGTTAGCGACATCAATGACGTTATCTTGGTGGGTGGTCAAACCCGCATGCCAATGGTTCAGGCTAAAGTGACTGAATTCTTTGGTAAAGAACCACGTAAAGACGTGAACCCAGACGAAGCAGTTGCTGTTGGTGCAGCGGTTCAGGGTGGCGTACTGTCAGGTGAAGTTAAAGACGTGCTATTGCTAGACGTGACTCCACTGTCCCTAGGTATTGAAACCATGGGCGGCGTGATGACTAAGTTGATTGAGAAAAACACCACGATTCCTACAAAAGCGAATCAAGTGTTCTCAACGGCGGATGACAACCAAAGCGCGGTAACTATCCACGTGCTTCAAGGTGAGCGTAAGCAATCAACCTACAACAAATCACTAGGTCAATTTAACCTAGAAGGCATCAACCCAGCACCACGCGGCATGCCACAAATTGAAGTAACCTTCGATTTGGATGCTGATGGTATTCTGCACGTGTCTGCTAAAGATAAGAGCTCTGGTAAAGAGCAGAAGATCACTATCCAAGCGTCTGGTGGTCTGAGCGACGACGAAATCGAGAAAATGGTTCAGGAAGCGGAAGCGAACAAAGAAGCAGATAAGAAGTTTGAAGAACTTGTTACTGCTCGCAACCAAGCTGACCAACTAGTACACGGCACTCGCAAGCAAGTTGAAGAAGCAGGCGATGCACTACCAGCTGACGAGAAAGAGAAAATCGAAGCTGCAATCAACGAGCTAGAAGAAGCGCGCAAAGGCGAAGATAAAGAAGCCATTGATGCGAAAGTTCAAGCTCTAATTGCAGCATCTCAGAAGTTGATGGAAGTTGCACAGCAAAAAGCTCAAGCAGCTCAATCACAAGATGCCGGTGCTGAAGCGAAGCAAGACGACGATGTTGTTGATGCTGAGTTCGAAGAAGTTAAAGACGACAAAAAATAAAACCCGCTAATTAGCCGTTTTATTTCGCACGGGCGCAGGAGGGATCTCCTTCGCCCGTAGTTGTATGATGCGAAGCGATATAAATTAGCTTTGTATAGAAACAGGTGACAAGTAGAACATGTCAAAACGTGATTTTTATGAAGTACTTGGCGTAAGCCGTGACGCCAGTGAACGCGACATTAAAAAAGCGTACAAACGCCTGGCGATGAAGTATCACCCAGATAAAAACCCGGGTGATGAATCAGCCACCGACAAGTTTAAAGAAGTTAAACTTGCTTACGAAATCCTGACTGATGCTCAAAAACGAGCAGCTTACGATCAATATGGTCATGCGGCATTTGAACAAGGCGGTATGGGCGGCGGCGGCGGTTTTGGTGGCGGCAACGCAGACTTCAGCGATATCTTTGGCGACGTGTTCGGTGACATCTTTGGTGGCGGTGGTCGTCGTGGCGGTCAAACTCGTGCCCAGCGTGGTGCGGATCTACGCTACAACATGGAACTTACCCTCGAAGAAGCTGTTCGTGGTGTTAACAAAGAAATTGATGTTCCTACCTATGTAAGCTGTGACCCTTGTAGTGGCAGTGGTGCAAAACCTGGCACATCACCACAGACTTGTGGCACATGTCATGGTCAAGGCCAAGTGCAAATGCGTCAGGGTTTCTTTGCGGTTCAGCAAACCTGTCCAACCTGTCATGGTCGTGGAAAGATCATCAAAGACCCATGTGACAACTGTCATGGTCAAGGCCGTGTTCAGAAAACCAAAACACTTAGCGTTAAAATCCCAGCAGGTGTCGATACCGGCGACCGTATTCGCCTAACCGGTGAAGGTGAAGCGGGAGAATATGGTGCACCAGCGGGTGATTTGTACGTTCAAGTACATGTCCGTGACCACCATATCTTCACACGTGATGGCAACAACCTTTACTGTGAAGTACCGGTGAGCTTCACGATGGCAGCATTGGGTGGTGAGGTTGAAGTACCGACACTTGATGGCCGTGTGAGCTTGAAAGTGCCATCTGAAACTCAAACTGGTCGTATGTTCCGCATGCGCGGTAAAGGCGTTCAGTCTGTTCGCGGTGGTGGTTTGGGTGATCTGATTTGTAAGCTGGTGGTGGAAACGCCTGTTAACCTAAGCAGCAAGCAAAAAGAATTGCTAAAAGAGTTTGAAGACTCTTTAGGTGGTAGTGCGGCTAAAAAGCACAAGCCGAAATCGGAAGGCTTCTTTGATGGCGTGAAGAAGTTCTTTGATGACCTGACAAGCTAAGACTTAGAAAAGAAAAACCGGCGAAAGCCGGTTTTTTTATATCCAACATTTATTGTTTAGGGCGACACCATCTTTGTTTTGGTTCGATTGTTCAGAACCAGCATTGATGACCATGATGTAGCAATCAGTATCATTTTTTTGTTTAGACGTTGCCTTTGGTGTGGCCTTTAACTTGTAGGCATTATTTCCCGTACCTCCTACCTCGATGCTGAAAGTGTATTCGTCTGATAACTGACAACTTGTACAATTGATTGCGGCAGGATAAGCCCCGCCAATTGTGTACTGTTGTTCAACCCAAACTTGCAGTTGATACAGATCCGTCTGTACTCGGCTTCTTTCTGACTTAATTACATATTGTCCGAAGGCAGGAATCGAGATTGCAGCGATAGCACCGATTATGGCCACGGCTACCAATATTTCGATCAACGTCATACCAGTTTGAAACGTTCGAGTTCTCAGTGTCATAAATTGTTTCGCCATACAGGATATTTGCTTACGTACCAGAGGGATAAATTATCTCTGTGTTAGCATTCAGACAAGTTGTGTGGGAATAATTGGATGTTCAGTGTGGGTAAATGGAATCGACAGCGCGGATTGAGTCTAATTGAAATGATAACCACTCTGTCGGTGTTGGCAGCGGTCACAGCGGTTGCTGTTCCTAATTATATGTCAGCGCATAAAACCGCTGTGGTTGAAAATAAAGCAATCCAATTACTCTCCGTACTTGAAATGGGGCAATCAGAGTCGCTGAAGCGTCACCGCCATATTTATGTTCACTACGTACCCACTTCTGAGATTGCGGATGGCTGTATTGGTTTAAGTGAAAAGCCAGACGTATCAAACTTTGACTGCTCCGATAGTGAAGGGTTGAAAAAAATTGCCCTTGACCGCTCAGGAACGCTATCTGTTCAAGAACCTGAATTAAACGCCCCGTCTAAGCTTTTTCATTTCTCTCCGATGACCGGACTTCCTTCTAACAATAAAACAGTGAAATTGACGTCGGGTACAGAAACTGGAAAAGAGTCAGGTGTCATGATTCGTCAATACTCTGGCCTAAAAGGGTGTAGCAATACCGCGATTGGAGATTGGGAGTCTTGCCCATCATGAATGGATATCTTTCTCGGGGTTATACCCTGGTTGAAATGATGATTGGTATGACGGTTAGCCTCGTTGTGCTTGCATCATCAATGGCGCTATTTTCTGTTAACACCAGTATGGGAAGCCAACAACTTCAGAGCGACTTTCTGCACACTCATATCAATTCGTTAGCAGCCAATATGAAGCGCGAAATATCGAGAGCAGGCTTTTGCTATGACTGTACTTCTGTAAACCCTTTTATTGTTGAAGGGAGTTCAGGCGGCAATTCTTCAATACTTATTGATGACAGCGCTACACAGCTCGAAGGCGCTTGTATTCGTTTTGCTTACAACCATGATAAACGTTTAGGTGCATCAACTTATGGAAAAGATGATGCAAAAGGGTATCGATTAGGCACAGATCCTGATGGAAACTCGGTTATTGAAATCTATGAAAACTGGAAAGGGTTAGATAACTGGAATTGTAGTAGTGATAGTTCTGGTGGCGGCCTTAGTGGCTATTGGCGAGATATGACTTACGAAAGAATAGTGATTGATACGCTTTCTTTTACGAGATCGAGTTTCTCAGGGGTTGGTGGAAGTTCGAACACGCTTCAATCTGTAGAAGTATCAATTACCGCCTCATTAAAAGCAGATCCAACCATGACGGATACGGTTGTATTTTCTGTTTCAATTCCTAATGTGGATGGTTAGTGATGAATAGTCAAAATGGAATGGCAACACTCGCTGCAGTCAGCGGCATCTTAATCGTGATCGCTTTGTTCTCTGTATCTGTGGCGAGTTCTGGGTTGGGAGATATAAAGAAAGCTCAGAACTTGGTCGAGGATACGAGACAGCGAGCAAACGCAAAGGCGGGGTTAGATTGCGCAATCGCCGTGTTTGAGCAAAAAGAACTTAATCCAAAGGATGCTGACTACAGCGATTCGTCATTCAACGAGTGTGCGAGCGTGACTACCAGCAGCATTACAATCGTAGGTACTGAGAGCCCTTGGTCTTTAATCTCCTCTTCCGGCTATGCCAAATACACAGCCTTAATAAGTGGTGGCGGTGGTACGGCGTCGGCATTTAAAACGTCAGGAAGCATTGTGCTTGAAGGCGGTAACCGTTGGATCCCGGCGAAGGGAGAGTTAGTAGGCAAGGAAGGGAATACAGAAATCTATGAATGTCTTGCCATCATTGCGGGGGGAGATGTCACCATTGACACTGGAGATTCTACTGCAAAATTTGAATCTCAGCTTCTCGCCACCAACAATGAACAATGTAAAGAAGGGTTTAGTACCACAGTCGCTTCAAATACGATTAAGACAAATGACTTTGAAGGCGATATTTTGGATCATCAGCCGGGTATGAACTTGTTTAAAGAAAAGTTTCGGGAGGACAAAAGCAATTGGGAAAAGGTGAAAAGTGGCTTTGATGCCTCATTAAACACTTCGGGCACGACGACTATTGATAATGGTAATGGTACGGTGACGGTCAAAAGCAATGTCGAGTTGTGTGGGAAGGAAATTACAGAGAAAAGAGACGGTATTGTTGCACAGGGAAGCCATAACGAAGGCCAATTAGTAACAATTTGGGTTGATGGTGATTGCAATATGGCCGACATGGCAAGTGACAGTAGTAACCCTGTTTTTATCGTAGTGAAAGATGGTGTTATCGCGTATCACGGGGCATTGGCTAATTTTAATGGCTCCATTTTCCAGTTCAACTATGAAAGAGAGAACTTTCTAGACTCTTGGTTAGAGGTTAGTGAGACGACTGATGAGAACGGTGACCTTGTTACTACAACTTCATGTACTAGTGGCCCAATGGCATTCTTTTGCGATTTGTTTGATGAGCCGAGTTCGTTGGGGCTGGAACTAGATAATTGGAAATATCTTCCTTTCTTATTCAATGGTTCATTTGATACCAGAGGTAGTTACATCGTCGACGTAGAGAAAGGAACCTCGAAAGTGTTTGGTGCTTTTACGCCTGGTTACGATGAAAAAATTGATAACCCTGAATTTTTCCCATCTCAACCTAAACTCGTCAAGGCTAGCATTCATGACTTCTAACCGCGGATTTTCATTGATTGAAGTACTTGTCTCTATTGTCGTTGTGGCTTTGTCTGGGATTGGGACGTTGAAGCTGTATAGCTATATGGAAGTTGAAAAGGCCAATGCGGCCATGTTCGTTGAGGCAAAGCTGATTGCTGAATCTCAATTGGCTCTTCTTCAAACCGTTAACACCATTGGATCAAGTTGTGCAGAAAAGACGTTTGCAAACATTCAAGATTGTATCAATGAGCAAGATGAAGGTAGTCCTTTTATTGTAACCGTCACTAGCATCAAATCTTTAACGCATGAAACCGCAGCTGGAGAAGAAACATATGGAAAAGTCTACCAAGTAGCAGTGGCATGGACGGACAGAAACAATGAAGGAAAAACATTGGCAATTCCTGTTTCTGTGTCTAAATACACCAATCTGCTTGAATAATGCGCGAACAGCACTGTTTTGTGATGTTTTTCACATAAAGCCCTTGCCAAGATCCCAAGCCTCCCTATAATGCGACCTCACTGACACGGCGACCTGCTCCACACGGAACAAGAAGCCCACTCAGTACGGCGAAAACGGCTTCAAAATTGATTGAAAATAAACGCTTGACGTTAACGACTCAATCAGTAGAATGCCCGCCTGCTTCAACGGAAAAGCCCAGTGCTTCTCGCGGTTGAAGGGAGTCAACAAGACGTTTTGAAGGTTGYGAAAGCAACGTTGAAAAATCTCAAAATTTCTTCTTGACTTCATCGCCTGGCAGCGTAGAATTCGCAGCCCTGACGATGAGAAGACGACTCGAAAAGAGC
>NZ_JAKJSE010000042.1:0-44821 GCF_050336585.1 Enterovibrio makurazakiensis
ATGCGTAACAGCGTTTACTATCGTATTTCCTCTTCTATTGACAGTGACCTCGCCAAGAAAAAAATCGAAACGCTGGAAAACTACTACGAGAACTACTCTACTCACTGGGGCACAATGCAGTTTGCTGTAGAAGGCCCGAGAGCGATGCTCTATTTTTCCTTAGGTTGTTTCAGAAATGATGATTGCACACCACGCCAAAATGCTGACCCAAACGGCTGGGTCGTGAGAAACCCTAATAGGCATGGCGACGTCGTTTTGCTGTTTGATGGCCTTGGTGAAACATCATCTTCACCCTATCCAAAATCTCGTTTAGATACACGGTTTCTAAACTTTGAATTAGCCGAATACAGTGGCATCGACTTTTCYGAGRTCAGAGATGTTGACGGTCAAATCGCGGAAAGTGCGGTTGAAATGCCGGTGTACTCCAAAGTGGCGTGGAGTGAAGCCATCAACCCTGAAGATGATTTAAAAGCGTGGAAATATCGCTACTATAAATTTGAACATTCGATKGATGACCCAGACGCTCAGGAAGCAAAAATACAGGCCTATCGACAAGGTGCGTTTGATGGGTACCTCAAGCARACTTACATGCAATTTCTGTTAGAGGGCGATWACGTTAAAATCACCTACTCTGTCTCATGCTATTTGCCAATGACGCAATGCACCGTCACCGAAGATCCCCAAAAGCGCTGGGAATACATCCCAGAGATAGATAGGTATGGTGTGGTCCTGTTTAGCGGTAAAGCCGATATGTCGGATAAGCCATTTGATGGCATCCCTGCACCGCAGTAATTCGGATGTTTACATTCAGTACCCTAAAAGAATGAATCTGGTGAGCTATTTAGGGAGATTTTCGACAATGCCTAAATCAATGAGTCTCCTTCTCGTCTGCTTTGTGCTTATCGGATGTTCAGATGAGCAAGAGGTGTATAAAACTCACGCTCGGCTTGCCAATGCAGGTAGTCTTGATGGGCCATATGGGATCATCGATGTATATGCAACCGACACTTTTGGCGGTCGCATGGGGTTTGGATTCGGCGCTGTAAATGGATTCCCAGGGAAAAGTGCGGATGTAGGTGGCCTTGGTGTACCCAGTTTTATTGCWGGTCATTGGGTCAAGCAAAACCCAGACACAATGCGTAACAGCGTTTACTATCGTATTTCCTCTTCTATTGACAGTGACCTCGCCAAGAAAAAAATCGAAACGCTGGAAAACTACTACGAGAACTACTCTACTCACTGGGGCACAATGCAGTTTGCTGTAGAAGGCCCGAGAGCGATGCTCTATTTTTCATTAGGTTGCTTCCGAAGTAACGACTGCACACCACGCCAAAATGCTGACCCAAACGGCTGGGTAGTGCGAAACCCTAATGGACATGGTGACGTCGTTTTGCTGTTTGATGGCCTTGGTGAAACATCATCTTCACCCTATCCAAAATCTCGTTTAGATACACGGTTTCTAAACTTTGAATTAGCCGAATACAGTGGCATCGACTTTTCTGAGGTCAGAGATGTCGATGGCCAAGTTGCAGAAAGTGCGGTTGAAATGCCGGTGTATTCAAAAGTGGCATGGAGTGAAGCCATCAACCCAGATGATGATTTAAAGCATTGGAAATATCGTTACTATCAATTTGAACATTCGATGGATGACCCAGACGCTCAGGAAGCGAAAATTCAGGCCTACCGACAAGGTGCGTTTGATGGGTACCCTAAGCAGACTTACATGCAATATCTGTTAAAGGGGGATAACGTCAAAATCACCTACTCTGTCTCATGCTATCTGCCAATGACGCAATGCACCGTGACCGAAGATCCCCAAAAGCGCTGGGAATACATCCCCGAGATAGATAGGTATGGTGTTGTCCTATTCAGCGGTAAAGCCGTTATGTCAGATAAACCGTTTGATGGCATACCTGCACCGCAGTAATTTGGATGTTTACATTCCGTACCCTAAAAGAATGAGTGACGCATTTTACTAATGGCAGATAGAAAACACAGAAACCATATTTCAAGCACAGTTGTATTGACGATAACATTCGTTGTTATCTCACTCGAAATAGTCACTCTGCTCGAATTCGCATTGAACTCTGACGCTTACCACTTTGGCTCCGAAGTGAACGGCTTACGGCATGAAAGTGAGTGGCACTATGTTGGATTTTCTCTCGCCACCCTCGCCCTTTTGTTTGCCTCCTTGTTCGTGGAACGTCTATTGGAGTCAACCGAGTGGTGCTTTACTCTTCGTACGATCTTGGCTCTAACATCAGTGTTTGTTTTCTTCGCCGTTTAAGCATCTATCTCATTCGCAAGCCCTTTCGATCAACGTTGACGAACAAGGCAATTATTTCAGGGAGATATTCGACAATGAGTACGCTTCATATCGTGCTGTTTATCAGTCTTTTGGGATTGCATATTTCGCGATGTATTAGTAACAGATACGTCAGGTGCCTCTTCTAATCTCGGTTATGTCAACATAAAATTGGTTTGCTTCCCATAGGAATATAGGCAGACGTAAGCTATTTTGTAACAACCACAGCATCTTGGTTTGCATGGAATGCATCAATGATAAATAACAACGGAGTGCGATGATGCGACATCTTGTTTTGGGGCTGTTTTTGTCTCTATTCACGTCCCCTGTGCTAGCCGCTTGGGATGATGATGCTTATGTAGAAAAAGCCTTTGAGCTGATTGCCCTCAACAATGAATATGATGATGACACTCACCCTATTCGCAAGTGGCGTCAGCCAATAAAGGTCTGGATAGACCATAGAGTGGGTGACCAAGAACTTCATACCATGCTAGTTCGCATGCACCTCACGCACCTATCAAAAGTCACGGGTCACGATGTCCAATTGGTCGATAACCTGGAGAAAGCGAACCTAAGAATGGTGTTTACCCGCCAAAGCCGTTGGCAGGATGAAACGCGAGAATTGTGGGGGGCTAATGAGTCTTACCCTTTTCGCGGCGCTATCTGCATGGCGCACTTTTCGGTGACCAAAAGTAATGAAATCCGACGCGGTCTGATTGTTATTCCGGTTGATCTAGCACGTGAGCGCGGCAAGCTGTTTGCTTGCGTAGTGGAAGAATTGACGCAAGCCATGGGCTTGCCAAATGATTCCAATGAGGTTTTTCCTTCCATCTTCAATGACAACACCAAAAACAGCGTTTTGACACCACTGGATGTGACCTTACTCCGGTTGCTTTATGCACCTGACATTCATGCTGGCATGACAGGGAATAAGGCGCTCCCAATCGTGTCACAATGGCTGAAAGCGCGTCCGGCGTGGGCAGAGGAGTCAAAAAAACTCGCTCGCCAATCAGAGTTTGTCACGGAGTTGGGGTTGTTTTGACCCTATAGGCTAAGCCATGGTATCTCGTCTTGAGTGACGACCATTGCTTTGGGCGTTCTGGCACGAAAAAGTGGCCAACGTAAGCGAAATACTCTCAAAAATGGGGTTTTAAGGATAACTCTCTCAATGATCGTCGTTAAATCTTCATAACGCTTGGTTAACCACTTGTACATCTAAGGCATATCCCCAATAATGTTACAGTAACATTGGAGGTTGGCTTAAGAATATGTCTAAAAACAATAAAAAACAGCGAGCTACGCTTCAAGACGTAGCTGATACCATTGGTATCACGAAGATGACGGTCTCTCGTTACCTTCGAAACCCCGACACGGTCGCGGCAAAAACCCGAGAGAAAATAGCACAAGCCATTGAAGAGCTTGGCTACATTGAAAACAAAGCACCAGCGATGCTATCAAAATCGTCCAGCCGTGCGATTGGCATTTTACTGCCTTCACTGTCGAACCAAATATTCGCCTCTTTCGTTCAAGGTATTGAGTCTGTCACCAAAGCTCATGGCTATGAAACCTTACTGGCGCACTTCAGTTATGACGAGGAAGAGGAAGAGCACAAGATCGCCTCCCTCCTTTCTTATCAAGTCGATGGGCTGATATTAACCGAGAGTCACCACACGCCGAAAACACTGCAAATGATCGAGAATGCAGGCGTCCCCGTGGTAGAAACCATGGAGCTACCAACGAACCCGATTGATATGGCTGTCGGCCTTGACCATATTGCCGCGTCATACGACGTGGTAAATCGCATGATTGCGTCTGGTAAGCGTTCAATTGCTTACTTTGGTGCTCGCCTTGATACGCGTACTCAGTTGCGAATGTTGGGATATGACAAGGCAATGAGCGACGCTGGCTTAACACCAAAACACATTCTAACTGGTGACCATTCCAGTTATTCATTGGCGGCCGACTTACTCACACGCGCCCTCAAGCTGCACCCTGATTTGGATGGGGTGTTCTGCACCAATGACGATATTGCTATCGGTACTTTGCTTAACGCACAACAACGAGGGCTGAAGGTGCCTGAACAACTGTCGATTGTGGGGTACAACGCGCTAGATATCGGTCAAACCGTACAGCCAAAATTGACCAGCGTGGACACACCTCGCTTTAAGATTGGTGAAAAAAGTGCAGAGCTATTGCTGGCAAGGCTGAGAGGTGATGAGATTGAAAACAAGATTGTCGATTTAGGCTACAAGATCAGCGACGGTGGTAGCCACTAGCTAAACGTTCGCTTTTCTAAAACAAACAGGGCAGCCATTGGCTGCCCTGTTTCTTGAGTTTGAACGTACTCACACTGTTGGTACACAAAGCATCCAGACAATATCAGAGAATGAAGCTTGCGCCTTCTTCTGCACTTGTCACGCTCTGACGCATCACTTTAAACATGTTTCGTCCCCATGTTTGCTGCAGGGCTTCGGTATCTCGCTCAATCGGCGTTCTACCTTGAGTATCCGCCAAGTTGTTCAACTCGCCCGTTTCGCAGTTCACAGAAATCATATCGCCCTCATGCACCAGACCAATTGCACCACCACGAATGGCTTCTGGCGAAACGTGAATGGCAGAAGGTACCTTACCTGATGCACCAGACAGACGACCATCAGTGACCAATGCCACGCTAAAGCCGGCTTTTTGAATATTACCGAGAATTGGCATCAGCTTGTGCAACTCAGGCATGCCGTTTGCTGCTGGGCCATTGTGTGTCAGCACCACAATGCAATCTTTGTTCAGCTCGCCACGCTTGTAGGCCGCTTCCACTTCATGCTGGCAACGGAACACTGCCGCTGGCGCTTGAATAACGCGCTGATCCGCTTTTAGCGCAGACACTTTGACAACTGCACGTCCAAGGTTGCCATCCAGCACACGGGTACCGCCTGTGCTTTCAAATACTGCACCGCTCGCCGCAATAACGGCTGCGTCACTTGAACCATGACAAGCCTGCCAGTGCAATTTGCCTTCGTTAAGGCTTGGCAGTGATAGCTGGTCTTCAAAAGAACCAAACGCAGGAACCACATCAGAATGCACCAACTGCGCTTCGTGCAGACGATGCATCAACGCGGGCACGCCGCCTGCTTGTTGGAATGCATTCATGTCTGCAGGGCCATTTGGGTAAACCTTGGCCAATAGCGGAACAACATCTGACAGGTCGCTAATGTCTTGCCACGTCAACATGATGCCCGCCGCACGAGCAACTGCCAGCATGTGAATAGTGTGGTTGGTGCTACCGCCTGATGCCAACAGCGCTATCACACCGTTAATCAGGCTCTTCTCGGTCACAACCTCAGAAAGTGGACGGTATTGCGCAGAATCTTTGGTCATTGACGCGATCTTTGATGCCGCGTGATCAGTCAAAGCCGTGCGCATGGCTGAATGCGGGTGAATGAACGCAGAGCCCGGAAGCATCAAGCCCATTGCTTCAAACACCAACTGGTTAGTATTCGCCGTACCATAGAAAGTACAGGTTCCCGGCGCGTGATAGGCGCTACACTCCATGTCCAACAAGGCTTCTTTACCGACTTCACCCGCAGCGTAACGCTGGCGCACATCGACTTTTTCTTCGTTACTGATCCCTGTCGCCATTAAGCCAGCAGGAACAAATGCAGTTGGCAGGTGAGCATAAGCCAACGCGCCCATGAGTTGCCCTGGTGCAATCTTGTCACAGATACCCAGCAGCAAGGTGGCGTCGTAGCTATTGTGGCTTAGTGACAGCGCAGTTGACTGTGCGATGAGATCGCGAGAAAACAACGACATGTCCATGCCTGGCTGACCTTGAGTCACGCCATCACACATGGCAGGTACACAACCTGCAACTTGTGCAGTGTGGCCTTGCAATGCCAACGTTTGTTTAATTTGGTCTGGGTAATCTTTGTAAGGCTGGTGCGCACTTAGCATGTCATTATATGCGCTGATAAGTGCCACGTTAGCGCGGGTCAGATCGAGAATAGATTTTTTCTCAGATGCACAAGACGCCGCCACCGCATGCGCTAAGTTGCCGCAAGAAAGTTGGTTGCGACCTTTCCCTGCGTCAGCTTGCGCTTGGGTGTGAGCCAAGAATATGTCTCGAGTGGCGCGGCTGCGTTCAATCAAACGCTCGGTGACTTTTTTGACGACGGAATGGATCATGCTACCACCTCGCTCATTCCCAGCATGGCTTGGGCGGCGCGCTCAACCACTGTGTTAATGTCGCAATCGATGCTCACTATGATCGTTTGTGGCTCGTTATCCGGGCGATCAAGCGTTTCAAACTGGCTTTTCACCATGTTTTCTTTCATAAAGTGACCTTGGCGAGCACGCATACGTGTCATGATCAAATCCATATCGCCATCAAGAAACAGGAAAGTCACGTTTTGGTTTCCTTCGCGGATCTGGTCGCGGTACTTTTTCTTCAATGCCGAACACACAATCACACCGTGTTCATTTTTGCTTTCTAAGCTGTAAGCCGCATCGCGAATACGCTCTAACCAAGGCATGCGGTCATCATCATTGAGAGGTTCTCCTGATGACATTTTTTGAATATTAGCGCGTGGATGGAGATCGTCTCCATCGATGAATTTGCGGCCAAGCCGTTTAGCGAGTAACTCTCCAATGGTGGTTTTTCCACTGGCACAAACGCCCATAACGATGACACTACTTCCAGCCATGACTAATCCTCTTTACCAAATTTGCGCGTGCTCTCAATTTTGGAATTCACTTTGAAATATGGGTTTATCTTACGAATGTTATCGGTAACATGTTACCGGTAACGCAAACAAATGTGAACTCACACACAAACAATAACAATGCTAGAAAAGGTGTAACTATGGAGCAGTTAGTTCAACCCTCAGATCCTACGTTTTTGTTAACCATTGCTGTGTTCGCTATCGCGGCACTCTTGGTATTGATCATTAAATTAAAAGTGCATGCGTTTGTCTCACTGACCATTGTCAGCTTGGGTACAGCGATTGCGACTGGCGTTGCGTCAGAACAAGTGGTTCCAACCATGATGGGTGGTTTTGGTGGCACACTGGCTTCCGTCGCTCTGCTTGTTGGTCTTGGCGCGATGATTGGTAAAATCCTCGAAGTCACTGGTGGTGCGCAGGTTCTTGCAGACACGCTGATCGGTCGATTTGGCAAAGACAAGGCCCCGTTTGCGTTGGGTATTGCCTCACTGCTCTTCGGTTTCCCTATTTTCTTTGACGCCGGCCTTGTGGTGATGATGCCTATCATCCTGAGTGTTGCGAGCCGTTTCGGTGGTTCTCCGCTGAAATACGCACTGCCATCAGCAGGTGCATTTGCGGTAATGCACGGCTTTGTTCCGCCGCACCCAGGTCCTGTTGCAGCCGCTGAGTTTCTTGGCGCAAACATTGGTCTTCTACTTGTGGTGGGTTTGCTGGTTGCGATTCCAACATGGTACTTGGGCGCATATCTTTTCGGCCTGTACGCGGGTAAGAAGTTCGATATTCCTTTGTCTAAAGCCTTCTTCAACGGCGATACCGTTGTTGATGAATCAAAGTTACCAAAATTTGCCACGGTAATGAGCATTCTGGTGCTGCCTGTGGTACTTATCTGTCTCGACACGGGTCTGCACACGCTATCAGTTGCTGGCATCATTGACGGCAACACGCCGGTCATTGAATTCCTGCGCATGCTTGGCAAAACACCCGTTGCACTGCTTATCACTCTGCTGGTCTGTTTGGTGGTATTTGCCAAAGACTACGGCATGGCAAAACTTGAAAAACTGTGTGGTGACTCATTAGCGCCAATCTGTGGCGTGGTATTGGTAACCGGTGCTGGCGGCATGTTCGGTGGCGTATTGCGTGCAAGCGGTATCGGCGATGCATTAGCCGGCGTACTGACAGACACTGGTATGCCAGTGATTTTGGCAGCATTCGTTATCTCAACGTGTCTTCGCGTTGCTCAAGGCTCGGCGACCGTTGCACTGACAACCACCGCAGCTCTAATTGCCCCAGTGGTTGCATCGACTGTAGGCTTAAGCGAACTCGATTTATGCTTTATCGTTATCGCCATTGCGAGTGGCGCGACGGTACTTTCACACTTCAACGACTCAGGCTTTTGGCTGGTTTCTCGTCTGCTCGATATGGATGAGAAAACCACACTGAAAACATGGACCGTGATGGAAACATTGCTAGGCGGTATCGCATTTATTATCGTCGCGGCACTTAGCTTCATTTTGTAGAGGTAAACAATGAAAACGATTGAACAGCGACTAAAAGAAATCCAAATCGTCCCAGTCATTGCGATTAACGATGTCGCTCACGCTCTGCCTCTGGCAAAAGTGTTGGTAGAAAACGGCCTGCCATGTGCTGAAGTCACTTTCCGTACAGAAGCGGCAGCGGAATCTATTCGTATTATGCGTGACGCCTACCCTGAGCTATTGATTGGCGCAGGCACCGTACTCACGACGGAACAAGTCGACATCGCGATTGACGCGGGTGTGGACTTCATTGTGAGCCCAGGCTTCAACCCGACCACAGTGAAGTACTGTCAACAGCGCAACATGCCAATCGTACCGGGTGTGAACAACCCAAGTCTGGTTGAGCAAGCGATGGAAATGGGCCTGAAGACTTTGAAATTCTTCCCTGCTGAGCCTTCTGGTGGCGTTAACATGCTAAAAGCACTCGGTGCGGTTTACCCTGTGAGTTTTATGCCAACAGGTGGCGTCAGCCCAGCCAACGTTGATCAGTACCTTGCGCTAAAAAGTGTTGTCGCATGTGGTGGTACGTGGATGGTACCGACTGACATGATGGACAACGGCGATTGGGACGGCATAGCCGCGCTAGTCAAAGCGGTTTCCGAGCGTTAATCGTTAAACAGTTAAACAGTTAAATCCATAACATCCTAAGCCGAGCCCCCCCTGCTCGGCTTTTTTATTGCTTCTATTCCCTCATCACCCTCGCCGTCATCATTGCTTTAGCCTCGCTTGATCGCCGCGCTGTATCAACAATAAACCGCTTGGCTAACTCAGCCACAGCTACCCTATTTGCATCCATTGTGAAGAGGATTTTGCTATGTCTGCGATTCAACAGTTCAGCCTTGATGGGCAGGTCGCCATTGTCACTGGCGCTGCGGCGGGGATTGGTCGGCGTATTGCTGAAATGTTTGCTGATGCAGGGGCTGCAATTGTAGTGAGTGACCTTGATTTACAAGCCGCCAATGACGTGGTTTCTACCATCAAAACCCATGGCGGTCGCGCCGTCGCTACGGTGTGCAATGTCACCGATGATGCAGACCGAATCGCGCTGGTTGATACCGCTGTGCGGGAATTTGGCAAGCTCACAATCCTTGCTAATAATGCAGGAGGTGGAGGCCCAAAACCGTTTGATATGCCGATGAAAGATTTCGAATGGGCCTACCAACTCAACGTATTCTCGCCGTTTCGATTAATGCAGTTATGCGCTCCTGCCATGCAAAAAGCAGGCGGCGGGGCAATGCTAAACATCAGCTCTATGGCGGGTGAAAACAAGAACTCGCACATGGCGTCTTATGGTTCATCAAAAGCTGCGGTCAATCACCTCACACGAAACACAGCGTTTGATTTAGGGCCAATGGGCATTCGTGTGAATGCGATTGCACCAGGGGCAATCCGCACTGCGGCGTTGGAGAAAGTGCTCACACCTGACATTGAAAAAGCCATGCTGAAACACACGCCACTTGGCCGATTAGGGAAAACCGATGATATCGCTTCTGCCGCTCTGTTTTTGTGTTCCCCAGCAGCGGCTTGGGTGAGTGGACAAGTGCTTACCGTCAGCGGTGGAGGTAGTCAGGAGTTAAGCTAATACCCCTTTGATGAGGGGAGAAGCAGAGACAAAGAGATGGGGCAATGAAGCAGGGGGCAAGGGGCGTGTTTGAGTCAAACCGCCCCCTTTTAACATGAGTTAGAATTTAACATGAGTTAGACGTTAGAGAGCGTTTATTGCTCCATAATGACCTTCAGATTCTCTAGGCCCACCTTGTATAGCCCAACAATCGCGCCAATTGCCGTTTCGTCATTCAGATTCTCTGGCGGATCGTTGTTTGGGTCACCTCGGTAAAACCCGGCCTTCCACGTCACGATGCTTTTATCGCCGTCAGCTTTCACTGTGATGGTCGATTGATAGTTGGTCACAGGGAGAAGTGCCGTGTTATTTTTGCTGATTTTGTATTTCAGCAGCATGCCTTCTTTGTCTAACTTTTTCAGTTGCTCCGTTACGCTTTGCTCACCCACATAAACAACGCGCACCGCCCCTTTCTGATCAGCAGGTTCTTTTTCCATCACCACCTTGGTCACAGGTGGTAACCACGTTAGGCTGTCAAACGCACCCACGGTTTTCCATACCTTTTCGGCAGGTGCGTCAATCGTGATGGATTCTTTCACCTTGAGCCTTGAGGGGCCATGAGCATAAACAAAGGACGAACCCAGAAAGCTGATGATAGTGAGTAAAAGGAGGGGGAGTTTTACTAGCATGAGTTGTTTGAGCATGAATCGTTTCCTTCTCAATACTGAAGACCGTTTCTGTTATAACGGTGATTGAGAAGGAACAGAATCGCACCTCAGGCAAAAGTGTTTTTCAAGCCAGCGTGTGCAACTAAGCTATGCAGCCCGCACCATTTTAGGGTTATGCTTCTTGATAAAGCCTTTGATTTTCGGGGCTATAACGTCGCGATAACGCCTGCCATTAAAAATCCCATAGTGCCCAACGCCTTGTTGCTCATAATGCATTTTTTTGGATTTTCTCAGTTTTTCACACAAGTCCAAAGCTGCGGAAGTTTGACCTCGCCCTGTAATATCGTCCAATTCCCCTTCAATGGTAAAGATGGCCGTATCTGTAATGCTATCTAGATCCACCCGCTTGCCACGATAGGTCATGGTCTTGTTTGGCAACTTGTGTTCGAGAAAAACTTTACGAATAGTGTCCAAGTAGTAATGGGCAGGCAAATCCATCACCGCCAAATACTCATTGTAGAACTGGCGATGTGACTCAGCATTTTCGCCATCACCTTTAACCAAGTCACCGAAGAACTTGAAGTGCTTTTGCACATGGGTATCAAGGTTCATCGACATAAAACCAGAAAGTTGAACAAAACCGGGATACACCCATTGTCCCACCCCTTTGTATTGTTCGGGCACAGAACAAATCACGTTCGACTCAAACCATTCTAAATCTTTACCGCTGGCGTAATCATTCACTTCCGTTGGGTTGATGCGCGTATCAATCGGCCCGCCCATCAGTGTCATACTCGCAGGTGTCGCCGGGTTATTTCTCGCTGCCATCAATGCTGTCGCGACCATCAATGGTACACATGGTTGGCACACGGCAATCGTGTGAGTGTCAGGCCCGAGCATTTCTAAAAATTCAACCAAGTAGTCCACATAGTCATCGAAGTGAAACTCACCTTCGCTGATTGGCACATCTCGGGCATTTTGCCAATCGGTTACATACACATCATGATCTGGGAGAAATTCCTTGATGGTTCCACGTAGCAACGTCGCAAAATGGCCAGAAAGCGGAGCGACAAAGAGCACTTTCGGCTGCTGAGGCTGCGCTTTACTTCGGCGAAAATGAAGCAAATTACAAAATGGTTTATTCGAAATTACATTGTATTGAATCGCCAGACTTTGGCCGTTAATCACCGTATGGTCGAGCCCCCAGGCAGGTTCGTCATAGCAATCTGTTAATCGCTCCACCAGCTCCATGGACGCATCAAAAGTGCGAACGACGGATAAGTCACGCATGCAATTCCAAGGCGCAGCGTTAACATCTCTGACAAATTTCACCCAACTGTTTAGCGGTTTGATGGATTCCATATATGTCGCATTGAGCTCGTAAAGCATACGCTGTCCCTACTGTTAAAAAACACGTGGCACAACGCCACTATTAACTAACTACTTAATTAACAGACTAGACCAGAAAATCAGGACACAGGATTAAGCACTTGCTTTAACATCGAAAACCATTCATCCACGCCTCTCTATCCCTTTTAGACACCGAGAGTCTCACTGGCGAAACATTCGTTCTATTTCTAATCTCTATAGGTGCAAGTGGTATTTGTGCACTGGCTGATGAAAAATTCAATGAAACCATAAAGGAATACCAATGACGCGTATGCTAATGCTAGGCATGGTGACCTTGTTGCTTACCAGTTGTGAACGCAATGCCGAACCTAACACCCAGACTCCGGTGAAACCCGAAACCATCACACTTACCTTGGCACTCTCCAGTGCATCGGGAAAAGCTGAACTTCAGACAGCAGAGCACTTCGCGGATCTCGTTAACACCACAACGCAAGGTCAGATCTCTGTTAGCGTGATATCAACACCCACATCTACATTTGATAGGGAGATCATTGCGCAAGTGCAGCAAGGCGAATTAGACATAGCGATAACGCCTTCCTCCAAATTGTCCCATTTAACCCCGAAAATGCAGATTTTAGATCTGCCTTACCTATTCAAAGATGAGGCTGCTGCACGTCGTGTTTATAACAGCAACGCAGGGCGAACACTGTTATCTGATCTAAAAGCTCATGACTTAGAAGGCCTGGCGTTATGGCCCGGAGGATTAAAACAACTCATCACCAATTTTCCGCTTTTGAGGTTCGAAGATTTTAATAACAAACTCTTCGATACCATGGAAAGCAGAGTGATACGGGAGCAGTTCGACGCATGGGGAGCAAATACGATAGCCATTGCTGCTAATCAAACTGCCGACGCTTTCACGCAAAAAGCCATTGATGGAACAGAAAACACTTACGCTAACATCGCAAAGCTAGGTATTGAGGATTTACATGTCATTGAAACTAACCACGGGTTTCTGACATTTGTCATGATGATGTCTTCTCGCAAACTCAAATCCTTACCCTCCCCACTCAAAACCGCGTTGATGGAGGCCGTTAAAGCAAGCGCTTTACATCATCAAATATTAGTTAATACCGCACGGCAAGAAGCCATCCGTGTAGTGAAAACGCAACAAGCCGTCATTCCTGTTTCTCCCGCATTGCTTCATGACATGGAAAAATCCTTCAAGTCCCTTCTAGAGCTCAACCGAATGGCATTTGGCACTGTGTTGGTTGAGCAGGTACTTCAAGCACGTGAAGATTGGAAGCAAACGCATTCTGACACCTTAGTTGTTGCATTGGATGCCGACCTTCAAGGCAGCGCGGCCCTATCCGGACTCGCAATTCGCCGAGGCATTGAACTGGCGCTAGATGAAATCAATGAACAAGGTGGATTGCTCGGCAAACCCGTCAAACTGATCGCCAGAGACAACTCAATGGTGCCTTCTCGAGGGGTCGACAACATCAAAACGTTCGCAACACAGCCAAACCTTCTTGCTATTTTTGGCGGTATAAGCAGCCCAGTCATGTTAGCTGAACTCGATTTCATTCATGAAAACAATATGCTGATGCTAGCTCCGTGGGCCGCCGCCACCCCTATTGTTGATAGTGGTCGACAGCCAAACTTCGTTTTCCGAGTTTCCGTACGAGATGAGTATGCCGCTGAGTTTCTCCTTAAGGGCGCCTTGAACGTCTCGAATAATATAGGGCTTCTCTTGGTCAACAACGGGTGGGGGCGAAGCAACTACAAGGGCCTAACCGAAGCGATGAAAAAACGATCCATTGAACCCGCGCATTTGGAATGGTTTGATTGGGGTGAAAAAGAATTTACCGCCAAGACTCAACATTTGGTCGACCAAGGGGCGGAAGTGATCATATATGTTGGAAACGCCGTCGAAGGTGAAAAATTTCTCTCAGTATTATCAACGCTCCCTGATCCACCCGTCGTCATTTCCCATTGGGGCATCACAGGTTCTGAGTTTGCAAAAAATGCCGCCAACGCGCTTGAGAAAGTCGATCTACGCGTGCTGCAAACCATTTCATTTATCGACAACGACTCTCCCGCTGTGAGCTCTCTCGCGTCAAAGTATCAACGTAAATACTCCACATCATCAACGAAAGACATTTTTGCCCCGTCCGGCACCGCCCATGCCTACGACTTAATGAACTTACTCGCACAGGCAACTCGACAGGCAAATGAAAACAGCATGGTTCGCATTCGCCAAGAAATGAAAAAGATAAGAAAACATAAAGGCGTGATGAAAGAGTATCTGCATCCATTTAAGCAGCAGCATGATGCCTTAACAGCTGACGACTACATTTTCACTCACTACCACGACGGAAAGCTTCATCCTTTGGAGCAGATCCGCAAATGACTAAAACGAAAAGTACCGCCATTAGCTTCACCAAACTCATTCTCGTCTTGCTGATCACGTTTTTTCTATTCGTCGTGGGTGCGACCACCGTCATGGAGTTGTTTCGCATACAAAAACACGTTCATGCAGAACTTAAGATTCAAGCATTAAGCCACCTACAAGTGATCGACCAAATATTAAAGAGTCAGCGTGAATCCATCATCCGCACTGCACAAAGCCAGCTTTCAATAAACAGTCTGATTGACGTAGATGGCTCTGACTATTACTTCAAGCATGCGTTAGAAGACCTCACACGATACAACGCCATAGATGACGCTCAAATATTTGACTACGCAGGAAATATATTCAAATCAACCTCTCCTCCATCATGGTACTCATCGAGCATTGTCAGCGATGCACTCGTCACGGGAAAAGGCTATGTGAAACTGGAAAATAACGCCGTCTACATTGTTGAGCCCATCCTCTATTTTGGCGCGGTTCAAGGCGGAATTATTGCCTATGTGAAGTTACCTACCCTTGTCACGCCCGTTTTTAAAAATAGTAACCAACACTACACGCTGAGCTTTGAACACCAATGGACATTCGAAAACAGTAAGCTAAGCACAATGGGCACCACAGCATTCGTCACGCCCACCTCTGACATGCTGTTAAGCGATTACAATGTTTCTCTCTCACTTTCAGAACCTTATACACACTTACTCAATGAGATCACCCCATGGTTAACTAGCTTTATTGTCTTTGCACTGATTTCACTGTTACCAATGACCATCATTGCTCGTCAGTTGGGCCGAAAAATGGCAGCCCCCATCGCGCAGCTGTCTGACAAAGTAAAAATAGGCAGTTACCCCATAGAGATGTCACAAACAACAACCGAGTTAGCGGTCATGGCGAGTGCATTTAATCACGCCACAGAACAAATTAGACAAGCTAACAAGCTCACCGTAGAAGCAGAGCGGCAGGCAGGTCAGAGCCAACTCGCAGCCATCGTTGAAACGGTGAATGACAGCATCATCACCATTGATGAGTTAGGCAACATTGCAACGTTTAACCCTGCGGCTGAAGGATTGTTTGGCTATTTTTCTGACGAAGTGATCGGTAAAAACGTGAAGCTCCTAATGCCTGATGCATTAGCTATTCAGCATGATACCTATATTAAGAACTACTTAGATGGTAAACCCGCCAAGATTATCGGTAGCGGACGTGAAATTGTCGCCATGCGCAAAGATGGCTCCACGTTTCCCGCAGATTTGTCTGTGAGCCAAATGGATGTGCTTGGCAAACGCATGTTCACTGGCATCATTCGGGACATCACGGCCCAAAAACAAGAACAAGATATGAAAAGTGAATTCGTCGCGACGGTCAGCCATGAACTTCGCACTCCACTCACATCGATACGCGGCTCACTTGGGTTGGTGCTAGGAAAGTTCGGAGATTCCGTTCCCGCTAAAAGTAAAAAAATGCTGACTATTGCACTCAGAAACAGTGAACGATTAACCCTACTCATTAATGACATTCTAGATATCGAAAAACTCGAATCAGGACAAATGACATTCCAGTTTAGTCGTAATAACCTCAATGCCATTATTCGCCGATCGGTTGACGACATGGATGGATATGCCAAACAACACCATGTCTCTTTGGTATATATCAATGAAATCCAAGATGCCTATATCAATGCTGATTCAAGTCGACTTCAACAAGTCATTGCTAATCTACTCTCGAATGCCATCAAGTATTCACCCGCCAATAGTCAGGTCACCATCACCTTGTTACAAGTAGATACTCAATTTCGCGTTGAAGTCACGGACGTGGGATCAGGGATACCCGCAGAGTTTCACGACCGTATTTTTGAGCGATTTTCTCAAGCAGACAGCTCCGCGACACGGCTCGTTGGTGGCACAGGGCTGGGGCTCAGTATTACCCGAGCAATCATCAATGGTCACAAAGGGAGCATCGATTTCTTCTCAGTGCTAGGAGAAGGATCGACGTTTTTCTTCACGCTACCTATTGATGCATCAGAGGCTAAGCGGTTGGCAGCATTAGATACTCGCGCATCTCACTCCGACTATGCGATACCACAATTACTTTATGTTGGTAACAACCAAGCCTTAAAGCTAACACTTCGTGATGCATTCAAAAACGACATTGAGCTTTCCTGTTCACCATCTCTTGAATCAGCAGAGATAGCAATTGAACACCAACGTTTTGAGTTGATTGTCTGCGATGTCACACGGGGTGAGGCACGTTTTATACCCTTTTTCAATTCGCTTTCAAGCCTTGCCATTCCAGTCATTTTACTCTCTGAGGTGGCGTCGCATACCACGATGCCAAGCAATATTCTATCGCGCCACAAATCATCAGATTTGAATATCGACAAACTCAAATCTGAAGTCCGTCTTATACTTAAGAAAAACTTCCCTCAAAAGGCAATGTAATGAACAAACCAATTACTGTGCTGTACGTTGAAGATGACGAGGATATTCGTGATGTCTCTGAAATGGCCCTAGAGGGAGACGAGTTTGTACTCCTGTCGTGCTGTAGCGGTAACGAAGCATTAGAAAAAGCAGCGCTCTCAGACCCGGATTTATTTCTTTTGGATGTCATGATGCCTGATATGGATGGACCGACGACGTTGGAACATTTACGAAAGTTACCCCATTTGAGCTCAACACCTGCCATATTCATGACGGCTAAAGTTCAACCTTCAGAGGTAAAGGCTTACCACGATTGTGGCGCAATTGGCGTGATCAGCAAACCGTTTGACCCAATGATGCTTGCCGAACAAATCAAAGGCCTCATGGCAAAGGAAGGCTTATGAGACCATCTCAATTAAAAAAATTCCAAGAGCAACAAGCCAAGTTTACAAAAGGCATTCATAAACGTATCAGCAAAATGAAAACGTTGTGGCAAACGATCCATGAAAACAAAGAGTCGCGACATGGTGAACTGGACGAATTGGTCCTTGAAGCGCATAAGTTAGCTGGTACAGCAACAACGTTGGGATTTGTCGACCTTGGAGAACGAGGTCGTGACATCGAGGTATTGCTCAAACCTTCCCTTGAAAACCAGAAGAACCCTTGGCCCAATACAGATATCGACGCCCTCATCGCAACCATTGACGATGTGGCCAGTATTGCCCCCAAACCCCCTGAAGATCTGACCTATGGTGAAGTCACCCTGCTTCATGAGCAAGGCCGCACCAAACAATTGGTTTATATGCTCGCTGATGATCTCAACACCATTCAGGACATGGTCGACCAACTTAAGTATCTCGAATATGACGTGCTGTCATTCGATTCTACGGATGACTTGAAAGAAGCCCTAAAAAATGAAGCGCCATCCGTCTTGATTGTTGATATCAATGAGTGTGACCTTCTAAGCAAAGTCACCAAAGTTTGGCGAAAAAATAGCGGTATTCCGTTGGTGGTTTTAAGTAGTACCGAATGCTGGAGCAGTCGACTACTCGCCGCCAAGGCTGGGGCGTTTGCCTTTTTTCATAAGCCCGTTGAATACGACGACATTCTTAGTGTGCTGGACTCCCTGTGGGAGAGCCACAACGCCCAATATCGCGTACTGATTGTTGAAGATGAGCAAATGATTGCCGAACACTACTCGATAGTGCTGCAAGGGGCGGGGATGAAAACCTTGATCGTGGATGAGCCGCAGCACCTGCTCGATGAACTTGGCGAGTTCAGCCCCGATCTCGTTCTCATGGATTTATACATGCCAAATTGCACAGGCGTAGAAGCAGCCAGTGTGATCAGGCAACACTCGTCCCACACTAACGTGCCTATTGTCTACTTGTCCGGCGAAACCGATTTAAAACTGCAGATGAAGGCATTGCAAGTCGGGGCGGATGACTTTCTCACCAAGCCAATTAATGATCTCCACCTAACGCAAGCCGTTTCCATTCGCGCCAAACGTTTCCGACAGTTAAGTGCTTTAATGGACAGAGACAGTCTCACTGGCCTACTCAATCACTCGAACCTTAAAGTCGCGCTTGAACGAGAGTTGTCGCGAGCACGCCGGCACCAGTCTCCGTTAAGTTTTGTGATGATAGATATCGATCACTTTAAGTCTGTTAACGACCGATATGGCCACCCAGTGGGAGACAAAGTGATCAAAGGTGTCGCACGCTTACTGAATTATCGTTTTAGAAAAACAGATACTTGCGCTCGGTACGGTGGGGAAGAGTTTGCACTCATTTTACCAGACACACCCGCCGATATCGCACTTCGCCTTATTGACGAATTTCGAATCACGTTTGCGAAAACACCGTTCTCAAATGGTCCCGAGACATTTTTCGCTACATTGAGTGCAGGCGTCGCGACCTTCCCTGAGTTTGATGCGATAGAGTCTATTATTGAGGCTGCAGATTCATCGCTCTACATCGCAAAAGAGAAAGGCCGTAACCGAGTAGTGACACATGTAGAATTGAATACGAACAAAAAAAGTCGCGCCTAATCCAGCAACCTTCGGACACAAGACTGAGAGTGCCACCCTCTTACTTTTATGTTCATGACTTACGCGCGCCACAAGTAAATCATTAAATGCATTAGATAAACCGCGCCACCCGAATGTCACCTCGACGGTACTGAGCCTATAAAGGCTAACCCCATACATGGCGCAATATGCACCTGATGAATTTGACATTATTCTGTGAGAATTTCGCAAGAAGTTCGAGACCATTTCGATACTTTTCCACGCCATGCTTTGAATAACTCAATGTATTTGAGCCTTTCATTCAACATGGAGCGAAATATGAAACCACTACTTTTAGCCATCGCAATGGGCGCGGCTTTTAATGCCAATGCCGCCAACATCGATGTCAGCATTACAAACGCGACTGACGGCATTTATTTCACCCCCCTTATTGTTGCCGCTCACCACGACGACGCTAATCTGTTTCAAACTGGTACACCTGCCTCTGACGCCGTTGAAGCCATGGCCGAAGGTGGCGATATCAGCGGATTAGAAGATCTTGCGCTGAGCGCGGGCGCTGCCGTCAGCTCCAATCCTGCAGAAGGCATTCTTGCGCCGGGCGAAACCGCCTCGACGCATCTTTATACTCAGCACGGTGATGTGCTTTCAATTGCTGCTATGTTACTCCCCTCAAACGATGCATTCGTCGGCGTCGACAGCTGGAAAATCCCGCGTAAGAAAGGCACTTATGTCATCAACGCCAATGGCTATGATGCAGGCACGGAAGCGAATGATGAGCTGGCCGCCAATGTCCCTACCCCTCCTTTTATCACCTTTGGTTCGAATGGGACAGGCGTTGACAGTGAAGTAGCAAATGGAAATGTTCATATTCATCCCGGTAACCTTGGCGATACCAACGCCACGGGCGGTATCAGTGATTTTGATAGCACCAAACACCGTTGGTTGAACCCGGTTGCCATCATCACCGTCACGGTTTATTAAGGGAGGGCGTACTATGTTTCGCTTATCTCTCGTTGGGTTAACCGCGCTGGTACTGGCGGGTTGTCCTTTGCAAAAAGAGTACACGGTTACGGTAGAAAATCTGACTGACGCGCAACCAATGTCACCCGTTACCTTGGTCGCTCACCGTAAACATTTCGAACTTTTTGAAGTCGGGCAACCTGTTTCTGTCGCCCTAGAGAAGCTAGCAGAAAGCGGTGACAACAGCGATGTTATGAGGTTTACAAAGCGTCGTTCCGTTGAGGACACCGTATCGGGCAGCGCTCCACTTGCTCCCGGCGCTTCGGAAACATTCACTCTGCAACTGAACCACCAAAAAACGCGCTACCTATCTGTGGCATCAATGCTGGTTAACACCAACGATGCACTCGTCGCAGAGTCCGGTATCAACTTACGAAAACTCAAGCCAGGCCAGAGCATCACACTCACATTGCCTGTTTGGGATGCAGGCACTGAGGCCAACAGCGAATCGCAAGGTTCTGTTCCTGGGCCAGCAGCAAACGGCGAAGGCTTTAATGCAGATCGCGACGATGCGGATCGTATCCGTATACACCCCGGTGTGTTATCAAAAGATGATGGCCTTTCTTCATCAGCACTTAGCTACCGTCACCGTTTTCTTAATCCAGGCGCAAAAATCACCATCAAACGCGTTTGGTAATTAGCAAAGCGGTAAGCGCTAATAACGCGTTATTTAACATGTACGTTGCGCCTAGCATTCCCTCTGTTAGGCGCATTTTTTTCGTGAGTGATTTTTTGTGAAGACATAGTTTTTGTGAAGGCATAGTTTTTGTAGAGCCATATTTGGGGATTCGTTGCTTTTTTTTTGGGGGGGGCGATGTTTAGTTCGCGCATTGCTCTGATCGCCATTCAGATCCGTATTGTGTGATAAGCTGATAATCAGTCATTCATAGCAGGAGCGCGTGTGCTGACATACATTGAGTCGCAGGAATTAACCTTCCGACTGTTCGCCTTTTTTTCAATTTTTGCGGTAATGGGGCTGGCCGAATGGCTTTTTCCTAAGCGCCTGCTTACCGTGAGCAAAGCGAAGCGCTGGCTCAACAATATCTCGCTGATGATCCTAAACACTGTCGTACTTCGTGCCATCTTCCCATTGGCTGCGGCAGGTTTTGCACTATGGTGTACCAACAACAGTATTGGCCTATTTAATCTCATCAACGCCCCGTTATGGCTGTCGGTGTTAGTGTGTATCATCACTTTGGATGGCATCATCTGGCTGCAACACCGCCTGTTTCATCAAATCCCTTTACTGTGGCGTTTGCACGCCGTTCATCATGCAGACAAAGATCTGGATGTCACATCAGGGGCACGCTTTCACCCTCTCGAAATCTTGCTGTCGATGATCATTAAAATTGCCGCTATTGCCCTGCTTGGGGCACCGGTGGTTGCGGTGATTTTGTTTGAAGTGATACTAAGCGGCATGGCACTGTTTAATCACAGCAATGTCTCGATTCCACCAGCTATCGATCGCTGGCTGCGTGTGTTGGTGGTCACTCCTGATATGCACCGTGTTCATCACTCAATTCATCGTTATGAGAGTGATTCAAACTTCGGGTTTAATCTTGCTATTTGGGACAAGCTTTTTCACACCTATCGCGCCCAGCCAGACGAAGGCCATTACGGCATGACTATCGGCATTAAAGCGAAGCGAGAGGATAAGCATGTCGTCTGGTTGACTGGCTTGCTGGCACTGCCGTTTAGGTTGTTTAGCCCATCTCGCTCAGACAATTCAGACCAGAACGAAAAATCAAAGAAACGCCTTAGTTGAGGAAACTAGCACCATGACAAAAGTGATCGTCACATCACTCAACCCTGCCAAAATAGCAGCGGTAGAAACCGCTTTTCGCGCTGTTTTTCCCGATAACGATATGACATTTGAAGGTATTTCTGTATCCAGCGATGTTGCCGATCAGCCCATGACCAGCGAAGAAACACTTGCGGGGGCACGAAACCGTGTACACAACGCGAAGAAGGTAATTGATGGGAATTTCTACGTGGGTGTAGAAGCGGGGCTAGACAGCCCTTACACCTTTGCGTGGATGGTGATTGAATCATCGAATCGTGTCGGGGAATCGCGTTCTGCTTCTGTGCCCTTGCCACCGCAAGCACTAAAAGCGTTAGAGGCCGGAAAAGAACTCGGCGATGTCATGGATGAGATGTTTAACGAGGAAAACGTCAAACAAAAAGGCGGCGCGATTGGCATGCTAACCGGGCACTTATTAACAAGAAGTTCGGTTTATCATCAGGCATTGATCTTAGCGCTTATCCCATTTATGCATCCCGATTTGTTTCCGCCATTAGAAAAATAGTCTGTCGTAAAACCATAGTTAGCATCCGCATTCATAAAGCGCTTGCAAAAAATAGGACCTCTCGGTCCTATTTTTCTAATATTTCCCCTAACCAAGCCTTCTGGCTGTCATCGAGTTGCTTAAGCTCATTCGAGCCTCGGGTGATGGTCGCAATACCCACACCCAACGTCTGGCTGAGTTGACGTTGACTTACTTCGCCTTTCAACAACTCATTAACGATGTTCACTCTGGCGATCAACGACGTGCGTTCATCTTGCGTCAGCAGCATTTTAAGCAATTCTGCTTCGTGCCCTGAATCTATTGCTCTGTGAATCAAATCCAGCACATCTTGCCACTCAGAATACTCAGGCGTTTCTTGCATACTAGCCTCGTAGGAAGAAAAAACTCTGGCATAGTTTACGCACTGCCAGAGTTTCTCTCAATAATACAATTTCGATGAACGGCCAGAAGTACTGACCGTTTCATGCTACTAACCGTCACAGACTCTCCACCTAATAACGGCGGTTAAGTTCGCCTTCTTGCAGTAGCTCGAGAGGTTGGCCAAGCAGTTTGCTGTAATAGATATCGTACATGAGTACGTTTTGCACGTAGCCACGCGTTTCGTTAAATGGAATCGCTTCAATAAACGCAATGGCATCCAAGTTTCCGTCAGATTTTTTCAACCAACGTGACGCACGGTGAGGGCCAGCGTTGTAAGCCGCAAATGCCAAAATACGATTCTCATCAAATCGGTCCAACACCATTCTTAAATATCCGCTTCCGAGGCGAATGTTAATCCCCGGATCGCTCAAGGTATTCTTACCTAAATATCGATAGCCAAGCTTTTTCGAGGTTTCTTTGGCTGTGGCTGGCATAAGTTGCATCAACCCACGCGCACCAACAGGAGACACCGCATTGGTATAAAACGCACTTTCCTGACGCGAAAGCGCTAGCAAGGTAGTAAGCGGTAATTCACGCTCTTTGCTAAAAAACTCGAACCACCAGCGGTGAGCAACTGGGAATCGGTATTCTAGGTGACCCCATAATTTTCCCGCAATCGTGGCCTGCACAGAAAGGTGATACCAATTACTCTCAGACGCAAACGCCGCTAGCATGGCTTTTTGTTCTACGTCGGCTTGTTGTAACAAATACTGCCATTCGCGCTTGGCTGCTACCACCTTATCAAGCACCAATAACTCCGCCACACGATCAAGCGCGGGGTTAAAAGGCTTCAGTGCCTCGACGTTTAATGGCGTTGTTTGGTAAGGAATATCGATGGGTTGTTCCAAGTGCATAGCTGCGGCAACACTGTAAAAGTTGCGCTTACCCGTCATATCAGCAAATAGCTGATCAGCCAGTGTTTTATTGCCCTTTTCCAGCTCAACACGTGCACGCCAGTAACGCCATTTAAGCTTCTTCGCATCTTTTTCTGACAACACATTAAGCCAGCCTTCAACGCCCTTCCAATCGGCTTCCACAAGGCTGACTCGAATTCGACGCTCCAAAAGAGAGGCGTTGGCGGTTTGCTTTAGCCATTTGTCACGCCATTTCGCCAACACCTTATCGTCGGTCGACATTAGGCGACTCGACACATAATCCGCCATTTCTTGTCGCTCTCGCGCTTTATAGTGTTGGCCTTCCACGACTCGCGTAAATTGCGCCACAGCATCTTTAGATTTAATTCGCGCTAGCCGTTCAAAACTCAGGCGAGTGAGGCGTTGGTTAAACGGGGTAACCTTACTTTTTTTGGCAAAATCACCGACACCTTGAGGCTTGTTATAGAGCGCAATAATCTGCTGACCACTGGCCTTGGCGCTGCCCGTCAGTTGCTTATTCAAATATCGAATTAATGACGTATTTCGATTATCAAACGCCAATAACATACGCTCTAACACCAAGCTATTATTGAGTTTTCCCTGATCTTTCAGCTCATCAAAAAGCTTGTTACATGCATTGTCGACAGACGAGCCTGACAAATACAAAGACTTCGCGCCGGACATAGCGAGTGCCTTGTCGCCAGCTTGGCTATGAGCGTAGTAATACTGGCACTGATAACTTTCACCACGAGGTAGTGTGGTTTGAAATGCCAACAATTCAGTCCACTCCCCGCGAGCTGCCAACACATTTAAGTATCGCGCTCGCACCGTGTTCTTAAACGGCAAGGAGTCATAACGCCCAACGAATGCTTCAACCTCTGCTACCTCTGCATCGCTCAATCCGCGCATGAACTCTCGATAATCAAGGTAGGGGTAAAGGGGGTAACCTTTCAACTCTGACTTCAGTTGGGTGAATGTCGCCACGTTATTGCGTTCAACCGCAGCAATGGCCTTTTCATAGCGGGTACGCTGCTCATCCATACTCAGTGCTTGCACAGGAAGAGAAGTACAAAAAATCGTGATACTGCCCAAACGAATCAAACGAAGAATGCCGCTCACTGACGCTCTGTAGCTTTTTGTAATTATTGATTTTTCTGTTGATAGCATTCCGTATGCTTCTCCAAAACGCACTGGTTCATTTAGCTTATACCCAATCCAGTCAAAGATTCAGGTTTCACCAAGTTTAATTCAATCTGTGATCTATACCTTTCATGCTTCGGCCATATCACTCTCGAGGATGTCACTCTTACGAGTGTTTCGTTACACCACGAATGCGCGTTATATCCAAGTAACATCGCGATGCGAACATTCAGGACTCTTGGTTATATACCAAACTGGCAGCAGGAATGCCTCAAATTAACTGTTGCTGAATGCGTCATAGTGAAGCCAGTAACACATTGAGTCAGTTCACCGCCATTCCAATATTGGTATCAGAGTCGGTGAATTTCGCACTTTTCGCTTTCTTGCCCTTAATGAATTGGTTGTCTAATCGACGAATTGGTTCCCTTCACGTTTAAATTTCATATGACGGATAGGCTCCAGATTTATCTCGTTGATACCTGCAACTTGGGGTGGATTGGGATAGAATAAGCCTTTTATGTGACAAGAGAACGCGAGCAGAAATGGCTGAGTACGTTTATACCATGTCGCGCGTTGGCAAAATTGTGCCACCGAAGCGTCAGATCCTGAAAGACATCTCTCTGTGCTTTTTCCCTGGCGCCAAAATCGGCGTATTGGGTCTAAACGGCGCAGGTAAATCCACCCTTCTTCGCATCATGGCGGGTATCGATACCGATATCGAAGGTGAAGCACGTGCACAACCTGGCATCAAAGTGGGTTACCTTCCACAGGAACCTAAGCTTGATGAAGAAAAAACCGTTCGTGAAACCGTTGAAGAAGCGGTAGCGGATGTTGCGGGTGCACTTTCTCGTCTAGACGCAGTTTACGCGGCGTACGCAGAACCTGATGCAGACTTCGATGCCCTTGCAAAAGAGCAAGGCGAACTGGAAGCGCTGATCCAAGCTAAAGACGGCCACAATCTTGATAACGCCCTTGAGCGCGCTGCTGACGCACTGCGTTTGCCAGAGTGGGATGCGAAAATTAAGCATCTATCTGGTGGTGAGCGTCGTCGTGTTGCTATCTGTCGTCTACTGCTAGAAAAACCTGACATGCTGCTTCTTGACGAACCAACGAACCACTTGGATGCAGAATCTGTGGGTTGGTTGGAGCGTTTCTTGGTGGATTACAACGGTACCGTTGTGGCTATCACGCACGACCGTTACTTCTTGGACAACGCTGCAGGCTGGATCCTAGAACTTGACCGTGGTGAAGGTATTCCATGGGAAGGTAACTATACCTCATGGCTTGAGCAAAAAGATGCGCGTCTGCAACAAGAATCGTCGCAAGAAAGTGCGCGTCAAAAGACCATCGAGAAAGAGCTTGAGTGGGTTCGCCAGAATCCTAAAGGCCGTCAGTCTAAATCTAAAGCACGTATGGCGCGCTTTGAAGAGCTGAACAACAGCGAACACCAGCGCCGTAACGAAACCAATGAGCTGTTCATTCCGCCTGGTCTCCGTCTTGGTGACAAAGTTATCGAAATCAACAACCTGACCAAATCATTTGGTGATCGCGTGTTGATCGACGACTTATCATTCAGCGTGCCAAAAGGTGCAATCGTCGGCATCATCGGTGCGAACGGTGCGGGTAAATCTACTCTGTTCAAGATGTTGAGTGGCACTGAGCAACCCGACAGCGGCACCATCGAGTTGGGTGAAACCGTGCAACTGGCATCGGTTGAACAGTTCCGTGACAGCATGACGGATTCGAACACCGTATACCAAGAGATCTCTGAAGGTGCGGAAATTATCCGTATCCACAACTTTGAGCTTCCAGCACGTGCTTACTGCTCGCGCTTCAACTTCAAAGGCAGCGATCAGCAAAAACGTATCGGTGAATTGTCAGGTGGTGAGCGTAACCGTGTTCACTTGGCAAAACTGCTTAAATCAGGCGGCAACGTATTACTGCTGGATGAACCAACCAATGACTTGGACGTAGAAACCCTGCGTGCATTGGAAGAAGCACTACTGGAATTCCCAGGCTGTGCCATGGTTATCTCGCACGACCGTTGGTTCCTTGACCGTATCGCTACCCATATTCTTGATTACCGTGACGAAGGTAAAGTGAACTTCTTCGAAGGTAACTACAACGAATACAGCGAGTGGTTGAAGCAAACGTTGGGCGCACAAGCAGCCCAACCGCACCGCATGAAGTACAAGCGTGTCACCAAGTAATATTGGGCATACTGTACCCAAAGGGTCACTTCGGTGACCCTTTTTATTTTTATCGACATCTTATTGAGCCCCTTATCATCGAGACGAGTGACGCATCACGGAGACGAAACACAAGAGTAGAGATATTGCATCGTCTCTCCTACACTGGTGTAAAGTGTATTGGGAGTTTGTCGATGCCAGAACGTCGTATGTTTTCGCGAGTAGTCTACCTAACTGCCGCAACCATCACGCAAAACGAACAGAGCTGGAGTTCGAGCGTGCTTGATCTTTCACTCAAAGGGGCACTGCTCGCAACACCCGAGGATTGGACTGAAGGAAACCATGCAGACTATATCGTCACGTTTCAACTGCATGACTCTGACATTGAGATAACAATGGAAGCGCTGCTGGTCAGTGAGCGTGATGACTTTCTTCGTTTTCAAATCGATCATATTGATATCGATAGCGCCAGCCATTTAAAACGTCTGGTTGAACTCAACGTGGGTAATGACGATCTGCTGCACCGAGAATTAGGGCAACTAACAGACCTCAAAGATATTGTATAATCCAAGACGTTTAGAAAAAGACGTTTAGACACACATGCAAAATGCATAGATACATTAAGTAGTAGTAACCATGCCTCACAACATTCGAATCGCTGTTTCCCATGCAGATGGATCGCGCCACTTTGTGCTTTCCCCTTCACTCAAGAAAGTCATCGTGACGTTATTGATTACCCTAGTGGTAGGCATTATCGCCAGTATAGCGGCAATCTATTACCTTAATCATCGTTCTGAGACCGCCGAGCAGACACTTCAGAGTATGACCGAACAAAGCTCTGAACTGGTGGGGCAACTAGAAACGCTAAAACAAAAAAGACAGCAACTCGAGCAGCTCATCAACAACAAAGAAGAAGAGTATGCTCAGGTGATTGAGGAAAAAGACAGCGAGCTAAGTTACCTCACTCAACGTGTGTCCAGCGTAGAAGAAGTGTTAGGGCTAGAAAAAGACGACAGCAATATTCCACTTACGGAGCGTCTTGATGTCGCCGTGATCAACTCAGCCGTGCGTGCCACCATGCTGCAACTGATCCCAAGCGGCCAGCCAATTGAAAGTTATCGTCGCTCATCCGGCTACGGTTCTCGCACCCACCCAGTCACAGGCAATAAAAAATTCCACCTCGGACTAGATTTAACCGCCGACGTCGGAACACCGGTTTATGCGCCTGCCGATGGCGTTGTCGAATACAAGCGCCCGAGTCGAAAAAAAGGGTACGGTAATTTACTGAAGATTGACCATGCCTTTGGTTTTATGACGCTGTATGCCCACCTCGACAAGTTTAATGTCAACACTGGTCAGTTTGTCAAAAAAGGCGATTTGATTGGCTGGTCAGGGAATACAGGGCTATCTACCGGACCACACTTGCATTATGAAGTGCGATTTCTAAGCCGTGCGTTGAACCCGAAACGCTTTATTGCGTGGACACCTGACAACTTCGAGTCACTGTTCAAAGAAGAAGATAAAGTGAACTGGGCAATGCTCGTTGGCGTGATTGAAAGCATGGTCGCAACACAAGTTCAATTAGCGTCTGATGCCGTAGCTCAACCTGCTATCATCACGGCATCTGCCGACAGCGTGGTTGGACAAAGTACTTCTGAGGCTAACAGCGCGGAGTAACAGCTTGTTCAAATAGCGCTATCCATACAAACAAGAAAAGGCACTCAGGTGCCTTTTTTCTTTTTGTGCGATATGCCAAGCGCGATGCTTAGTTTTAAGCTAAATCTCTAATCAAATTCATCCAACACAGACAGCGCTTCCGATAGCTTGTTCACGCCATACACTTTCATGCCCGGAATGTCTTTTTTCGGCGCATTGGCAGTGGGAACAACCGCGCGGGTAAATCCATGCTTAGCAGCCTCCATTAAACGCTCCTGACCACTTGGTACTGGGCGGATTTCTCCCGCAAGACCCACTTCACCGAACACCACCAGATCACGTGGCAATGGGCGATCACGGAAGCTCGAAATCAAGGCAAGTAACAAAGCCAGATCGGCACTGGTTTCTGTTACCTTCACGCCGCCGACAACGTTGACAAACACATCTTGATCGGACATTTGCAGGCCACCGTGTTTGTGCAATACAGCAAGCAACAGAGCCAAACGGTTTTGCTCAAGGCCAACGGCAACACGACGAGGGTTCGATAGCTGGCTGTAGTCCACCAATGCTTGTATCTCTACCAGCAAAGGGCGCGTGCCTTCCCACAGCACCATGACTGAGCTTCCCGATGTCACTTCTTCGCCACGGCTCAAGAAGATCGCAGACGGGTTATTCACTTCACGAAGTCCCTGCCCTGTCATGGCAAAAACGCCAAGCTCGTTCACCGCACCAAAACGGTTTTTGTGGCTGCGTAGCGTTCTAAAACGGCTATCGTTCGAACCATCTAGCATTACTGAACAGTCAATACAGTGTTCGAGCACTTTTGGGCCTGCCAACGAACCGTCTTTGGTCACATGCCCCACCATGAAAATTGCCACATTGTGCTGTTTGGCATAACGCGTCAGCGCAGCGGCGGATTCGCGGACTTGAGCAACACTGCCAGGCGCAGACACCACATCCGCACAATGCATGACTTGAATCGAGTCAATCACCATGATTTTTGGCTGTTCTTTGTGCGCAATCTGGCAAATGGTTTCGACATTGGTCTCCGATAACATTTTTAGCTTATCTTTCGGCAAACCCAGACGCTCGGCACGCATCGCTACTTGCTGTAGCGATTCTTCACCTGTCACATATAACGTTGGCATTTGGCTTGCCAACCAGCACATGGTTTGCAGTAACAAAGTACTTTTTCCCGCACCAGGGCTGCCGCCAATCAAGATAGCTGCGCCGGGCACCACGCCCCCACCAAGTACGCGATCAAGTTCTTTAAAACCACTGCTAAAGCGCGGCACTTCTTGCAGATCTATCGATGATAGCGTCTGCACTTGTGCATCGGCTTTTCCGGCATAGCCCGCATATTTTTCGGTTCGTGCAACCTGAGGGGATGCCGCTAAACGTACTTCTGTAATGGTGTTCCAAGCACCACACGCTGAACATTGCCCCTGCCAGCGTGGATAGTCAGCGCCGCAATCATTACAGACATAGGCACGTTTTGCTTTCGACATGATTTCTCCTGAAATAACGTCTAAAAATGAGATAAATGCGAGACACGGCGCTTTTATGCATCTCTTCGCGATTATTCGGCGAAAAAAGGTAAACTATGCATCTTCACTGCCGTTAAAGAATCCACGATTCTACCAGACTTTACCATGATGCAGGACCACGATAAGGCGCTGTACGATCAACTCCTTCCACTGTACGAAACAGACGGATTCGATGATCTCCTTTTGAGGCTGACGCCAACCGAAACCAACTCCGAACGCTTACTGATCAAAATGGAAGTGCGTAAACTCATGTCTGCATGCAGCCGACCTGTCGACTTGCGCGGTAAAGTTATGGGTGAATGTCGACGCTACTTCCTCAATGGCATTAACCATTGGCTCGATGACGTTGCTATCAATGTTTATCATCGTCGTCTTGATGTTTACCAAGGCAATATGACACAAGGGCTTTGGGATGAACTCCACAACACAGCAAACAGCTATCGAGTTTTGCAGCGCCAAGGTGACGTGCGCGCAACCGAGTCACTCGATACGGTAGAAACCGTCCCCCTGCGCTTCGGGCAGTATTTGTCACGTAGTGAAAATCGCATTCAACTCTCGAGTCGAATTCAGGCCTTTCTCCCTGACGGAACGGAAGTTAACGGCTCCACCATCGATCTTTCCAATTCAGGGATGCAAGTAAAACTGCCAGCATCGTTTCGTTATGAAGCAGGCTCAACACTGATTATCTATTTCCCTCAGTTAGGCGATGAATGCCAATTACCTGAACTGTTTAGCGGATTGAATTACCGTGTTGTTGGTGTTGAACTCAACGTAAACAATGACAGTTTCCAACGCCTGCGCCTGCGTCTTGTCTCCAACACCGATTGCATTAAAATCGCGATCGAAGCCAAGAGTGCACAAAAGGACATATCTGCACGAGTCGAAAATGAAGATAAATTTTTATCGACGCGATCGCGAAGCTACGAGCAAGTTTTCCTTGAGCAAACACCATCGTTGCCGCTGTTTTTTTGTGGTAACAAACTACGTTATGGCCTAATCACAGAGCAAAACCGTGCTCTGTGGGATTATTGGCACGACGAACGCAACTTGCCGGTGATCGACAAGCTATTTTCAGAGCAACGCCTGCAACATCTTGCGTTAGATGGATTAACCAGCAGTGAAACACTCGTGTACTGCTTTAGCCACCAACACAGTGACAAGACCTTCTTTTTCTCTGCCTGCCCAACGGAACTGTCGACCGAATTACGTCGTTTATTTTGGCATATTGGCAGCGCGAGGGCCTCTTGGCGGGTTCTTCGCGTCACAATGGCAAAGATAAGTGAAGAAGATACTCAACGCTTACAGGAAGCTTCTCCGGCGTATATTGACCAAATTGAAGAACTGACGCACATTGCGACCATTCAAGACTTAACCTTACCGGTGGTTAACAGCGACTTTCGCATACCTATTAAGCCCAAACAGCCGTCTCGAACTCTGAATCAATTCGTACATCAACGCGATCCTATTTCTATGATTGATGCCATCCCTTCTGCACTGGCGCCTCAGCGAAAAGAACCTCGCTATCAGCACAAAACGGGGACGATTTTGATTCATCACATCAGCGGCGAGCTTCATGGAGAAACCATTGATTTCTCGCCACATGGTTTGAACCTTTTACTCAGCGAACCTTTTTCTGGCAGTAAATGTCAGGAAGTCGCGGTGACATTCACGGATCTAAAACGGGTTGACCCCAATGCGCCACTGGGCAACGTGCCATATAAAGTGGTTCAAATCAGTGAAGACAGAATGCAGGTGAAGCTATCACTTCTCAAAGACAGGCACAGCAAACACCGCAGCCATTATTTGCAAAGACTGATTGATCACAACCAGCATAAGCTATTGTTAGACAGTGAAAAAATGCCTGACGCACCATTACTAAGCGCGATGCATCAAATGTTGTTGACCCGCTTATCAGTGACGCCATACTTCCTGCTTCGCCGAGGCGAAACGTTGCAGACATCTGGTATTGGTACTAACTACCCAGGCAGTGAATTAAGTCGTATTCTGCATCAGAGCGCATCTGCTGGCATGATTTCACTCGCCCCTGTTCTGGGTGAACATTTATCAAAATATGCCAATGGCGTAACACGCCAGCGCAACCGTTTGGATCAGGTGAAACATGAGTTTTATGTTGCAGCAACCATCGCTAACGGTGCTGTCATTGATGTGACATCGCGATCACTCGAGAGTTTTCAATCGGTAGAAGAGCGGAAATTTTTCATTTCTCGGGCGAAAAAGCGCGGTAAGTTTTTTGCAGTGCGAAATTGGATGCACCCGATTGAGCATGGTAGCCAATGGCTAGGCACAGAAACCACTGAGCAGTTAATGAAGCTGTCTACCAAAAGAGCAGCACAGCTTGAGCATGAATTTGCTGATTTATGTGTTTACGGTGAGATGAGTGATATTACTGACGAAGTGCTAATGCGTCTGGAAATGGGGTAACCCTACCCCACTTCCAAAAGCCACAATGTTACCAGCGGTTGTTACCAACTCAGGCGCTGTGGCAATAAAGAGGCCGATAGCACACACATCACGCCACCAAGATCGGCATGGCGAATCGCCACTTGAGCCGCTTGCTGCACTTTTGGTTTGGCGTGATACGCAATACCCAAACCAGCTGCTGACATCATAGTAAGGTCATTCGCGCCATCGCCAATCGCTAGCGTATTAGACGGTGTGAATTCATAGCTTTCAGCAAGATCACGCAAAATATCGGCTTTTCGCTGCGCATCAACCACAGCGCCCGACAATTCGCCTGTCAGCTTGCCATTCTCAATCACCAGTTGGTTAGATTCCGCATACGCAAGTGACAAATCTTCTTTGAGTTTATCGGAAAACCAAGTAAATCCACCTGACGCAATGGCCACTTTCCAGCCTCGAGCTTGAAGCGATGCGGTTAAACGATGCATGCCTGGCATATAAGGGATGTTGTCACGCACTTGCTCTAAAATAGACACATCAGTGCCTTTCAATGTTGCTACACGCTGACGAAGGCTTTGTTCAAAATCGAGCTCTCCGCGCATTGCGCGTTCTGTCACTTCAGAGACTTGCGCTCCTACACCAGCTAGCTTGGCAATTTCATCAATACATTCAATTTGAATAGCCGTTGAATCCATATCAAATAAGGCCAAGCCCGGCTCGTAAAGATTAGGAATATTATCAAGCCCTGAACAATCTAACGACAAGGCATCGCAAAGCGCGACAATCTCTGGCGTAAGTTCACCGCGCATCAACAGAACTTCATAAGGGCCGACAGTCCAACCCGCTAAAGGTAAAACCTGTTCGCCGGTTAAAAAGGCAAGATCATCAAGATATGACGGGCTTAAGTGAAGGCCGAAGAGTAACCAGCCTGCTTGACGGCTGTCAGAAGGGCGAAAGCCACGTATAGAAGGAAAACGGTTAAGAAGCTTTGTGTGTTTTTTTATTGGATAAGCTGAAAGTGCATCCATTGCATCAATTCCTTTTCGAAAACTCGCTTTACTATATCAAAGAGTGCGAGTGATCACATTAACGACAGCCACGCGTTAAACCAAGCGCTGACTTGCATTTTTTGAGTGCGGGCAGCAAACTGAGAACGCGCTAATTTGATGCGAAGACTATGATACCTTCGCCATAGCTTGGAAAGCTTATGCTACAAATAAACAAAAAACGCTTAAAAAAACTGTGGCAGTTCATCATTCTTGTGGCGTGTTTTGCCACTGTCATGATGCTCTTTATGTACAGTAATCAATTGAACAACCGTAACTATAAGATGTTATATGATCAGACAGAATCACTTTCTCGTGTGATCTTACGTCAAGCTGCAGCAACAGCGCATGATGCCATCACCAACGATGATATAGATGCGCTGCAAAGCATCGTGGCGAATCTTCAACACGAAGATCTGATTTTGGATGCTGCCGTGTATGACATGAGAGGTAACCTCGTTGTCAGCTCCATTGGCGCGATGCCACTTGAGCAATTAACAGGGTTAAATACGCCTTTATCCGTGGCAAGCATTGGCAGGCTGCAACTTGTAGAGCCTGTAGCAGAAGATGGCAACATGGTCGGGTTCGTGCGTATTACGTTGGAACACGGCAATGTGATTAAGGCTGCGTCTAACCGTTTGGAGCAAAGTATCAATTTGGTACGCGCTATGATTTTGGTCGCGATTGTGACGGGAGCGCTTCTGATTTTCACCTTTGCGAACAGGAAAGATTTGTTGCGGTCGACGTTTTTGCTAAAGAGTAATGATTGAGCAAGAACGGTTCCTAGAATCTCACCCCCAAGCCCCTACTCCTCACGTAAACGCAAAAAGGATGGCCTGAGCCATCCTTTGTCGTTTCTGTTACTCGGCAAAATTTACGCTTCGTCAGCGTCGCCAAGCAGCACAGATTCAAGTGCGATTTCGATCATCTCGTTGAACGTGTTTTGACGCTCTTCAGACGTTGTTTGCTCACCAGTCTTGATGTGGTCAGATACGGTACAGATAGTCAGTGCTTTCGCACCAAATTCTGCTGCAACACCGTAAATGCCTGCCGCTTCCATTTCTACACCTAGGATGCCGTACTTCGCCATAGTGTCGAAGAATTCTGGCTCTGGTGAGTAGAAAAGATCGGCAGAGAAAATGTTACCTACGCGTACGTTGATGCCTTTTGCTTTCGCTGCATCTACCGCGTTACGGGTCATTTCGAAGTCAGCAATCGCTGCAAAGTCATGGCCGTTGAAACGAGTACGGTTGATTTTCGCATCGGTAGATGCGCCAACACCGATAACTACATCACGCAATTTCACGTCTTCACGCACCGCGCCACAGCTACCTACGCGAATGATTTTCTTCACGCCAAAATCTTTGATCAACTCAGTCGCGTAGATTGAGCATGATGGGATACCCATACCGTGGCCCATCACAGAGATCTTACGACCTTTGTAAGTACCAGTGTAACCAAACATGTTGCGAACATCACAAACTTGCTTAACGTCTTGCAGGAAAGTTTCTGCAATGTATTTAGCACGTAGCGGGTCACCCGGCATCAGAACTACGTCTGCAAAATCACCCATTTCAGCATTGATATGTGGAGTTGCCATTTGTTTTTTCCTTTTGATCAAAATTCGGATTCAACCAGTCGAACATCTCGTTGCGATGCGGTACTTCATCGTCATCGCAACGGCGTTCCACGGGGTATTACAGGAATGATTTACCGTATTCCATGTCGGAAGTACCGAAGTATTCCGCCAGAGTCTGGCCAATATCAGCAAAGGTTTCACGGCGTCCTAATGAGCCTGCTGGAACCTTTTTGCCATATACCAACACAGGAATATACTCACGTGTGTGATCTGAACCAGGCCAGGTTGGATCGCAACCATGATCAGCCGTCAGGATCAGCACATCGTTCTCATCCAACATGTCGATGATTTCAGGTAAACGGCCATCGAAGTATTCCAGCGCAGCTGCATAGCCCGCGACGTTACGGCGATGACCGTAATGTGAGTCAAAATCGACAAAGTTGGTGAACACAAGGCTGCTATCACCTGCGGTTTGAATGGCGTCTTTCGTCGCATCAAACAAGGCTTCTAAGCCCGTGGCTTTCACTTTCTGGGTGATACCCACGTGCGCGTAGATATCGGCGATTTTACCAATGGAGATAACCTCGCCCGATTTTTCTTCTACCAGCTTTTGCAGCACAGTCGCCGCTGGCGGCTCCACTGACAAATCACGACGGTTGCCCGTACGTGCAAACTGACCTTTGCCTTCACCCACAAACGGACGCGCGATAACGCGGCCAATGTTGTAATCTTCCAGCTCTTCACGCGCAATTTGGCAAAGCTCTAACAGACGATCTAAACCGAAGGTTTCTTCGTGACATGCGATTTGGAACACCGAGTCTGCTGAGGTATAGAAGATAGGCAAACCTGTCTTCATATGCTCTTCGCCTAGTCTGTCCAGAATCTCTGTGCCTGATGCATGGCAGTTACCCAAGTAATCAGGGATGCCTGCACGCGCAAGAATGCGATCGGTGAGTTCTTTCGGGAAGCTGTTTTCTTTGTCGGTGAAATATCCCCAATCAAACAAAACAGGTACGCCAGCAATTTCCCAGTGACCAGACGGCGTGTCTTTGCCCGACGATAACTCTTGAGCATGACCATAAGCGCCGATGATTTCTGCGTTTGCGTCTAAGCCTTCTGGGAAGTAGCCCGAGGCTTCTTCACAGGCTTTGCCTAGACCCAGCTTGTTTAGGTTCGGTAACGTCAACAGACCATGACGATCTTCATTATTCGCTTCCCCTGCAGCACACGCTTTCGCGATTGAACCGAGAGTGTTGGCGCCCACATCACCAAATGTATGGGCGTCTGCTGAAGCTCCGATCCCGAAAGAATCGAGAACCAAAATTATCGCACGTTTCATGATCGCCTCCTTTAGACGTCTTCTGGGCCAATCTGACGGTAAACATCCGGTGTTGCTTGTGGCGCTAGTTCTGAAACAACCATGGCTGACTGAAGCGCTGTTGCCGCTTGTTGCCATTGCTCTTCATTATTAGCGTGCACAACCGCCAGTGGCGTGGTGCTATCAGCGCGCATTCCGAGTCGAATGACGTCACTAAAGCCCACTGAATAATCAATTGTATCGCTCGCAACACGGCGTCCGCCACCTAAACCCACAACAGCCATACCGATCGCTCGCGTATCCATCGCAGACACAAAGCCTGAGGCGTTCGCAAACACGGGTTTTATCACGCCAGCAGTCGCGAGATATTTGCTGTGATTCTCAACGAAATCGAGTGGGCCACCGAGGCCTGCCACCATTTTGCCGAAACACTCTGCCGCTTTGCCGTTATCCAGCACGGCTTGCAGTTTGTTCATCGCGTGATCTTTGTCTTTCGCCAAACCACTGATCATCAGCATTTCAGCACACAAAGCCATGGTAACGGTATATAAGCGAGGGTTACGATATTCGCCAGTTAAAAACTGTACCGCTTCTTTCACTTCAAGCGCATTACCTGCGCTAGAGGCCAAGACTTGGTTCATGTCGGTCAGCAATGAACTTGTGCGTGTTCCCGCACCATTTGCTACCGCCACGATTGATTTCGCGAGCTCTTCGGATTTTTCGTAAGTCGGCATGAAAGCGCCAGAGCCTACTTTGACATCCATTACTAGCGACTCTAAACCCGCCGCTAATTTCTTCGACAAAATTGACGCTGTGATCAGCGAAATATTGTCGACGGTTGCTGTCACATCGCGAGTCGCATAAACACGTTTATCGGCAGGAGCCAGATCGCCCGTTTGGCCGATGATCGCAACACCTGCATCTCGCGTTACCTGACCAAATACGTCATTGGTCGGGGTAATGTTATAACCAGGAATAGACTCAAGTTTGTCTAGCGTACCGCCTGTGTGACCCAAGCCACGGCCTGAGATCATCGGTACATAGCCACCACATGCTGCCACCATTGGGCCAAGCATTAACGAAGTGACATCGCCCACACCGCCAGTACTGTGTTTATCGACGATTGGGCCATCAAAATTCATGTGTGACCAATCGATCACCATGCCGGAATCGCGCATGGCACATGTCAGTGCAACACGCTCATCCATGGTCATATCATTGAAGTACACCGCCATCGCAAACGCTGCGATTTGTCCTTCGGACACCGTATCTTTGGCAATGCCTTGGATGAAAAAGTTAATTTCTTCAGTCGTTAGCGCAATATTGTCACGCTTCTTTCTGATTATCTCTTGGGGAAGGTACATGGTCGACCTCACGATCTCAGTGATCAACAACATCAGGGGAGCGTATTCACTCCCCTACCAAAAGGCTTAGTAACCGCCTTCCGCCGCTTTTTCACCTTCACCCAAGGTATTAAGAAGGTTTGCAAGCAAGCTAGATGCACCGAAACGGTAATGCGCGCTGTCTGCCCAGTCACCACCTAAGATACGATCTGCCATTGCCAAGTAGTCAGCCGCATCTTCTGCTGTACGAACGCCGCCAGCTGGCTTGAAGCCCACTTTCTGCGCTACACCCATGTCTTTGATCACGGTCAGCATGATTTCAGCAGATTCAGGCGTCGCGTTAACTGGCACTTTACCCGTTGAGGTTTTGATAAAATCTGCGCCCGCTTCGATTGAGATTTCAGAAGCGCGCTTAATCAGTGCTGCCTCTTTCAACTCACCGGTTTCGATAATCACTTTCAAGGTGATGTCGCCACACGCTTCTTTCACTTGTTTAACCAGTTCAAAACCGGTTTTCTCGTCGCCAGCGATCAGCGTGCGGTATGGGAAAACCACGTCAACTTCATCTGTTCCATAAGCAATTGCCGCTTTAGTTTCAGCCACGGCAATCTCGATATCATCGTTGCCGTGTGGGAAGTTAGTGACGGTAGCAATTTTGATCTCTGGCGTGCCTTGTTCGCGAAGTTGTTTTTTCGCGACAGGAATGAAACGCGGGTAGATGCAGATAGCAGCAGTATTACCAACAGGGGTTTTCGCACTCTCACACAGCGCAATCACCTTCGCATCAGTGTCGTCGTCGTTAAGGGTGGTCAAATCCATCAATTTTAGGGCACGTAGGGCTGCTGCTTGTAGATCGCTCATGACTTTCTCCAGTCTAAATATTCAAAACCAAGTAACAAACTGAACGGCCATATTTGGCACGTCACAATCTGATGAGCGGACTTGGCTCCTTGAAGTTTGGCAATACCATCGCCAATCAACATTCCTTGTTGCCGCACACCCTCTATCATCAATATCGAGGGTGCAAACCCAACCGCAACGTGTGCTATGCATCATCGGCGTTTGGGCATTAAGATTTCATCGTTCCGCTGTCGTGATGAAACAGAAGTGAAAATATATGAAATGTACCTTCTGAATCTTTGACAGTGCTCACCAATTTTACCAATGTTCTGCGAGCACGACTAGGTGTTACCTGTTTCTGTTGAAAAACACTTTGTTGCCCTTGGTGTCCAAACCACCAATGCAACCACTCCCATCAAGAGAGACTGCGCAATATAGCCAACAGAACGTCGCAGCAAGGGTAATAAACCAACTATATCCGCTTGCACAGCTTTGCCCTGTCTTATTGATGGGGAATGTATGTTTCGATACTCAGTTAAACGTCCCTATCAAAACCACAAATAACAGGCACAAAAAAGCCGCCTATCGAAGGCGGCTTTTACAGTCAGCAATTTGCTGTGATTACATCATTGACAGAGTCAGGAAGAAACCAGCAATCGTTGCACTCATCAGGTTAGAAAGCGTACCAGCGGCAACTGCTTTCATACCGAAGCGAGCGATATCATGACGACGCGTCGGTGCGATGCTACCTAGGCCACCCAGTAGGATTGCTACTGAAGACAGGTTAGCGAAGCCACACAATGCGAACGAGATGATTGCAACGGTCTTATCAGACAAGTCTGGAATCATTGGCGTGAAGTTCAAGTACGCAACGAACTCGTTCACAACAATCTTCTGACCGATCAAAGAACCTGCAAGGTCAGCTTCAGCCCAAGGAACACCGATTAGGAATGCAAGCGGAGCAAAGACTTTACCCAACAGGAATTCAAGCGTTAGGTCTTCAATACCGAACCAACCACCGATGCCACCCAGCATACCGTTAACTAGCGCGATAAGACCGATGAAAGCAAGAAGCATTGCGCCGATGTTTAGCGCAAGTTGCATACCTGATGATGCGCCGCCAGCAGCTGCATCGATAAGGTTTGCAGGCTTATCTTCTTCTTCGTCTGAATCTTTACCGAACTGGTCAATAGGCTGATCAGTTTCTGGCTTGATGATTTTAGCGAACAGAAGACCACCTGGTGCTGCCATGAACGACGCTGCAATTAGGTAAGAAAGAGGAACACCCATCGCTGCGTAACCTGCTAGTACACCACCTGCTACAGATGCCATACCACCACACATTACTGCGAACAGTTCTGACTGGGTCATTTTAGGAACGTAAGGACGAACAACCAATGGTGCTTCAGTTTGGCCAACGAAGATGTTTGCAGTCGCAGACATTGACTCAGCGTGAGAGGTACCAAGTACTTTGCGAAGAGCGCCACCCAGAATGCGGATAACCAACTGCATCACGCCTAGGTAGTAAAGTACGCTGATCAACGCAGAGAAGAAAACAACGGTTGGCAGAACTTGGAAAGCAAAGATAAAACCGATGCCATCGACAGAAAAGTTAACTAGGCTACCGAATAGGAAACCGATGCCATCTTTACCATAGTTGATAACATTTTGTACGGCATTCGCCATACCATTCAGTAGGGTTTGGCCCCACGGAACGAAAAGGATAAAACCACCCAGGATAAACTGGATAGCAAACGCACCACCAACGGTGCGAAGGTTGATTGCTTTGCGGTTGTCAGACAGAAGTACGGCGATTAACAGCAGTACAACCATCCCTACAATGCTCATAATCAGGCTCATAATATGGGTTCCTAAGAAAGTCTTGGCGTCTCGACAAATTGGGAGTGTTATTCCGGCGGCGATTATACTCACGGGACGCGCTGCAAAGGAATGCATGAGTCACGGTTTAAGTGAAAAATTCACTGCAATTCACACAAAAGAGTGATGTAGATCTATTTTTGTGACCTATGCACGACGCAAACGATTGGGCAAACGATGGCTATATCGTCCTAAACACGAAACAAGCTTCAGCATTTTGTGATGTTGCTTGAATAATTTCTTCAACATCGACACCTTTTATTTGAGACAACGCCTTCGCAATTAGGGGTAATCGCTCTGGTAAATTAGGCTCCCCTTGAAACCCGAAAATCGGCATATCCGGCGCATCGGTCTCCAACACCATGGATGAAAGTGGCAATGCTTTGACCGCATTTCTGGTTTTATTTGCCCGTTCATAAGTGATCGTTCCCCCTATTCCAAGCAAAAAACCACGTCGAATGTAGTTAAGCCCTATTTGCTCACTGCCACTAAAAGCGTGCAAAATTCCGTTTATCTTAGGAAACTCGTTAAGAATTTGTAGCAATTCATTGTGCGCTTTTCGGCAATGTAAAATGACTGGTAACTGGTATTTTTCGGCCAATTTAAGCTGCGCACGAAGAAACATTTTTTGCTTTTCAGGCTCTGGATTATCAATGGCAAAATCTAACCCACACTCCCCCACAGCGATACACCCTTCAGACGCTTGAGAGAGCGCCTCATCAAGCGCTTTAAGATCGTCTTCATGATGGGAGCCAAGCCAAACAGGATGAAGCCCTAAGGCGTAGGAAATACTGCGGTACGAATTGGCAAGATCAGCAACGCGCTTCCAGTTGCTAACTGCAACGGCAGGAACAATAAGATGATGGACTCCCGCTTTATAACTGCGAGCTACCCACTCGTTAGCGTCAGCATCAAAAGGCGGGAAATCGAAATGGCAATGGGTATCAATCATACTAAATCCTTATTGCTCCATTTGTAGCATACGAAAAAGCCGTCGAGTCCGACGGCTTTTCTGAAGCAAAACATTTCTTTGCGAGGGATTAGTGCTCGCGAGTCGCTCTGAATTTCACATCGGGGTGACGTTCTTGCGTCAGGTTCAAGTTAACCATTGTTGGCGCGATGTAGCTAAGGTTATCGCCACCATCAAGCGCTAGGTTTGACTGGTTCTTACGCTGGAAATCTTCCAACTTCTTCGCATCAGAACATTCTACCCAACGAGCGGTTGCAACGTTAATAGGCTCATAAATAGCTTCTACGTTGTACTCAGATTTCAAACGAGCCACAACTACGTCAAACTGAAGAACACCTACCGCACCCACAATTAGGTCATTGGAGATCAACGGGCGGAATACCTGTACCGCCCCTTCTTCTGATAATTGAACCAAACCTTTCAGAAGCTGCTTTTGCTTCAGCGGATCACGCAAACGAATACGGCGGAACAATTCCGGGGCAAAGTTAGGAATACCCGAGAACTTCAAATCTTCACTTTGTGTGAATGTATCACCGATCTGAATGGTGCCATGGTTGTGCAAGCCAATAATGTCACCAGCATACGCTTCAGCAGCGCGTGAACGGTCACCCGCCATAAAGGTAACAGCATCAGAGATGGATACCATTTTGCCGGTACGAACATGCTTCATCTTCATGCCTTGGCTGTATTTGCCAGACACGATACGCATAAATGCGATACGGTCACGGTGCTTAGGGTCCATATTCGCTTGGATCTTAAACACGAAGCCGCTGAATTTCTCTTCGCTTGATTCAACAGCACGTTCATGTGCTTGGCGAGCCAGCGGCTTTGGTGCCCACTCCGTCAGGCCATCTAGCATATGGTCAACACCAAAGTTACCCAATGCCGTGCCAAAGAACACAGGTGTTAGTTCACCACGAAGGAACAACTCTTGGTCAAACTCATGAGATGCACCAATCACGAGCTCTAGTTCGTCACGAAGCTGCGCGACAAGATCTTCACCAATCGCCACATCAAGCTCTGGGTTATCTAACCCTTTAATGATGCGTTCTTCTTGAATAGTGTGGCCTTGACCCGTTTGATACAAAATCGTTTCGTCGCGATGGATGTGATAAACACCCTTAAACTCTTTGCCGCAACCAATTGGCCAAGATACTGGGGCGCACGCAATCTTCAGTTCGGTTTCAACTTCATCAAGCACTTCCATTGGATCACGAATATCGCGGTCCAATTTGTTCATGAAGGTCACAATCGGCGTGTCACGAAGACGGGTAACTTCCATGAGCTTACGTGTACGGTCTTCAACACCTTTAGCGGCATCAATAACCATCAAGCAGGAATCAACCGCCGTCAATGTACGATAAGTATCTTCCGAGAAGTCTTCGTGTCCCGGTGTATCCAGCAGGTTTACTAAACAATCATTATAAGGAAACTGCATCACAGAAGTGGTCACAGAGATACCACGTTCTTTTTCCATTTCCATCCAGTCAGATTTCGCATGCTGGTTAGAGCCACGACCTTTTACCGTACCGGCTTTTTGGAGTGCGTTTCCGAACAACAACACTTTTTCAGTGATGGTGGTTTTACCAGCATCTGGGTGCGAAATGATCGCAAACGTACGTCGTTTGCCAACTTCTAGATGGAATGGTGAATTTGTCATGCTTAGGTTTTTCCGGGTTAGACAATCAACGAATAAAGAGGAAGACTTTCGCCGTATTGTACATCAATTCAAATCGGCGGGTATTTTGTACGATCTAGATACCATTCTCAACGGTTGGCTAAAGAAACCCCTCGCTTTCGCTGCTTTTAAATAATCAAGTGCCATGAGATGCGCATTGAACTAAAAGCACTGTCCAAGAATGACAACACAACTCTAACAACATCAATTTTTTGACACTAATCGCATTTAAATTGAAATCCTCTATATTTCAACCACCTGAATGTGGTCAAAAATTAACCAGACTTTAACTTAAATTTACAAATTGAGTCATTTTTTTGGCATTTTTGAGCAACAACAGACCCCCTATCCATTGCTTTGCATAGTAATATAGATGAAACTTATGTTTCGCTTTAGATACACGCATTTATTTAACTTGCTGCAGGAATAATATTCATGGATTCGATTATCACCAAGCAGGCTGCAAAAGTAGTTTCAGTAAACGGTAACGCTCACGTCAAAATTAACGGTAAAGAAGTTCCCGTTACCGAGTTAGCAGAGCTGCAATCCGGTACTGAACTCCTCCTCCCCCCTGGCTCAGGAGCGCTTCTTGAATTGGAGGATGGATCTTTTATTCCTGTAGGTAATGTTGGATCTGACAGCGCATCAACCGCTGAATTCGCTGTCGATGATGAAATTGCAGCACTTCAAGAATTGCTCCTCAACGAAGACTTCGACCCGACGCAAGAATTGGAAGCAACAGCTGCGGGTAATTCACCGACAAACACTGGTTCACAAACATCGGCGTTAGAAAGCCGTATCGGCAAAGAAACCCTCGCACAAGCTGGGTATGATACTGAGGCAACAGCACGTAGCTCTTCAAATGCAAGAGATATAAACGAGGCATCTAGTTCGGCAGCTAACGATTTACCTACCCTTACCGTGTCTGACGGCGGCGAAGTGAATGAAGGTGATAATGTCACCTTTAACGTCGAGTTGGGTAACCCTGTAAACAGTGATATTACATACACGTTGATTCTTAACAATAGTGCAACTGACAACAGTGACTTTGCCCTCAACCCAGACGGCAGCCTAACCGTCGAAGTCAACGGGGAGAGTGTCGTCTTTACACTGATTGACGGCAAATTAACAGGTACAGTAGAACTCCTCGGTAATGTCACTTCCTTCAACGTTATAATCCCAACCTTTAATGATAGCGGCAGCCCGGTATTTGAAGGCGATGAATCGTTTAACCTCGATATCTCTGCCAGCCTTGGCAGCCAAACTCTGGCAGATTCAGGCAGTGCAACTATTTCAGATGATGGACTAGTCACTGACGAGCCAGGAGAAGACCCAACGTCTGGCGGTGATGACGACCGCCCTGAAGTGGCCAGCGTGTCTGACACCACGGTCAGTGAAGGCGATGACGCCACCTTTACCGTCACCCTGACCAACGCGAGCACCACYAACACCACAGTGAGCCTGACYCTGGCTGGTGACAGTGCCGACAAGAACGTCGACTTCACGGGCACCACCGTGACCGTAAACGGCACCGAGATCCCTGTTGCCGCTGACGGCAGTTTCACCGTCTCCGTTGCTGCGGGCGACACCGCATTCAATGTGGTGGTC
>NZ_JAKJSE010000043.1:0-40199 GCF_050336585.1 Enterovibrio makurazakiensis
GTGCCCACACAGATTGTATAGGTCAAATTGTTAAAGAACGTTGACTGTAGAAGCGGCTCATTTCGAGTCGTCTTCTCATCGTCAGGGCTGCGAATTCTACGCTGCCAGGCGATGAAGTCAAGAAGAAATTTTGAGATTTTTCAACGTTGCTTTCGCAACCTTCAAAACGTCTTGTTGACTCCCTTCAACCGCGATAAGCACTAGGCTTTTCCGTTGAAGCAGGCGGGCATTCTACTGATTGAGCCGTTAACGTCAAGCGTTTATTTTCAATCAATTTTGAAGCCGTTTTCGCCGTACTGAGTGGGCTGTTTGTTCCGTGTGGAGCAGGTCGCCGTGTCAGTGAGGTCGCATTATAGGGAGGCTTGAGATCTTGGCAAGGCTTTTTTCACGAAAAAACAAAGAAACAAACTCTTTCGATTGAATTTTAAACTTAACGCTTAAAAACAACACAAAGCCACAAGCTTTACCCTCTATAAATGGAAAGAGGCTGTCTACAGCCTCTTTCTTTTCATAGAATTTCAGGTCAAAAAACGTGTTTAGATATGCCAGTACCGATGTTAACTATTGAATAGCTTTGATCTGCTCATTTTCAACAACCAATTTCACAGGTTTGCCCGAAACCACTTCCCCCTTGAGGATTGCTTGTGCTAATGGGTTTTCAACACTTTGTTGAATTGCACGTTTTAAAGGACGCGCACCATAAACAGGATCAAACCCAGCATTAGAGATAAAGCTCAATGCTTCATCACTAACCTCTAGCATCAAATCTCGTTCCGCCATGCGTTTCGCAAGGTGCTGAAGCTGAACGCCTGCAATTTCCTTAATATGCTCTTGGCCTAGAGGGTGGAACACCACCGCTTCATCAATACGGTTGATAAACTCAGGACGGAAATGCTTACTAACAACATCCATTACCATCACCTTGATTCCATCGTAATCCAACTCCCCAAAGTGTTCTTGAATGCGATCAGAACCAAGATTCGATGTCATGATGACGACCGTATTGCGGAAATCGACTGTCCGTCCTTGACCATCAGTCAATCGCCCATCATCAAGTACCTGTAGAAGCAGGTTAAACACATCAGGGTGTGCCTTTTCCACTTCATCAAGCAAAATAACTGAATAAGGACGACGACGAACCGCTTCAGTTAAGTACCCCCCTTCTTCATAACCAACGTAACCAGGAGGGGCACCCACCAGCCTTGCGACAGAATGTTTCTCCATGAATTCCGACATATCGATACGCACCATGGCATCACTACTGTCGAACATGAACTCCGCCAGAGATTTACATAGCTCTGTTTTACCTACACCAGTAGGGCCTAGAAACAGGAATGAACCAATGGGACGATTGGGATCTGCTAGCCCAGCTCGACTACGACGAATCGCATTCGCAACAGAGTTAACAGCTTCCTCTTGGCCTTTAACACGACCATGAAGTTCATCTTCCATTTGAAGAAGCTTTTCTTTCTCACCTTCTAGCATCTTGGCAACAGGTATTCCTGTTTGACGAGATAGCACTTCGGCAATTTCAGCATCGGTGACGCGGTTTCTCAGCAAGGTCATTTCCTGCATTTCTGCTTGGCTAGCAAGATCTAGCTGCTTCTCCAATTCAGGGATACGACCATACTGAAGCTCTGACATACGATTAAGATCACCAGCACGACGAGCGATTTCGAGGTCCGTCCGCGCTTGCTCTAGGGCACTCTTTATATGTTGTGTGCCAGATAACGCTGCTTTTTCGGCATTCCAGACTTCATCAAGCTCTGCGTAATCACGCTCTTTTTCATCAATTTCACTTTGTAGTGTTTCAAGACGTTTTTTACTTGCGTCGTCATTTTCTTTAGCCAACGCTTGCTGTTCTATCTTGAGCTGAATAAGACGGCGCTCTAAACGGTCTAATTGCTCTGGTTTTGAGTCAATTTGCATCCGGATGCTAGAAGCCGCTTCATCAATCAAATCGATGGCCTTATCCGGCAATTGGCGATCGGAAATATAGCGATGCGATAAACTTGCCGCAGCGACGATTGCAGGGTCAGTAATTTCAACCGCATGGTGAAGTTCATAGCGCTCTTTCAAACCACGCAATATCGCGACGGTATCTTCCACGCTTGGCTCGTTCACCAAAACCTTTTGGAAACGACGCTCTAGTGCTGCATCTTTTTCTACATACTGACGATATTCATCTAAGGTTGTTGCACCAACACAGTGTAACTCCCCTCGCGCAAGCGCAGGTTTAAGCATGTTGCCAGCATCCATTGCACCTTCTGCTTTGCCCGCGCCGACCATTGTGTGGATTTCGTCGATAAACAGAATGACGTTGCCTTCTTCTTTCGCAAGCTCGTTAAGAACCGACTTTAACCGCTCTTCGAATTCCCCACGGTATTTTGCGCCTGCAACCAACGACCCCATATCAAGGGAAAGTACACGCTTGCTCCGAAGTCCTTCAGGAACTTCACCATTAACAATACGCTGAGCCAACCCTTCTACGATGGCGGTTTTACCCACACCAGGCTCGCCAATAATGACTGGGTTATTTTTGGTACGACGCTGAAGTACTTGAATGGTGCGACGAATCTCTTCATCACGTCCGATGACAGGATCCAATTTGCCTTGCTCAGCTTTTTCAGTCAGATCAACCGTGAACTTTTCTAATGCTTGGCGAGACTCTTCGGCATTGGGATCGTCAATAGACTGCCCACCACGGACTTTGTCTATTGCTGCTTCAACCTTTTTGGTGGTCAAACCTAGGCTACGTAGCAACTCACCGAGTGCGCCTTTTTCTTCAACGGCAGAGAGAATGAATAATTCGGAAGAAATGAATTTGTCTTTACGCTTTTGCGACAATTTATCGCACATGTTGAATAGCATTCCCATGCCATGGGAAAGCTGAACATCACCACCCGTGCCTGTGACTTTGGGTAATTTATCCAGTAATTCGCTAAGACTTGAACGTAGCTGAGTGACATCAACATTAAGCAGAGTCATAAGAGGTCGGATGGTACTGCTGTCCTGATTGAGGAGAGACACCATCAAGTGAACGGGTTCGATATATTGATTATCTCGCCCTAAAGCCAATGACTGAGCGTCCGAAATGGCCAATTGGAATTTGCTGGTAAATCGGTCAAGGCGCATAGCCCCTCCTCTAATTCTTTCGTTATTTGCTTAACGAAAAATGGGAGCTAGCGTGACCGATTTCAAGCTATTTGGTGAATTTATTATCACCTGATTCAGAAATCATCCAAATACAACTAGCTTGACGTCCTGTACGACTTTCTCGTCGATAGGAATAAAAACGTTCAGGCTCAGATACCGTACAGTATGTTCCACCATACACTTCTGACACTCCCGCCAATGCAAGACGACGTTTGGCTAGCAAGTAGATGTCGGCAAGCCAACGATCATTGTGCGGTTTGAAGGCAATTTCAGACCCTGAGTCGACTGCCATAAACTGCTCTCTAACCTCACTACCTACTTCAAATTCGTCAGCACCAATAGCAGGACCAAGCCACGCCATCACATTTTTAGGGTCGGAGAAATTGGTTAACGTTTCCTCTAGGACGCCGTTAACCAAACCACGCCAACCAGCATGAGCCGCCGCCACTTCTGTGCCATCTTTGTTGCAAAATAGGACAGGGAGGCAGTCAGCTGTCATCACGACACATACTTGCCCTTGCTCTGCGCTAAATGACGCATCGGCATCAGGAACACGATGAGTCTCACTCAAAGGTAGGGTGACGACATTCGTACCATGCACTTGATTAAGCCAACTCGGTGCGGATGGCATACACATGACATCCGCTAATCGAACGCGATTGCTAACAACATCACCGATGTCATCGTCAACATGTGTGCCCAAGTTCATGCTATCAAAAGGTTGGCGGCTCACGCCGCCTGTACGTGTCGTACTTACCGCTTTGATCCAAGATGGTACTGGCCAGTCCGGCGTGATCCAATCCATGGTTAGTAGTTCAAGTCCTCAAACTCTTTCGCATCTGCGCGAAGCACTTCCGTCAAGTTCACCATGTCATCAGGAATAGGCGCATGCCATTCCATCACTTCTTTGGTTGTTGGATGCTCAATACGCAGCATCGCCGCATGTAGCGCCTGACGATCGAAAGCGCGAAGCGTCTTGATCAGCGTCTCACCCGCCTTACTTGGAGGACGAGGGCGACCGCCATACAGATGATCACCAATAAGAGGGTGATTCAAATACGCCATATGAACACGGATTTGGTGTGTACGACCGGTTTCCAAACGCACACGTAAACGCGTATGTGCACGGAAATGCTCGACAACACGGTAGTGTGTGATTGCCGGCTTGCCTAACTCTTGAACCGCCATCTGAGTGCGCTTCGTCGAGTGACGACCAATTGATTTCTCAATCGTGCCACCCCCTGTCATCTTACCCATCGCAATAGCTTCATATTCACGAGTGAACTTTTTACGCTTTTGCAATGCGCGAACAAGTCGTGTTTGCGTCGGTACGTTCTTCGCCACAACCATTAAACCGGTCGTGTCTTTATCTAGGCGGTGAACAATACCTGCACGAGGAACCTCAGCGATTTGAGGGTAAATGTGCAACAAGCCATTCAAGACGGTGCCATCAGGACAACCTGCGCCCGGGTGAACAACCAATCCACGTTGTTTGTTAATCACAAAAATATCGTCGTCTTCGTAAACGATATTAAGCGGGATATCCTGCGCTTCCCAACGCACCTCATCTTCAATCTCAGCTTGAACCGTGATGGATTCGCCACCCATCATTTTCAAACGAGGTTTATTGACCATTTCGCCATCGACAGTCACTTTGTCTGCAAGAATCCATTCTTTGATGCGTGATCGGGAATAATCTGGGAACAACTCAGCGATCGCCTGATCAAGACGCTGCCCTAGTTGATTCTCATTAACTGTACTGTTTAACTCTAAGTGCTGTGCCATAACGAACTTTTTGATTCTCAATGAGACTAATACCATATTGCGCGATTTTCAGCCCTAGGGCTTGGTCACGTTTACTTGTTGGTATTATATCTGGCCGATGGGTAGAATAACCTCTATCGCGCCATTGTAGCTTTTTGCGGCTGACTCCGTAATGGCAAAGGTTGAAAAATATTCTTTCAAGGAAGCACACGTAGTAATGAAACGCCTTACTCTATCTTCACTACTTGCCATTTCCGTGCTGGCTGGATGTTCAAGCACAGATGAAGTTGTCCCAGATGTTCCGCCTGCAGACCTCTATCAAGAAGCGCAGGTTTCTCTGAACCAAGGCAGCTGGACAAACGCTATTCAGAAACTGGAAGCATTAGATTCTCGCTATCCATTTGGTGCTTACTCAGAACAAGTGCAGCTTGATCTCATCTATGCATACTACAAAAATGATGATCTAGCCTTGGGCGAAGCCACCATTGACCGCTTCATGCGAATGAACCCTGGTCACCAAGAAATGGATTGGGTTTTGTATATGCGTGGTTTGACGAACATGGCGCAAGACAGAAGCTTTGTTCATGATGTCATGAGCATAAACAGAAGTGACCGTGACCCTGAGCCTGTTCGTCGCGCTTTTGTTGATTTTCGCCGCTTATTAGATCGCTACCCGAACAGTGAATACGCCGCCGATGCGAAAAAGCGACTTATTTCACTCAAAAATCGTTTAGCCGATTATGAGTTAGCTACCGCCGACTTCTATGTCCGTCGCGAAGCATGGATTGCCGTCATCAACCGATGCCAGCAGATCCAACGTGATTATCCTGACACGGAAGCAGCAAAGAAATCACTGCCATTGATGCTGAAAGCCTATGAAGAACTTAATCTTGATGAGCCAGCCAAGCGCACACGTGAACTGATGCAATTGAATAACGTTAACGTCTAAATCGCGAAATCCAAGACAAATTCAAAACGAAAAAAGCAGCCAATGGCTGCTTTTTTAATTGATTCGATATTAGGACTTTGTGTTACATCGACACGAATGGCGTTAAAACGAGCAATCTCGCATGGCTAATAATTCGCCACAAGGTTATTTGGCACGAATAAAAGCCCTAACATTGGATGTTTGTTAGCGACCTAATCTCTTCATCTTGCATCATGTGCAATCCGTTCTTCAAGTACTTTCTGGTACTTTTCAATCAGAGTTAAACACATGATCACAATTCATTTGATGCGCCAACTTTCGCTCAATAAGAGTGATCTAGATCACATTAATTCTTTCTGAGAAACGTAATCTGAAAGTGAGCCCAGCAAAGGGCAAGCAAAAGAGGAAAGACCTATGAGAGTAGAAGTTACTGGTAAAAACATCGACGTTACTGCAGCTATCCGTGAACGAATCACGTCTCGTTTTGAAAAGCTGGAAAAATGGCAAGTCTCTCTCATTAATCCTCATGCTGTGATCAGTGAAGAACCAGGAAACAAATTCAAAGTAGAAGCTGGTGTGTCCGTACCAGGAACCAAATTGGTTGCTTCCGCAGAGCATGATGATATGTATGCCGCCATCAATGAAGTTGGCCAGAAACTCGAGAAACAACTCAACAAGCAAGCTCACAAAGGTGAAGCACGTCGAGCAAGTCATATCGACGTACCAGAAGACGAAGAGTCAGAAGTTGTTTAAAACGTATTGAGGATTAAAAAGAATCAGCCCCGCTCATGCGGGGCTGATTCGTCTTGACATGGCACCGTCCGCCCAATAAGGTTGAATAATATTACGCCAACTCAAATCTTTATCGATGACTCTGACAACATTGCTTTTCTCTCGCTTTTTTACCCTCACCTTATAGGTTGAGGCTTAGGGCGAATCTCGATAACGACAGAATCCTAAAGCCTCCCTCAACCCAGGGAGGCTTTTTTATAGCAGTCAGGGTCAGACAAAGACACAGCAGGAACAGGGAATGAACAAACCAAATATGTCACTGGATGAAATCCGAGAAAATGTCAGCCGAATTGATCAGCAGTTGCTGACACTTCTTGCTGACCGCCGTAAGCTCAGTCTGGAAGTGGCCAAAAGCAAAATTCAGACCCAAAAGCCTGTGCGCGACATAGAGCGAGAACAAGTTCTGCTGGAGAAATTGGTTGCTGACGGAAGCGCTCACGATCTTGATCCACAATATGTCACAAAAATATTTCACGACATCATTGAAGATTCGGTGCTTTATCAACAAGCATTCTTACAGCGTTTAGCAAACCCAGACAACGAACAGCCTTTGGCAAGAGTGTCCTTTCTTGGCGGAAAAGGCTCTTACTCCAATCTTGCCGCGCGCAACTTTTTCGCTCGCAAGCACACCAAGCTTGCCGAGATTCAATGCCCGAATTTTAAAGAAGTCATCGAGGTTGTCGAAAACGGCAACGCCGATTACGGTGTGCTTCCCATCGAAAACACCAGTTCAGGCTCAATCAATGATGTCTACGACCAGTTACAGCACACACGCCTATCTATCGTGGGCGAAATCACTCAACCTATTGAGCACTGCTTATTAACGTCAGTGGATACCGATGTAGATAAAATTGAAGTGCTCTACTCACACCCTCAACCGCATCAACAATGCAGCGAGTTTCTCCGCTCACTCGGAGACATCAAGCAGGAGTATTGCTCCAGCACTGCCGAAGCAATGAAACTTGTCGCAGAAATGAACAGCCCGACAGTGGCTGCAATAGGTAATGCCAACAGCGGTGAATTCTATGGCCTTAAACCTTTAAAATTTGGTATTGCTAACCAGCAAGAAAACCACACGCGCTTTATTGTCGTAGCACGTAAACCTATCGATGTAACAGCGCTGATCCCCGCGAAAACGACATTTATTATGTCAACAGGACAAACTGCGGGCTCATTGGTAGAGTGTTTACTCGTTCTGAAAAACAACGGCATCAACATGACGAAACTAGAATCTCGCCCTGTGCTAGGTAACCCTTGGGAAGAGATGTTCTATGTCGATGTCGAAGGTAATCTGCGTACCGACGTAATGAAAGAAACACTAGAGGAATTAACCAAGCTAACTCGCTATATCAAAGTACTTGGTTCTTACCCTATCGAAAACGTCGCCCCCTGCGAAATAGATGTGTAATCATGCAAAAAGAAAGCGCAATTGCGCTTTCTTTTTTGACAAAAGCCAAGCCCCATACTCTGACAATAATATGTCAGCATTGCCGGGAAAGAATACTTCAGAAAGAGACTTCGCTTCGGCTCTTTGATGTCATGACCACATAATTATTCAATGCTATTATTCCAAAATGTTCGGGCTTAAAGCGAATTTTCTTTCGCAATCCTTTTAAACATATAACTTAGCCATTTTCTAGTTGAGGCAGATATTTCTCGCGTTGCACCGAGCGTCGAACTGCATATTGCGCAATTAACATTGCGACAATAATGAATGCGGCTCCAACCCCTTGTGCTGCATTCAAGCGCTGATCCAACAAAAAGAACCCCAACATAGTAGCTGAAAGAGGGCTGAGCAACGTAACAATGGATACTAAAAAGGCAGGTAAATGCTGAATGCTCCTAAACCAAATAATATAGGCAAACAGAGCACCAATTATGCATAAATAACCAAATCCTAGGTAATTGTCTAAGGTTAGTCCCTGTGGAACCGGCTCCCACCACATCGCCAGCGGAATTAAGACCATGCCACCTACAGTTAATTGCCAACCTGTTAAGTCGAGTAAAGTTACATCATCAGGTTTCCCCCAGAACTTCGCGAGAACAATCCCCATTGCCATGCTTATTGCCCCCAAAACGCTTGCTATAACGCCTGTAGTATTAAGCTCAACATCTGATTGGATCACGAGCCCGGCTACGCCAACACTCCCTAGAAAGCAAGCAATGAGGTGCATTGAGCAAAAAGATTGCTTAAAAAACAGAACACCAAATAACAACACCCAAAGAGGTTGAGATGACATTAAAAGCGCTGCAATACCTCCGGGCATCGAATACGCGGCCAGAAATATAAAGTAAAAAAAAGCACCAACATTTAACGTTCCAAGTATCAGAGCCCTCCACCACCAGATCCCGCGAGGTAGTCGACGACAAAACAGAAGAAGCAGCAATCCCGCAGGCAGTGCACGAAATAAGGCACTCCAAAGTGGTATGCCTTCCGGTAACAACTCTGACGTTACAACATAGGTACTTCCCCAAATAATTGGCACAATGGAAGCTAACAATAGATTAGGTAACATAAGACGCTCCCCCTAAGTTACTATTTTTCAATACAGCAACATAGAAAACGACGACAAGAGATTCGGCGTCATTAATACCATCAACTTGAATATGATTTTTCATTTCAATCCCATAAAAATTACCAACCCGAACATCGAGGTCTAAGTAATAATGAATATATCTTTTAAAAGGATAAGAACGTAAGCTGTAAAGTCTTGCAGGGATTGGTTATTACAGTCACTTATCATATAGTTATGAGGAGAACGAACATGCTAATCATGAAAGAACCCATGACTATCAAGTGCTAAATTACCCGTGTTGATGACATTCCTTGCAAAAGAAGGAGGTAGTATGATATTGCTAAGAGGTAAGGAGTATCTTCTCACTAAGTGTTCTTGTGCAAGAAGCTGGCTATGAAATCAAGCCGATGACTTTATAGGTGGTTACATAGAATAAAGATCATTTAAGCTCCTCGCATAAACGTCTTTTGCACCTATCTATATCATTGGTCGAATAAGACCGATAATAATCGCCTTAGAAACCGCTTGATATCGGTTAGTACAAACAAGTTTGTTTGTTGCATTCCCCAAATGGAAAACGACCGTTCTCTCAGAGCAGCCAATGATGATTGAGATTTCCCAAGAACTTTTCCCTTCCGAAACCCAAAGTAGACACTCTTTCTCGCGCTTCGTTAAGTTAATACCCACTCGTTCGTCAAAGTCTTTAAATTTATCCATTAGGGCTGGAGCTATAATCTGCGCTTTTTGTATAGCTTCGAAACTTGGAGACTTTTCTTGTTCTGAACTACCAAAACTGAACATACCAAACTCACTGTGAACACCATGTAATGGAATGCTAAATCCAGTCTTCAAACCATAATCATTGGCTCTACACATAACATTCTTTTGATCGCGTTTTAGCGGTGCGCAATTTAGCTGCTCCCAAATAATAGGTGCATTCTGATTGAGGCAGTAGTCGACAGTGGGATCATGCTGGGCGAGCTTTTCCTTTTCGTATGTTTCTCGCCACTTAGGTGGGTAGTTGTCAATGATGGTTGTGCTTGGGGATGTCATTGATTCCGCAGAAGTATAACCTAACAAGTAATATTCTAATCCGATGATTGATGCAACTTCATCAATAATGGCTGTTAATTCCTCTTTAGAATTAGCAATCCTAATCTTTTCAATTACTTCTAGAATATCTTTCATAAACTTCAGGTTTTACATGTTCCTTTGCGAATGGACGCTACATTATCCCCCATATAATACAACACATTAGAAACACAAATATTCAGATTTTCAGACACTAATCAAATAAACCATGTCGCAGGGATAATGTATTACTTAGAAGTTGATACATTCAGACAATATGTTAAGGAGATGATCGTCACTATCCATGAAGTGAGATTTGGACAATACGCCAAAAAAAACCAAACAAATAATTTTGCTTGGCTTTCCTTTTTAATCGAGCGAATTGATATCACCGATGCGCAGTATCGTTAGCCTGTCGCAAGAGTGTTTGGCTCTCTTTCAAAAAGCGCGGTGCAAACTCACCAAACCAACCATCAACTTGATTGAAGGCCGTGATAAACCCTTCTTTGTCTTGCTTATCAAGCAATTCAATCGCTTCGCCAAAGCGAGCATGGAAACGTTTTATCATGTCAATATTCTGTGTAGAAGACATAATAATATCTGCGTATAGCTGTGCGTCTTGTGCAAACAGTCGGCCGACCATTGCCAACTCTAAACGATAAATCGGCGAACTGAGTGCTGTTAGCTGAGACAAGTTCGGATTTTCTTCTGCCAAATGCAGACCGTAAACAAACGAAGTAAAGTGACGCAGTGCTTGAATCAATGTCATACCTTGGTCATGTTCAATCGCACTGATGCGATGCAAGCTTGCACCCCAAATTCTGAATTGCTCAAGAAGCCATTGGTAGGATTCTGGGTTACGCCCATCACAATACACGATCACCTGCTTAGCAAGGCTCGCAATATCAGGCCCAAACATTGGGTGCAAACCAACAACAGGGCCTTTGTGTGACTCCAACATCGCCTGTAAGGGCTCACTCTTGATAGAGGTAAGGTCTGCAAGAATACAATCGTCTGGTAAGTTGCTTAGCTGGCGAATAACAGAATCAGTGCGGTGAATAGGAACGGTGACAACCACCATCCCTGCATCTGAAAGCATCGCATCTGCATTATCCCAATCTTGGCTACCAAGAATTTTCACCTCGTAGCCAGAAAGACGGAATAGCTTTGCGAACAATTTACCGAGTTGCCCTTTACCACCCACGATAACGATAGGACGCAGCTCTGGGTTCAAACACTTAAAACCCGAGTCATTTTCGCTCGCGTAAGATTCACGCATCGTGCGGCGAAGGATATCTTCAATCAAGTCAGGTGGAATACCCTTCGATTCAGCTTCTTGGCGACGAGAGGCCAACATCGCTGCCTCACGGTCAGGGGCATAAATGGGTAAGCCATGACGACTTTTCACTTCACCAACTTCTGATACCAACGCAAGACGTCGCGCTAGCAGTTCCACCATTTGTTTATCGACTTCATCAATCTGATCCCGAAGCAGGGACAACTCTGCAACCATGAGGCTTAATTTCCTTTTAAACGCTGTTCCAAGAATGGCGTCAATTCACTATGAGCACGACACAACAAGCTTTCTGTCGATTGCCAATCAATACATGCATCAGTAATTGAAACGCCATAAGCCATCTCTTCTCGGGGCATGTCCGCCGACTGATTTCCTTCGTGGATGTTGCTTTCAATCATCAAACCAATGATAGATTTATTGCCTTCACGGATTTGGTGAAACACATCTTCAGCAACAAGTGGCTGACGACGGAAATCTTTTCGAGAGTTAGCATGGCTGCAGTCTACCATTAGAGACGCTTCAAGCCCTGACTGTTTCATCTCATTTTCGCATTCGGTCACAGAGACTGAGTCGTAGTTAGTCTGCTTGCCGCCACGAAGAATGACATGACCATCCGGATTCCCCCCCGTTGTTAGCAATGCAACCTGCCCTTCTTTGTTGATACCCATAAAGCGGTGGCCTGATGCCGCAGCATTCATCGCATTGATGGCGGTAGAAAGGCTACCGTCTGTGCCATTTTTGAAGCCAATTGGCATGGACAGGCCGCTAGCCATTTCACGGTGCGTTTGTGACTCTGTGGTGCGTGCACCGATAGCAGCCCAGCTAAATAGGTCACCAAGGTATTGTGGACTAATTGGATCAAGTGCTTCTGTTGCCAAAGGCAATCCCATGTCTGACAAGGTGATCAGCAATTCACGTGCCTTGTGCAGGCCAGCTTCTACATCAAATGAACCATCCAGATGCGGGTCGTTAATCAGACCTTTCCAACCCACTGTAGTACGAGGCTTTTCAAAGTAAACGCGCATGACGATGTAGAGTTGATCACTGAGCTGCTCAGAGAGCACTTTTAGCTGTTTGGCATATTCAATTGCGGCGTCCGTGTCATGAATCGAGCACGGCCCACACACCACAAGAAGACGGTGATCTTTCTTATGGATGATGTTGGCAATGTCTTGACGCGATTTGGAGATAAATGCCAACGTCTCTTCTTTAACTGGCAGCTTCTTACGCAGCTGCTCAGGGGTGATCAGTACGGTTTCATCCTGAATATGTACATTCGTTAGCAGATCTCGTTCCATAAAGCTGTCTTACCTCATTCTTTTCAAACTTATTCATTTTTCCGGCGTAGTTTTCGCCGCATATGCACACACCTTATCAATATCACTACAGAATGCAATAGTCCGTAAATAAAAAAGCACACCGTAAATATAAATTTACACATAGTGAATTTGTGGCTCACCTTACTGGTTTAGTGGGCTTTAAATGGAAGGGCTTCAATTAAGTCAGTGGAAAGTAAAATGAACAAAGGCCACAAAGTGGCCTAAAGATTAGCGAATCCGTATGTAAACGCTAGAAAGTTTGATCGGCTGATTGGAAGTCTTCAAAACCTCGCTGCCATTGCAGTTGAAAGCGCACACCATCTTCTTTGCTCGCGCACACACCCAGATATTGCATCCCAGAAAGACCGATATCATAAGCGTTGTCTACGTTGCAATAGCGATCAACGCCATCATTGTATCCCGCTTCATAGTCACCAACATCCACATTGTCGACACCAGCTTTATTCGCCAACTCCTTCAAATTCGCCATAGACTTTGATGGCACGCCGCGCTCGCCATCACGTACACCAATCTTCTGCCACTCTCCTTTTTGGGCCAAAGAGTCTGCACTTTCAATATGCACGCAACCGACCAAGGCAACCGCCAACAATGCCATTAGGGATTTTTTAAACATCCTGTTCCTTAATTTGTTTTTATCATCATAGGAAAACACTACTATAAACGAATCCCTTCCCATTGACTGTGGTTTCGTGGTGCAACACCGTGAAAGTCACTCTCTATCGTTTAATTTCATGCCTTTGAGCTTAATAGACAGCGCAACAAACAAAACGCCAAAAACAAACGCATACGTGGCGATAACCCAAACCAGAGCATTTGCTCCTGCCATGGGGTTACTCATCAAAAAGCCGCCAAACAAAATAGAAATTAGGCCACCAAATATCAGCAACCATTCACCTACTATCTCCTTACGAAGCCTAATCGCCGTGACTATTTCTAGAATTCCCTTCGCTATCGCCCAAATAGCGATGTAAAAGAGCAATGCAACTGCCGTTAGATCAGGCACCGCAAACGTCATGACACCCGCGGCAATACCAACAACACCCCAGAGCAGCAATACAATCCAGTTATCATGATCTTTACGCTCAACCAATGCGGTCCAAACTTGCAGACTGCCATCCACAAACGCATAAATACCAAATACCAGCACCAGAGTTTCAATAGACTCCTCTGCTGGTAACGTCCACAACATGAAACCAAAAATAATAGAGGCAATACCACGAAGTAGTAATACCCACCAATTGCGCGACAATACTCCAACCATTTGCTTCGCGAGTGCTTGTGTTGAGTCCATCAACATTCTCCTTAATCAATTCGAGTGATATACCCACATAGCGCTAACATGCAGGTGTCGTCTAAGCAGGAAACCAAGCAAACAACTCAATAGCGTCGGTAAGATGCAGACTTACCTCAAGATTGAAGACGGATTTACGATGGTGTGATGTTTTATCTTTGAAACCCATTGAATATTGCAGCGAAACTAAAACGTGCGAGTAGCGGAAAGTGTAGAGCAAATGATAAGGGTAAATATGCAGACGCAAGGCGCGCCTGCAAGCAAGTAGTCTATCAGCCAATCAAGAAACGTTTGATATCATTCCATGAGTGAGCCGTATAAGTGGGTGTCACACCTTCAGGCGCGGGGTGATCGTCGCGATTCAACCAACATGTATCAATACCCGCACGGATACCACCAAGAACATCTGAGTCTGGGTTATCACCCACCATCAATATGCGAGACTTTTCAGGATGACCCATTTGGTCAAACGCATGCTCAAAAATGGCAACGTCTGGTTTCGCCACACCCACTTCTTCTGAAATCACCACAAGATCGAAGTATTCACTCAACTTTGTTTTTTCTAAACGCACTTGCTGAAGTTGTGTAAAACCATTGGTGATAATACCAAGCTTCGCTTTGCTCGCGAGCAAAGGAACGATTTCTGGGACGCCATCTAGTGGCTCACACACATCAGCCATGGCATTCAGAAAACGACGGTTAAGCTCTGCAGGCGTCATCTCTAGTCTTTCCGACCATACAATAAAACGATCTTCTTGTAGCTGTTTGGCAGTGATCTCACCATTTTGGTATTTCACCCAAAGTGGCTTATTCACTGTTTGATATTCAGCAAAATCTTGCTGTGAGAAATCAACGCCAAGCGTTGAGAATAAGGCTTTTAGTCCAGCGAAAGCATCAAATGAAAACAGGGTTTCATCAGCATCAAACAAAATCCAATCGTATTGCACGCGTAATCCTCCATTGCGATGGAGCATTATACCCCAACATCAAGATGCAGGATTCATCATCGTTCATTGAGTTCAATGTACGGGAAAATCACGGGAAACGTTGAACAGCGTTAGTTGGCAGAGCAGAAAAAAGAAAAGCCCGCCAAATGGCGGGCTTTTCGCTATCCCTTTAAAGGGATCATAAACGCCGGAGCGATTATTTCTTAGCCAGACGCTCTTTGATACGAGCTGCCTTACCAGAACGCTCACGCAGGTAGTACAGTTTGGCACGACGTACTGCACCGCGACGTTTAACAGTAATGCTGTCAACAACTGGTGAGTGAGTTTGGAATACACGCTCAACGCCTTCGCCGTTAGAAATCTTACGAACGGTGAAAGCAGAATGCAGACCACGGTTACGCTTAGCGATTACAACACCTTCATAGGCCTGTAGACGCTCACGAGTACCTTCTTTTACTTTAACCTGTACAACAACAGTGTCACCAACGTTGAAGGCAGGGATGTCTTGCTTAAGTTGCTCTTCTTCGAGCGCTTTGATGATGTTACTCATTTTCTATACCCTAGAATAAACTGATACTAAGTATGTTTAGGAACTTAAACTGTGTTCTTTAATGAACGCAGCAAGTAGTAATTCCTGTTCGTCAGTCAGAGCTAGGTTTTCCAGGAGCTCTGGTCTTCTGAGCCAGGTTCGGCCTAGCGATTGTTTCAATCGCCAGCGGCGAATGTCCTCGTGGTTACCGGATTTCAGTACCGCAGGTACGTCTAATCCATCTAACACTTCAGGACGCGTATAGTGAGGGCAATCAAGCAAGCCATTTGCGAAAGAGTCTTCTTCCGCTGACGCAAAGTCTCCCAGCACACCCGGAACAAACCGAGCGACTGCGTCAACCAACGTCATGGCTGGCAGTTCACCACCACTGAGCACAAAATCACCGACAGACCATTCTTCATCGACTTCGGTTTGTATAATGCGCTCATCTACCCCTTCGTAGCGTCCACAGATAAGAATCAAGTTCTCGTTCTGCGCCAGCTCCTCAACACCCGCTTGGTCAAGCTTTCGGCCTTGAGGTGACAGGTAAATTACTTTCGCCTTGCCTTTGGCAGTATGTTTGGCAGCGTCAATGGCATCGCGCAAAGGCTGTACCATCATCAACATGCCTGGGCCGCCACCGTAAGGTCGATCATCAACCGTTCGGTGTTTATCGTGAGTAAAATCGCGGGGATTCCACGTTTCTACTTCGAGTAGGCCTTTCTTTACCGCCTGGCCAGTTACCCCAAAATCGGTAACAGCACGGAACATTTCAGGAAAAAGGCTGATAATACCAACCCACATTTTTCCGCTCCTATTGCTTAATTGTTACCCGGGGATTTTAAAATCCAGGATCCCAGTCAACTTCGATCCGTTGAGCAGAGCGATCAATCGACTTGATGACTTGCCCATCGAGGAACGGCACTAGGCGTTCCTTCTGTCCAAAAGCATCTTTCAAGTTTGCAGCTACGACTAACACATCGTTAGAGCCTGTCTCAAGGATGTCCGTGACCTTACCTAGGTTGTAACCTTTGGTAGTGAACACTTCCATACCGTAGAGCTCGCGCCAGTAGAATTCTTCATCTGACAGCGCAGGCAATGCCTCTGGGTTAACCGCAATCTCAGCATTCGTCATGACCTGGGCGTCTTCACGCTGATCCAGACCTTTCAGTTTGCCTACAAAACCTTGACCATGGCGTTTCCAGTCTTCAAGACCGAATTCCTGCCACTCGCCACGCACCTTAATAAACCAAGGTGTGTAGTCGAAAATACTTTCAGCATTTTCAGTGTAAGAAAAAACTTTGAGCCAGCCACGGATGCCATAAGAAGCACCTAGCTTGCCTACTACAACCTTTTCTTGCTCACTCATTTCTTCTTTTAACCCTGACACTGATAAATTACGCAGCTTTCGCAGCGTCTTTGATCAGTCGTGCTACGCGGTCAGAAACAGCTGCACCTTCGCCAACCCAATGGTTAACACGGTCCAGGTCTAGACGCAGCTTCTCTTCTTGACCTTGAGCGATCGGGTTGAAGAAACCTACTTTCTCGATGAAGCGACCGTCGCGAGCTTGGCGGCTGTCGGCAACAACGATTTGATAGAATGGACGCTTTTTAGCGCCGTGACGTGCCAAACGAATGGTTACCATATCGTCCTCTTTGCATTACTGAATTAAATTGGCCCCGCTTAAATAACGGGGCCTCGTGCCAAAATAAAGCTCCGGAATTTTACGCTTTCTGTGATCGAATGCAACTGCTTTAGCTAAAAAAGCATCAGTGCAAATAAACAATCAAAGACTTAGCAAATCCGGTTGCTTTACTTAATTTTAGGTCCGATACCCTTGGGTAACGTCCTAGAATAGGTTTAGTGATTGATTAACGCGGAAACATTCCTCCGCCGCCGCCCATACCACCCATCATGCCTTTCATATTACGCATCATGTTTTTCATGCCACCCTTTTGCATTTTTTTCATCATTTTCTGCATTTGGGTGAATTGCTTCAATAGACGGTTAACGTCTTGGACCTGAGTGCCAGAGCCTGCAGCAATACGTTTTTTACGTGAACCTTTGATCAAATCAGGGCGCGCACGCTCTTTAACTGTCATGGAATTGATAATGGCTTCCATTTGGACAAACATTTTGTCGTCCACTTGGTTTTTAACGTCATCAGGTAGGTTAGACATGCCCGGAAGCTTGTCCATCATTCCCATCATGCCGCCCATGTTTTTCATCTGCTGCAACTGGTCGCGGAAATCTTGCAGATCAAAGCCTTTCTTCTCTTTGAACTTTTTAGCAAGCTGTTCAGCTTTATCAGTATCCACATTGCGTTGCAGGTCCTCGATAAGTGACAACACGTCACCCATACCAAGAATACGGCTAGCAATACGGTCAGGATGGAAAGGTTCTAGTGCGTCAGTTTTTTCACCGACACCCAAGAACTTAATCGGTTTACCGGTAATGTGACGAACAGACAACGCCGCACCACCTCGTGCATCACCGTCGACTTTCGTCAGGATCACACCGGTCAGTGGCAACGCATCGTTGAAGGCTTTCGCCGTGTTCGCTGCATCTTGACCTGTCATGGCATCAACCACAAACAGTGTCTCAACGGGGTTAATTGCAGCGTGGACGTCTTTAATCTCGTCCATCATCTCTTCGTCAACGTGCAGGCGACCTGCAGTATCGACGACAACCACATCGTAGAACTTCAGTTTACCATGCGCCAATGCAGCTTTCGCAATGTCGATTGGGCTTTGATCTGTCGAAGACGGGAAGAAATCAATACCTACTTCAGAGGCAAGCGTTTCCAACTGCTTGATCGCCGCAGGGCGATATACGTCAGCAGACACCACCAAAACTTTCTTCTTGTGGCGTTCTTTTAGCATTTTACCAAGTTTGCCGACGCTGGTCGTTTTACCCGCACCCTGCAAGCCCGCCATCAGCACAACCGCAGGAGGCTGAGATGCCAAATCTAACTCAGCATTAGATTCACCCATCACAGCTTCAAGTTCGGATTGAACAATCTTGATGAATTCCTGCCCCGGCGTCAGGCTTTTGGATACTTCAAGACCAACCGCGCTTTCTTTCACTTTTTTGACGAAATCACGCACAACAGGAAGCGCTACGTCGGCTTCCAAGAGCGCCATACGTACTTCGCGCAGCGTTTCTTTAATATTGTCTTCAGTCAGTCGACCACGACCACTAATATTCTTCAGCGTTCGGGATAGACGATCCGTTAAGTTCTCAAACATGTCCTACTCGCTCTCTACGCGACGGCACCACAGGGCTGATAGTTATCAGGTGGCGATCAACACAAAATTGCTGGGATTATAACTCATTATAAGCTTGGCTTACATGATGGCATTGACGATAGTTTTAAAGGGAGTGCTTATACTTTTTACACAGTTTGCAATCTGATAGACACACTGTGCTTAAAAGATCGTCAGCCTTGCATGGCGACTCGAAGCCGTGCAGGGTATACTGAAACCTTTCTTTTTTGACGCGATGTTGTTGAAAGACACATGGATATTTATATAGCACTCCTCGCTGCGCTGCTTTACTTCGCAGCACTAATGCAGATCATACCCGGGCTTTCTGGGCCTCAGCAGATCCCTGCGAAACGGGTTTTTCTTAGCGCGTGCAGTGCGCTGGCTCTCCATGCCTATTTGCTATCAGATCTCATTATTATGGATGGGGGCCAAAACCTCAGCATCTTAAATGTCGCGTCTTTGATCAGCTTTATTATCTCAGCCATCACCACTGGACTCTTGTTCAAAATGCGTGTTTGGGTATTACTGCCGGTCGTTTACAGCTTCTCTGCGATAAATCTTATGACTGCGACCTTATTGCCAGGCGCTGTGATATCGCACCTCGAGGCGAATCCTCAAGTCCTACTACACATCTCTCTGGCGCTTTTCTCTTATTCAACACTGATGATAGCCACGTTATATGCCATACAGTTAGCATGGCTTGACCATCAATTGAAGAATAAGAAAAAACTGATCATGAACCCTAATCTTCCACCTCTCATGGCGGTCGAGCGGCAATTGTTCAATATCATTTTAATTGGTGAAATTTTGCTGACGTTAACCTTAATTACAGGGTTTGCGTTCGTACAAGACATGATTGCACAAGGAAAGGCACATAAAGCCATATTGTCAGCCTTAGCATGGTGTGTATATGGTGCGCTGTTGTGGGGACATTATCGTTCAGGCTGGCGCGGAAGACGCGTTATTTGGATAAGCGTCGTTGGCGCATTCTTGTTAACGTTGGCCTATTTTGGCAGCCGTTTTGTCAGAGAAGTCATTATCGCTTCGTGACTGCACGGTTGAAATTAGCCATTGCGTTTGACAGCGACTCCTATTCTTGTCCTTAATTAGGATTGGCTCAAAAAAGAAGGAACTTGCAATTTGGACGACATATCGACGGGAACATTAGCTTCCCTATTGGTATTGCTCATCGTCGTTTCAGCTTATTTCTCCGGTTCGGAAACCGGAATGATGGCGTTAAACCGTTACCGACTTCGACACCTTTCCAATCAAGGGCATAAGGGCGCCAAGCGTGTAGAAGAGCTTCTATCACGTCCAGACCGACTGATCGGGCTCATCCTTATCGGCAATAATTTGGTCAATATATTGGCCTCTGCAATCGCGACGATACTTGGCATGCGCTTGTATGGCGATCTCGGTGTCGCCATTGCAACGGGTGGTTTGACCCTTGTTATTCTTGTCTTCGCGGAGGTCACGCCAAAAACCCTCGCGGCGCTATACCCTGAACGTGTTTCCTACACCAGCAGCATCTTATTAAGGTTGTTGATGAAAGTGCTGTATCCGCTGGTATGGCTGATTAATGGCATCACCAATGGATTCCTTCGTTTACTGGGCTTAACCACCAGCCACGACGGTAAAGACCATTTAAGCTCTGAAGAGTTGCGCACTGTCGTTAACGAAGCCGGTGGATTGATCCCACGTCGTCACCAAAACATGCTCATTTCTATCCTTGAACTAGAGGAGATCACAGTCAATGACATCATGGTGCCACGCAATGAAATAACCGGCATCAATGTTAATGACGACTGGAAAGCCATCATGCGTCAGCTGACTCATGCGCCGCATGGCCGCATGGTTCTCTATCGCGACAATATTGATGAGGTCGTTGGTATGTTGCGCGTGCGTGAAGCTTATCGAATGATGGTGGAAAATGAGTTCAATAAAGAGAACTTGCTGCGTGCCGCTGATGAAGTGTATTACATTCCTGAAAGCACTCCACTCAACGTTCAAATGCTCAAATTCCAGCGCAACAAACAACGTATAGGGATGATTGTCGACGAGTATGGCGACATTATCGGACTTGTCACACTGGAAGATATCCTCGAAGAAATCATTGGTGAGTTCACCACCTCATTGTCGCCAAGCCTTGCTGAAGAAATCACAGCACTGCCCGATGGTAGCTACATGATTGATGGAACAGCTAATATCCGTGATTTGAACAAGAGTTTGAGTTGGGAGTTACCGACCGATGGGCCGCGCACACTGAACGGCTTGATACTCGAGCATCTAGAAGATATCCCAACGAGCCAGATCAGTATCGAGGTCGAAGGTCACCAAATGGAAATCGTCGAGGTTGGCGAGAACATGATTAAACAAGTCAAAATACTTCCCGTTCCGAAGAACGCCGCGACTTAGCTTAATGCCAATGCCTTTGAGTATGAAAGCCAGCAAATTGCTGGCTTTTTTATGCTCGTCACCTTGTCATCACGAAGGCTGTTTTAGAAACTGAAAAGCGCTCATTACTGAGCGCTTTTTTGTTACTAGATTCGATTATCGGATACGGCTACCCGAATCGCTATCAAACAGTACCAGCTTTTCGGGGTTAAAACGAAAGTACGCCATATCGCCTGCTTTCAAACTGATATTTGCTGGCATGCGCGCCACCACTTCTGTTCCGCCAAGAGAGGTAATCACGTATGTGTCTGCACCCGTTGGTTCGGTGACATCCACCTTGCAATGCAAAGTCGAAGGCGTGCTGCCTTCGCTCTCTGTAATGTCTTCAGGCCTAACGCCCATTTGCACCGTTTTCCCCACATATGCGCTTAGCTCTCCAAACCCACAACTAATGGTGACGGATTGTGGCTCTCCATCAAAACCTGCCAATTGCAGTTGGGTTTCTGATGTATCAGCGCGTTCAACCAACACTTCCACCAAGTTCATGGAAGGACTTCCCATAAAAGTCGCGACAAAGGTATTGGCCGGATCGTCATACACCTCGGCAGGAGAACCCAGTTGTTGCAGTTCGCCATCTTTCATCACCGCAATTTTTGTCGCCAATGTCATAGCTTCAATTTGGTCATGGGTGACATAGACAATGGTTGCGTTTAAACGCTGATGAAGGCGTTTGATCTCCGTGCGCATATCAACCCGAAGTTTGGCGTCCAAATTCGACAACGGTTCATCAAACAAGAATATTTTTGGATCGCGTACAAGTGCGCGTCCCATTGCCACCCGCTGACGTTGACCGCCAGAAAGTTGACCAGGTTTACGCTTTAGCAAATGCTCGATTTGAAGCATCGCTGACACCTCACCGATTTTCTTTTCCCTTTCCGGCTTTGGTACATGGCGCATTTCAAGGCCAAACGAGATGTTCTGCCCCACCGTCATGTTTGGGTAAAGCGCATAAGACTGGAACACCATTGCGATATCACGTTCTGCGGGGTGCAGTTCATTAATCACGCTATCACCAATGCTGACCTCACCATCGCTGATGCTGTCTAACCCAGCAATCATATTCAGCAAGGTCGATTTACCACACCCTGATGGCCCCACCAACACCAGAAAATCACCGTCTTCAATGCCGATGTTTATGCCCTTCAATACTTCAACGTGACCGAAGCGTTTTTTTACGTTACTAAGCGTTAGAGATGCCATTACCTTATCCTTTTACTGATCCCGCCATCAGGCCACGAACGAAATAACGTCCCGCTAAGATGTACACCAACAAGGTGGGGAGCGCGGCAATCATGGCGCCTGCCATGTGCACGTTGTATTCCTTTACACCAGTAGATGAGTTCACCAAGTTATTCAGTGCCACAGTGATTGGCGCGGTATCTCCCGACGCAAATGACGCACCAAATAAGAAATCATTCCAAATATTGGTGAACTGCCAAATGATGGTCACCACAATGATGGGCCCCGAACTTGGCAATAAAATGCGGAAAAACATACGGAAGAACCCTGCACCATCAATCATGGCAGCGCGAATTAATTCACTAGGGAAGGCTTCGTAGTAATTGCGGAAGAACAAGGTGGTAAACCCTAATCCATAAATCGCATGCACCAACACCAACCCTGCCGTGGTATTTGCTAACCCCAGCGTACCGAGCACCTGACTCATCGGCACCAGTACCACTTGGAACGGAATAAAACAGCCAAACAGCATCAAACCAAACACCCAGCGGTGTCCTCGAAACCGCCATTTCGTCAGCACATAACCGTTTAGCGCACCAAGGGTGGTCGATAACAACACGCCCGGCACAGTGATCATGATGGAGTTTGTAAAATACCCGCTAATGCCTTCACACGTCAGGCCAATACAGGCCGTTCCCCATGCGGAAATCCAAGGCTCGACCGTCCAGACTTGAGGCAAGGCCAGCATGTTCCCTTGGCGAATCTCATCGAGTTCTTTAAATGACGTCACCAACATGACGAACAACGGCAGCAAGTACATGCAGGCAAACACGATCAACGTGGTGTAAATCAGGATTCGCCAGAAGCGTGCCCCTTGAAAGGGAGAAGAGGTTTCACTGCTACTCATGCTTCTTCTCCTTCAACTCGCTATACAGATACGGAATGATGATGGCTGCAATGGTCATCAACATGATGATCGCACTCGCCGAGCCCACCGCCATTTGGTTTCTCGAAAAGGTGTACGAATACATAAAGGTCGCGGGCATTGCTGTGGCATTCCCAGGGCCACCACCCGTCAACGCGATGACCAAGTCGTAACTTTTGATGGCCATGTGCGCGAGCACGATAAAGGCACTAAGGAAGACAGGACGAAGCTGCGGAATAATGATGCGGCGATACATCTGAAACGATGACGCGCCATCAAGCTGCGCCGCTTTTAACATTTCACTGTCGATGCCACGCAAACCCGCAAGGAACATCGCCATGACAAAGCCCGACGTTTGCCAGACACCCGCAATCACAATGGTGTAAATCGCCATATCAGGATTGATGAGCCAATCAAAGCTGAAGCTTTCCCATCCCAATTCATGCATGGTTTTCTCAAGCCCTAAACCGGGATTTAAAAACCACTTCCATGCTGTCCCTGTCACGATGAAGCTCAATGCCATTGGATACAGGAAGATGGGGCGTAAGCCGCCTTCAATGCGGATTTTCTGATCGAGCAATATCGCCAGAAGCAAGCCAAGGGCACAGCATATGACGATATAAAGAATGCCGAAGATGGCGAGATTCTCGAGCGCCACTTGCCAATTCAGGCTGTTCCACAATTTCTCGTAAGGACGCACACCATCAAGGTTGTAGTTAGGCAGCATTCGAGAGCGGCTAAACGAGATGTACGTTGTCCATGCAATAAAGCCATAAACAAAAAACAAGATCAGCACGAAAGATGGCGCAATGACGATTTTGGGTAACAGTTGCTGCCAAAAATGGCGAGAGCTGTATTTTCCTTTAGAAGACATAAATCGATCCTTGAGGTAACGCAGCACTGGCACAAAAAGCGCGGTTCTAGGATCTAGAACCGCCTTTTACCAGTGTCACTCTCACTATCCCTAGATTGCGTCTTGAACCGCAGAGACCAGTGCTTTCGTTGCTTGCTGCGAATCCATGCCGCCGTTGAAGTGATTGGTCACCACATCATAAACCGCATTTTTCACCGCCGCTGGCGCAGCATGACCATGTGCCATACTGCCCACCAAGGTGTCGTTTTTGTTTGCTTCAGCCAGATCTGCCATGCCTTTTTGGCCGCACGCATCAAAGTCTGCATTTGAAACATCGGTACGAGCTGGTACAGAGCCTTTCACCACGTTAAATGCAGATTGGAAAGCTGGCGCCATGATGGCTTTCGCCATTTCATCCTGCGCTTTCGACTCACCCACATCAAACATTACGAACTGATCCGAGTTAAACGTCACCATGCCTTGAGTGCCCGGCATACGGAAGCACAAGAAATCTTCATTGGGTTTCAGGCCTGCTTTGAGGAATTCCCCTTTCGCCCAGTCACCCATGATTTGCATGCCGGCTTTATTTTCAATCACCATCGCCGATGCCAAATTCCAATCACGGCCCGGGAAGTTTTTGTCCACATAGCCGCGAAGCTGCGTCATACGGTCAAAAACTTTCAACATGGTGTCAGAACTCAGCGCTTCTGGGTCTAAATCAACCATGGCTTTACGGTAGAAATCGATGCCGCCCGTGGTGAGCACAACACCATCAAAAATGGTCGCGTCTTGCCACGCTTGACCGCCGTGGGCCAGTGGGATGTAACCCGCCGCTTTCAACTTATCGAGGGCTGAGATCAGTTCGTCCCAGTTTTCAGGCTGCTTTGCACCGACTTCATCAAGGAGTTTCTTATTCGCCCAAATCCAGTTGGTAGAGTGAACGTTAACCGGAGCAGACACCCATTTGCCGTCATACTTGGCAAAGCGTTGAAGTGCCGTGGGTACAACTTCATTCCAACCTTCTGCTTCCGCGACGCTGTTAAGGTTTGCTACTACTTCTTCAGCAGCCCAGTCTTGAATATCAAAACCTAGCATTTGGACAGCCGTAGGCGGATTGCCCGACGTCACACGTGCGCGCAACACAGTCATAGCGTTACCACCACCACCACCCGCCACAGGCATGTCTTGCCAGCCAACACCTTTGGTACCCAGATCGTCTTTCAAAACGTTCAGTGCTGCAGCTTCACCACCCGATGTCCACCAGTGTAGAACCTCAACGTCTTCTGCTTGCACCGCCGCTGCGGATAACAGCAAAGTACCTGCGAGTGGCAGGGTTTGAATCATGTTGCGTTTTCTCATGATAGTAGTCCCATTTGTGTCATTGACCTGCGTAACTGCAGACTTACATTGATACCCAAGCAGCCTGAAGATGCCGGATTCAGCGAGCTTTGCTGAAATTGAGCATTTTCAAGTTAATTGGATATATGCTGGGAAAACTAGGCCAGTCCTCTCGCCTTTTTCCCCACTGAACAACATGACGATCGCACCACCAGCTCCACGCCCACAAGGGCACTCTCCGGCACTGTTAAGTTCTCTCGCCACTGCTGTAATCTTTCACATGCCATTTGCCCAATATCTTCTGCGCTAACACGAACCGTGGTTAGCGCCGGTGACATCAATCGACTGTCTTCCAAATCATCGAACCCCACCACAGCAATATCTTTGCCTGGGGTCAGCCCTCGCTCACTCAATGCCGTGTAAGCGCCATAGGCCACCACATCGGTAAAACAGACAATCGCAGTAATTTCTGGCGCCCGATCTAACACACGATTCAAGGCAATTTTCCCGCCCTGACGCTTGGTCGAACTCGGCTCAATGTCACTAGGCTTAACCACCAATCCCGCTTCATTCATTGCCTGCAAGAAGCCTTCTTTTCGCTCTTGGTAATCAGAGATAGACGCAATCCCACCAATAAATGCGATACGTTCATGCCCCAGCCCAATCAAGTAGCGGGTAGACAAATACATACCCAAACGATTGTCCGGCATGACCGTTGGTACAAGCGCACCTTCCACGTCGCGCATCAAGCACACGACGGGGTGCTGAGAGTTGGCCAACTCAGTCAGCCAATTCGCATCTGTATCGGGGGCGGGAGTAATGAAATATCCCGCGACATTGTGCTCTTTCAAAGAAGCCACCATGTCGGTTTGCCTCGTCACGCTCTCATTAATATTGACGACAATCGGCATAAAACCCAGACGTTCAAGCTGCCCCTCAAGGGCAATGATGACCTGCGCCAAATAGGGATTGGCTAAGTCATTGGCAACAATCGCCACTAAATTTGATTCTCTACTTCTCAACCCCGCTGCATCACGGTTATAGATATACCCCAACTCACGAATCGCTTGATTCACTTTTTCAATCGTCTCGGCTTTCACACCTGCATTCCCGCGCAGCACCAAAGACACCGTGGATTTAGAGACGCCTGCCACTTTCGCTACGTCAATCACTGTGGCTTTTCGTCCACTGGAACGTCGTGTTTTTTTGCTCTCAGCCACAGATACATTGCCTCCGAATCGTCCGGCATTCAGCGATGAAAAAAGTTATCTTTCAATTACAAGAACATGCGACGAGCAACATCAAACGTTCAAAAAATAAACTGGAACGTTCCAATAAAGGTAGTATATTTGTGTGAACATGCTGCAAAAACGTTAACAAAAAACACCAAAAACAAGCGCTAAGTCACGCAGTGAAATGAGTGTGTGTTAAGCGTTCATGGATGTAAGACAGAAAAGGAGGGCGTATGGCTCTTTCTACTGAGGATCTCCCCCAGCAAGTCCGTGATTTCAAGCGCACAATGAAGGCGAAATGTCCTGATTACAAACGTCGATTCGAGGAAGTGTCACGCGCGATGGAAGCCGAAATCACACGGATAAAAAAAGAAGAAGCTAAAGGGTCAGCCATACCGCAGTTTGAATTTTCAAGTATCGCTGATCATGGCTTCAACGAAGAACAACGCCATCGCTTGCATCAAGCTGGGTGCGGTATTATCCGCAACACCCTTCCAGAACAAGAAGTCGCTGCGCACAATGATGCACTTTCTCGCTACATTATTGAAAATGGCTACTACGAGCACACTCCCACCGTGGAGGACAATTATTTCAGTCAGTTGAAATCCGATAAGCCACAGATCTTTGGTATCTACTGGTCTCCCGCACAAATATGGGCTCGCCAACATCACAACATGGCCGTTACGCGCCGTCATCTAAATCGGTTATGGACTTGGCAAAACAATGGAAAGACCTTTTTCAATCCTGATCAGGAAGCCAGCTACGCCGATCGCGTAAGACGACGAGAGCCTGGTGATGCAACCTTGGGCCTATCTCCGCACGTTGATTCCGGTTCAATAGAGCGCTGGATAGAACCCCACTATAGAGAGGTTTACTACAATATTTTTCAGGGAGACTGGCAGCAATACAATGCTTTTGATGGCGCAAGTCGTGTGGATGTCGAAGAGTTTCCTTCTCCTGCTGTGTGTAGTGTTTTTCGCACGTTCCAAGGCTGGGTTGCACTAACGCCGCAAGGCAAGGGAGATGGGACTTTGCAGGTAGTCCCATCGACGCTCGCCATCCCGTATATGTTGCTACGCGCCTTACAAGATGATGTCCCTGAAGATGAGTTATGTGGTGCTGCACCCGGCAGAGCGCTCACGGTATCAAAAGAATGGCACCCATTGTTATTTGAAGGCTTGGTGTCCGTTCCACAAGTCCACGCTGGAGATACAATGTGGTGGCATCCTGACACTATTCATGCCGTCGAAGATAAGCACAATGGTACTGGCTACAGCAATGTATTGTTTATTGGTGCAGCGCCAGATTGCGAGAAAAACCGGCGGTTTCTAGACAAACAACGCCCTGCTTTCCTCAAGGGAGAAAGCTGCCCAGATTTCGCACCGGAGCACCACGAGCGCACCTATCAAGGACGTGCAACAGAATTGGACCTGACTGATTTAGGACGACGCCAAATGGGCTTCGACTGACCTTTTTGGGCTTAACGCGCTGTATCAAACGCAAAGGGCGAGAGCTGATTCAAGGTTCAAGGTTCAAGGTTCAAGGTTCAAGCACCATAAATAAAGAAAGCGCCATGAAAGGCGCTTTCTTTATTTATGCTCATAATCGCGGGCTAAAATGGCCACCAGCTGCGATTGGATTCCAATTCAGAACGGCAACTTTGTAATTGTCCGCCATAGGTTTTTGCTTGTCTTTCGACTTTACGAGCCACTTGCATCACCTTAGGTTTTGCTTTGTAGGAGCCACGCTTAAAGCCGCCGCGTCCTTCGTGATACGCCAAATATTGGTTATACGCATCCCATTTAGAGATCCCTAGTTGGCGCTGCGTTTCACTGGTGTACCAACCAATGAATTGCATGGCATCACCAAAGTCCGTTCGCGATCCGCCATTGTCTGTTGCTTTTTGATAGTCAGACCACGCGGGATCTTGCGCTTGAGCGTAACCATAGGCACTGCTGACACGCCCCCATGGGATCACCCAAAGCACATAATCTCTTGGTGGCAAGGCATCATGAATATATGAGCTTTCTTGCTTCACAAACGCCATGGCGATATGAATGGGCGTTCCCCAATCATCTTCCATTTCAACGGCATCGTCATACCAACCATCGTATTGACGGAAGATACTGCAAATATTCTCAGGGCTTTTAGGCGGAGGATTGGCACAGCCCGTTAAAACTAATGAAGCGAGAAGTAAAATCCACTTAGGTGAAAAGTACATAATTGTCCTTTAGCGCTCGAACCATCTCAGTAAAATATTAAACATAGGGATAAAAAAATAGGCAGGAGAAAGCCTGCCTATTTCTGGGTAACAGCCGTCACTCTATAGCGATACACTATCACCAAAATATTCAGCCAGATACTGATCAAAGCTAATAGCGTCGCCTTGCTCCACATCTTGCTGTTTTTTCAAACTAACACGGCTCTCTTCAATAAACTGAGATTCAGACACAAGGTGATACTCTCCCTGTGAATACAATTCCGCATTTTGCTTCGCAATCGCAAGGCCAACTTTGCCAATACTTTGCTGTTCAATGACTTCTCGCAACAGACGTGCTGACAAGGTCTTTTCGGGTTCATCGAACCAAGAAACAAGCTCATGACACACTTTTTGGTAGTTATCACCACCGTAAGCTTTGTCCATCACCACAGCAAGTTCGCTCAAGTCAGCGAAGACACGACGCCCCCATTCCGCTTGGGTTAACTGCTCACCTTGGCAACCGATTTGCAACGTTAGCCCTGGCTTACGTCCTTCCAGAACAATTTTGTTCCAGTTATCGCGCCAGCACGGAAGCTCACAGTCTGTCATAGGTTCGGAGTCAGACAAGGCACACCAAGTGACAAACAAGTCCAAGAAGTAAACTTGCGTATCATCAATGCCTGTCGGACTGAACGGATTGACGTCCAGCGAACGAACTTCGATGTACTCAACACCGCCACGCTCAAGCGCTTCAGAGGGCTTTTCACCGCTCTTAGCAACACGTTTTGGACGAATTGGCGCATACAGTTCATTCTCAATTTGAAGCACATTGGCATTCAACTGGTTATAACCCGACGCATCCTTCACACCCATTTTTGCAAAATCTGCAGACGGTGTACGAATCGCGGCACGAACACCTTCAAGGTATTGGTCCAAACCATTGAATCCGATTTTTAGTCCACTTTGTGCGCTGTTGGTGTAACCCAAATCGCTTAATCGCAAAGACGTCGCATAAGGCAGGTAATTGGTACCTTTACCCAGCACGGTGAAATCAAGGTTGGTTTTGGTTTGGTCGATAAATGACCCACACAACGCAGGGGAAGCGCCAAATAAGTACGGGATCATCCACCCAAAGCGATAGTAGTTTCGGATCAACCCAAAATAAGCATCTGACACTGATTCCTGACGGGCGTATGGCGCTTGATCGCCAAACATCGCCTGCCAAAAACTGTCTGGGAATGAAAAGTTGAAATGCACGCCAGAGATAACTTGCATGACACTGCCATAGCGATGCTTGAGCCCTTGGCGATATAAGGTCTTCATTTGGCCGACGTTTGACGTGCCATATTGCGCCAAGGTGATGTCGTCTTCATTTTCGACGTAACAAGGCATAGAGAGCGGCCACAACGATTCACCATCCATCGCGCGGTAGGTAAAGCGATGGATATCCTGCAACTGCGTCAGCATGTCAGGAACCGAGTAAGTCACTGGGGTAATAAACTCCAGCAGTTGCTCCGCAAAGTCGGTCGTGATCCATTGGTGCGTTAATGCTGAGCCTAACGCTATTGGATGGGCGGCAGATGACAATGTCCCTTCTGGCGTGATACGCAAAGCTTCGCGCTCCACACCTCGTCCAATGCCCTTAAGCGCGTCAGGTTGTTCAGACAGCGCTGCCAACCTTTGAGAAAAACTATTCAAGGCTGTACTCGTTTATATGTTGAAAGCAGTAAGATGGCTAAGGATAATCACTCTCCACGACAAAAGCCATCTCACTGTTTTGCTGTTAGCTTATCTGCCTAAAAATAACGTTCAATTCTCAATCACTAAACGCTTTACAGGCAATCCTAGTGTGGCCAATGGAGACGCTAGCTTGTCGGCATCACCAACAACGATCACCTGATAGTCGTCGGGATCAAACCACTTACTTGCTAACGCGTTTAACGTCTGTTTATCCACTCCATCAATGATCGCTTTCTGTGTCGTCTTATAATCTGACGGCAATTGATGGCGCATGATGTTAGCAATAAGACCGGCCTTATCACTTGGCGTTTCATAGCTCAGGGCATCTTTTTGGCCTACAGCAAGGCGCAAGAATACAAGTTCGTCGTCTGTCATGCCCTGTAATGACATTTCAGCCAGCTCATTTTGCATTTCTATCACTGTTTCCAACGTGCTATCAGCGCGTACTTGCGCTTGAAACACTATACGCCCTTTGTCCTGATCACCCACCACGTAGCCACTTGCTCCGTAAGTGTAGCCTTTGTCTTCACGAAGATTGAGGTTCAAACGCGAGTTAAAGTTACCCGCAAGGTTAAAGTTTGCCAGCTGAGTTTTGAACATCTCACCAGTAGCGTCATAAGGCATTGCATGACGAACCATTTGCACGACGCTTTGTGGGGCTCCAGGTTTATCGACCAACCAAACCTTCGGTTCACTCAGCGGCCTCAACGCCGCTTTGGCAGGTGCGGTGGCTTTCGCCCCCTTCCAATGGCTTAATCCATTGATTTTCGAAAGCAGTGTCTGCTTATCAAGATCGCCAACCGCAATGAGCCTTGTGGTATCCGGCGTGTAATGCTTCGCATAAAACGCTTTCACATCGTCTAACGTCAATTGTCCTAAGGTTTCAAACGTTCCCTCTGATGGAAGAGCGTGCCACGAATCTTGATATAACACTTCGCGACGAGCCTGACTGGCCTGCCATTGCGGAGTTTGATGGCTAAACTGAATACTTTCCAGTGCTTGCTTTTTCAATCGATCAAAATCGCTTTGCTCAAAACGCGGATTGAACAGCATGTCGCCAGCAATCATCAACGTTTCTTTTAAGTTCTTTGTCAGTGATGACACGCTAACCGTGGTGCTTCGCCCTGAGGCATTAATACTGACACTCGACCCTAAACGATCCAGCTTGGCTGCAATGTCTTCACTGGTTTGATTGAGCGTCCCTTCCGTGATCAAATCTGCGGTGAGTGATGCCAAACCATTCTTCCCTTCTGGCTCCATCAAGGTTCCAGCAGGAATGATCAGGTGCATGGTCACGGTTGGCGTTTCATTGGTTTCCGCGCCCGTGATTGCAATCCCGTTGCCCAGTTCAGAATGGTAAAGCATTGGCACATTCACGGTTACAGCACCAGATGGCGCCGGTACGATGCTGCGATCAAATGTCTCTGGCGTTGTTTGCTGTGCAATCAAAGCAGCGAGATCTTTTTCATTGCTTGGTAACGATTTTGCCTCTTCACGCTTTGCCGTAAAGTTTTGGGGCTCCGCTTCCAGCGAAAGCTTGCCAGCAGGAACGACAGAAACCGTGACTGAGGGCTGCTGCCATACAAACGTGGTTAATGCCTGTTCAACGTCTTGGGTGGTCACAGCACTGAGTTCTGTTAGCCACTTGGACAATCTGTCAGGCTCGCCGTAGAAGGTTTCATTCGATGCCAACTGAGCGACCTTGCCATGAACACTTTGTAGGCCGAAAACCGCGCCCGCTTCTGCGCTGCCTTTGACTTGTTCAAGATCGTCTTGCTTGATGCCACGCGCTTTCAGCGAATCCAGCACTTTCAATACGTCTTGACGAACTGTGGTGAGATCCTGCCCTTGATTACCCAATACATACAGTTGGAACGTACAGGCTAGCTCGGCACAATCTTGGTATGCGCTGGCACTCAGCACTTTACCCGGCTTAACAAGCTCTTGGTACAGCAAGCTATTGCGACCTTGCCCAAGTACCGAAGCCAACATATCTAACGCCACGGTCGACTCCGCATCGGGATATTGCGTCGGCCAACTCATGACTAACATCGGCTGCTGGATTTTGTCTTCCAGCGTCACAAAGCGATCCCCATCTAGGGTCACTGGCCACTTGTCTGCGGCAACAACATCCGCACCACGAGGAATATCACCAAAGTACTTATTCACCCATGCCAGTGTTTGCTCAACGTCAATGTCTCCACCAATGGTAAGCGTGGCGTTATTCGGCCCATACCAACGTAAAAAGAAGGCTTTGAGGTCATTCACATCAACGCGGTTTAAATCCTCTACATACCCAATCGTCGGCCAACTGTAAGGATGCGTTGGCGGGTAAAGTGCCGCAGCCAATGTTTCGTGAACCAAGCCGTATGGTCGGTTATCGAAATTCTGAGCGCGTTCATTTTTCACCGTATCACGTTGAATCTCAAACTTGCGCTGCGACACCGCTTCAAGCAAAAAGCCCATGCGATCAGATTCAAGCCAAAGCATTTTCTCTAGCTCGTTCGCTGGCACGGTTTCGTAATAGTTAGTTCGGTCGCGATTGGTAGTGCCATTCACACTACCACCAGACTCTGTCACATATTTAAAGTGCTGCTGGTCACCCACATGCTTGGAGCCTTGAAACATCATGTGCTCGAAGAAATGTGCAAATCCAGACTTTCCGGGCTCTTCACGGGCAGAACCCACATGATAAGTCACATCAACATGCACCAAAGGATCCGACGCGTCAGGATGCAATAGAACCGTCAGGCCATTATCGAGCTGATATTTTTGGTAAGGAATGGAAGGTTGTCCTTGGGTTTGGGTTTCGTTTTTTTCAATTAACGTCACGCCCATCGGAAGAACTGGTTCAGGTGATGTCGAATAGACACCGCACCCAGACAGCGCAAGTACGGCTGCCGTAAGGATAAAATAACGCACACACTATCCTTTCAAATAGAAATCAAACAAAAAACAGGCCCCGGGTTACCAGCGCCAATATTACATATCTAAGGGCTTTCCCCGTCGCAATTAACAGCCAACACCAGTGCTGCTTTAATCGCAACCAACCTGCCGCTAAGCAAAGAGGGTCACCGATCAATGGCAGCCAACTTAACAACAAAGTCCAATAACCGTAGCGTTGTAGCCAGCCAATGGCTTTTTGACCATGCTTTTGCTCAAGGGTTCGCGCGGGAATGAATCGACCAATAAAATAGTTTGTCATACCGCCTAAGGTATTTCCTAAGGTGGCAACGAGCACTAATACACCAAGGCTAAATTGGGATTCTTTAAGAAGAAAAATCAGGTTGGCTTCCGAACCACCTGGAAGCAAGGTCGCGCTGAGAAAACCGGTGGAAAAGAGCACCCACAGCGCGGAGTCGCCGCTAATCCAATCCAACATCTGTCACCCGAATATCAATGACATCCATGCCAGCCGCTTTTGCAGCATCAAAACCAAATACTGCATCTTCAAACACTAAACATTTCTTGGGTTCGACACCCAACAGCTCGGCACAACGAAGAAATGTGTCTGGGGATGGTTTGTGTGCGCCAACTTGGTCAGCGCCGACTACGTGATCGAACAGATCGAGAATCCCTGCCTTTTCCATCATGCGAGAGGCAAGCTCGGTCAAAGTGCCCGTTCCGACAGCCATCGGGATCTTTCCTGAAAAATGACGAGCAACCTCAGTAAACGGCAAAATAGTGAGATGATCTTCTAGCAAAGAAGAAAAACACTGTGTCTTGTGGTCTGCCAATACCTGAGCATCAACATCAAGGTTCAGTTTTTCAATCAACGAACGTGCTGTCAGGATGGTCGGGCTACCACCGCGAGTGTGATACCACTCTTCCGACACAGAAAAACCAAAATCTGCTGCAGTTTGTTGCCAAGCAGCATAGTGACCCGGCGTGGAGTCCAATAAGGTGCCATCTAGGTCGAATATTAATCCTTCATAGTCGTCATACCGACTCATTCAGGCATCTCCAATAGTAATTTACCGCGCGTGCGGCCGGTTTGAATATCAACATGAGCTTGTACACCGTCTTCAAGCGGATACGTTTTTGCAATTTCAACGCGTACTTTTCCCTCTTGAACCAATGTCAGCAACGTATCCATTTGTTCAGGTTTTGGCACCACCAACATGCCTTTCACATCGATTCCCAGTGGTTTTGCCGCAGCAATAATGCGGTCGGCAGTAATGGTAGGCACCGTCACAACTCGGCCATTTTTCGCAACAGACTTTAGTGCCGCTTCACCGACATCACTGCCAACGAGGTCAATCAATACATCGACGTCATTGACCTGCGCTTCAAGCGGTGAGACCGCGTAGTCCAAGGCTGTTGCACCCAAGCCATTTACAAAATCGATATTAGCCGCAGAACAACTCGCGTAGACACTCGCACCTTGCGCTTTAGCTAGTTGAATCGCGAAGTGTCCAACGCCGCCAGCGCCAGCCAGTATCAGCACCTTCTCACCCGCTTTAAGCTCCGCCAACTCCAATGCCTGCCATGCGGTTAAGCCCGCCACAGGAAGAGAGGCTGCCGCTTCAAACGACACGCCATCAGGAATGCGAGATAGTACGTCAGCACTGGCACATAAATACTGACCGTAGCCACCGCCTTCCACAATTCTTCCTGCAACGCGGTCACCCGCTTTAAATCTCGTAGAGTCTTGGACGACAACACCCGCCACATCGAAACCGGGAACCCAAGGCAAGATATCTTTGATTTTCTCAGCCCCCCAGCCCAAGCCTGCTCGCGTTTTTGCATCGACAGGGTTTACGCCAGCAAAAGCCACTTTTATAAGGACTTGCCCATCTTGCGGCTCAGGAATATCAGTGTGTTGGAGTTTCAGCGTTTCAGGTCCGCCAAACGCGGTAATTGCCAGTTGAAGATTTTGAGGCATGTGTCGTCCTTAATGCGTGTGATGTCCTGAGTTCAGTTTCAATAAAAAAGGCGGAAGACACAATGCCTTCCGCCTTTATTTCATGACTTTGTCGTGTTGTTTGGTTTGGATTAGTGGTTAACCCACGATTAAACTTCGGTTAACCGACCAAGGCCAATAGCACACCCGCTGCAACGGCAGAACCCAATACGCCTGCTACGTTAGGGCCCATTGCATGCATCAGCAAGAAGTTATGCGGGTTAGCGTCTAAGCCCACCTTATTAACCACACGTGCCGCCATTGGCACCGCTGATACACCCGCAGCACCAATCAATGGGTTGATGTTGTCTTTGCTGTATTTGTTCAACAGTTTCGCCATCAATACACCAGCAGCCGTACCGATACTGAATGCTACTGCACCCAACACAAGAATACCCAGAGTCTCAATGTGTAAGAACTGTTCAGCTTGAAGCTTCGAACCGACAGACAAACCCAAGAAAATGGTGACGATATTGATAAGCTCATTTTGCGCCGTGTTTGATAAACGATCTACCACACCACACTCACGCATCAAGTTACCCAAACAGAACATACCGACCAACGGCGTTGCCGATGGTAAGAAGATAATCGCCATGACCAGTACAGCCAGTGGGAAGATAATCTTCTCGGTTTTCGAGACATGGCGTAGCTGCTTCATCTCGATCTTACGTTCTTCTTCCGAGGTAAACAGTTTCATGATCGGAGGCTGAATAATCGGTACCAATGCCATGTAACTGTATGCTGCAACCGCAATGGCACCCAGCAAATCCGGAGATAGCTTACTCGCAAGGAAGATAGCCGTAGGACCATCTGCACCACCAATGATTGCAATCGATGCTGCGTCCGCCAGCGAGAACTCCATGCCTGGAATCAAGTTCAGCAGGATCGCACCAAACAGTGTTGCGAAAATACCAAACTGCGCCGCTGCACCAAGCCACAAAGTACGAGGGTTAGCGATAAGCGCGCCAAAATCCGTCATGGCACCAACACCCATAAAGATGAGAAGCGGTGCAATACCCGATGCGATAGCCACACTGTAGAAAGAGTAAAGCGTACCATCAGTGAATTTTGCTGCATGAGCGGCTTCATCTAACTCTTTGAGTTGATGGAGATCCGCACCGTCCATCGCCATTTTAATGGCTTCTGGATTCGCATCACCAAGACCAAGGATACGGGCAAACTCCCACATCACATCAGGACTCGCAGCGTACAACGCATTTTGTATCGCATTATTTGCCAAGCCCACTTCGGGAATATTGGCAAGAATGGCACCAAAACCTATCGGCAATAGCAGCAGTGGCTCAAAACCTTTGCGGATGGCTAAAAACAGCAGCATGCACCCAACAAAGATCATGACCAATTGACCAATCTGGAAATTGGCAAGGCCCGTGCCTTGCCAGAGGATTAACAAACCTTCCATGTTTTCCTCTATCCCCTTACGCCAAGTTCATCAATGGTGAACCAACGGTAACTGAATCACCTTCTTTCACCATGACGTCTTGAATAACACCAGAACGAATCGCGCGAACTTCTGTTTCCATCTTCATTGCTTCAAGAATGATCAGTACATCACCCTCTTGCACTTGGCTACCTTGCTTAGCAACCACTTTGAAGATATTACCCGCCAGTGGCGCAGCCACAGCCTCAGCAGTACCCGCTGTTGGCGCTGAAGCGACAGGAGCAGATTGTAATGCTGCGGTTGGGGTGACAGAAGTAAGTTCACCTTGAGGGCCAACAACCACATCAAACACCTGACCATTTACTTGCACACTGTAAGCTTCGGTGTCGCTAGCGGCTGCAGGTGCAGATGCCGATGCAGGAGCGGCAGTTTGTGCCACATCTTTCTCGCTACCAGGAGCTGGCTCAAATGCATCAGGGTTACCGCGGTTTTTAAGGAACTTAAGGCCAACTTGTGGGAACAGGGCGTAGGTCAACACGTCGTCAACTTGCGCTTCTGCTAGCAAAATGCCCTCTTCTTTCGATTTGGCGATAAGCTCATCGGTCAGCAAGTGAAGCTCTGCTTCCAGCAAATCAGCTGGGCGGCATGTGATTGGCTCAGCACCATCTAACACACGCGCTTGCAGTTCTGCGTCAACCTCTGACGGCGCAGCACCGTATTCACCTTTCAGTATGCCCGCAGTTTCTTTGGTGATGCTCTTGTAGCGCTCTCCTGTCAACACGTTGATGACAGCTTGCGTTCCAACAATTTGTGACGTTGGGGTAACCAGTGGAATAAAGCCAAGATCTTTACGAACGCGTGGGATCTCTTCCAACACTTCATCCATACGATCAGCAGCACCCTGCTCTTTCAATTGGCCTTCCATGTTTGTCAACATGCCACCAGGCACCTGAGCAATAAGAATGCGGGAATCTACGCCCTTCAGCTGACCTTCAAACTTGGCGTACTTCTTACGTACTTCACGGAAGTAAGCTGCGATAGGCTCAATCTTATCAAGTTGCAAACCAGTGTCGCGCTCAGTGCCTTGCAGCATCGCTACCACGGTCTCTGTTGGGGTGTGACCATACGTCGAACTCATTGAAGAGATTGCGGTATCAAGGATATCCAGACCCGCTTCAGCCGCTTTCACGGCAGTCGCAGTAGAAAGGCCTGTGGTCGCATGACAATGCAATGCCAGTGGAATATCACACGACGCCTTAATACGCTTGATAAGCTCTTCTGCTTCGTATGGGCGAAGCAAACCTGACATGTCTTTGATACACAAAGAGTGACAGCCCAAGTCTTCAAGACGCTTCGCTAGGTCGATCCATGTATCCAAGGTGTGATGAGGGCTAGTGGTGTACGACAATGTACCTTGTGCATGCGCACCCACATCAACCGCAGACTTCACCGCTTTTTCAAAGTTACGCACATCATTCATCGCATCAAAGATACGGAAAACATCCATACCGTTTGCATGCGCGCGTTCAACAAACTTTTCTACAACGTCATCTGCATAATGGCGATAACCTAAGAGGTTCTGACCACGCAGTAGCATTTGCATCGGTGTTTTCGGCATGGCTTTTTTCAGCTCACGCAAACGAACCCATGGGTCTTCACCAAGAAAACGGATACACGCATCAAACGTCGCTCCACCCCATGTCTCTAAAGACCAGTAACCGACATCATCAAGCGCCGCAGCAATGGGTAACATGTCATCAAGACGCATACGGGTCGCAAACAGCGACTGGTGGGCATCACGTAAAACGACATCTGTAATAGCGAGTGGCTTAGACATACGACATAACTCCTTGTAATTGTATGTTTCGCATCAGCTAGCGCTGGCGACTACGGTATTTATGCACCGCTGCAGATATGGCAGCGATAGTATCCCCTGAAATTTGACCATTATTATTTTGATTAGGTGTGGTGGTCGACGTTACCTGAGGGGGTAACTCTTCGGGGACAAGACGTGACATCAAATTGACCAAAGCGATCAAAATGGTGAGAAAGACGAAAACCACGGCCATGCCAGTAAACATCAGCGTAGCGGCTTGCTCGAGTGTGCTTCCCAAATCCATAGGTGTTTTCCTTCCATTTAACCAATTGGCTAACCAGCCAATCAGCAACAACACTTCTCTCAAATGTGACTGACATTTGTTGAGAATTTACTTATTCAGTTAAGTAGTCGGTCAAAATACTAACAAATCACAATAATGACAATCCTGTAATACCTAACATTTCTGCCATTTTCGGCCTCTGACGCAATAAATACAATCAAATGTTATTATATTGTTAAAAGAAAACACTATTCGAGCAGGTGACTTTGTTGTCAAAAATAACACAACAAAAGCACTAATCATCAGAGGGTTAATCGCATATTTCAGCCATAAACAGACAAGACATGCCAGAAAGCATCAAAAACGAATAATGGGCGTTGTGAATAAAAGATTTAACAATTGAGAATTTGAGAAATTAGTCAAAAAAAGTGAATTGAAATTCAGTTCTGTAGTACGGGGAGTCGTGCGAAGATGAAATGGTGCGCGTGGGAGGATTCGAACCTCCGACCGCCTGGTTCGTAGCCAGGTACTCTATCCAGCTGAGCTACACGCGCATTTTCGGTATTGCACAATAAGCCTGAAGCTTATTGTTTAAAGAATGGTGCGCGTGGGAGGATTCGAACCTCCGACCGCCTGGTTCGTAGCCAGGTACTCTATCCAGCTGAGCTACACGCGCATTTTCGGTATTGCACAACAAGCCTGAAGCTYATTGTTTTAAATAATGGTGCGCGTGGGAGGATTCGAACCTCCGACCGCCTGGTTCGTAGCCAGGTACTCTATCCAGCTGAGCTACACGCGCATTTCCGGTGTTACACAACAAGCCTAAGGCTTATTGTTTTAAGTAGTGGTGCGCGTGGGAGGATTCGAACCTCCGACCGCCTGGTTCGTAGCCAGGTACTCTATCCAGCTGAGCTACACGCGCATTTTCGGTATTGCACAACAAGCCTGAAGCTTATTGTTTTAAATAATGGTGCGCGTG
>NZ_JAKJSE010000008.1:0-235027 GCF_050336585.1 Enterovibrio makurazakiensis
CGTTAAGGGAGCGACCGAGTTTAGTGAGCGTAAGGTCAGCCCCATCGAGTGAGGATTGGGTCGCAAGTATCAGAGACTGAAGCCGTTTTTTATGAATAGTGGGACACTGATTTTGTAGAGTATCTTGTAGAATTTGAATTTCGCGGATCGTTCATCCCATTTGGTGGAATGTGTTTTTTGGCGAAATTTATTAGATCAAAAGGGTCGATGTGCGTCCTTCTCATTGTTTAGAAAAGAGATTTTGTGGGGATTCGCTAGCAAACGTTATGTGTTTTGATGAAAAATAAGGATATTTGATGATACCAAAAACAGCGAAAATGAGGGTTGCTAGACCTACGGACAACTTAGATGCTATTACTGAAATGTATGTAAATGGTCTAGGTTTCAAACTATTAGGAACTTTTGAGGGTCACAATGGCTTTGACGGTTCAATCATCGGGCATGAAAACCATAATTATCACTTAGAGTTTACCCATCATAAGGGGACGACTGTTGGTACAGCCCCAACACAAGATAACCTTTTGGTTTTTTATTTTTCTGAAGATAGTGTTTGGGAAAAGTGCTGTACTCAAATGGTGCAAGCAGGCTTTAAGGTTGTTACTTCATACAATGATTACTGGGACGTTGTAGGTAAAACGTTTGAAGATCTTGATGGCTATAGGGTTGTGCTACAAAATAGAGAATGGAATACATAAGTAGTTAATAGTAAAGGAATAATGGTTAATTGCGCACATGGAAAGTTGTTCGGAAGTGACTCAAAACGCGTGCCATTTTCGCTTCGTTCAATCGTATGGCACGCTAGTTTTTCGCGCGTTAACAAGGCGTTAAATGGCAAATATGATAGCGAAGTTACTTTCTACAGAAGGCACATATCTTGAGGCGTTCATTGAAATAGACGGCTGCGTGTACTGTGTTATGGATGAACTGACTCTTGATATTGAGACGATGCCCAAGCTTGGAGAAGCCTTTGAATTTGAATTCTCAAATATGCTTGACGAAGAAGAGTCTTGGGAGTCGACTTTTCATGGGAATCCCGAAAAGAAAAAATGTCTTGAACAAATTCAAGGCTGGAAATACAGAGCATTTGGAGAAATTATTTCAATAAATCCCGTCATGGTAGATTGTGGGGTTCTCATTGAGGAGGATGTTTTACATACTCACGACCCTAAGGTTATCGGTGAGTATGTTGCATTTACAATCAGCAGGCTTGGCGGTTATGTCATTTAACATAGCGCTCAAGCAATAACGCGCGCCGCTTAGCTTGGTGTTAGTACTCAAGGAAAGTATGTTCCATTTAATAAGAAATTCTGAGTTGGAAGTAACCCTTGATACTTCGGGCGTAGATGATCATCTTTCATCCGTAGCTTTTAATATCGGTGTTACATGGAAAATGCCTTTTCAAGAGGCAAGCATTGAAATATTAGAGTGTTGGTTTTAATGTTCGGTGATAGATGCCTTTCATTCGGAACTTAAGGCTTTGGTGAACTTGGAATTTGGTACTGCAATACTGTCAGATTTGAGTCATAACCCTGTTTTAACTTTACTAAGTCTGGAAATGAAGTCATTGCACAAATATTTACACAAGACACGTATGATCTTGGTCAAATCTCTTTAAAGGTAAATGGATATTCTACAGAGCTATCTGACATAGCGCATAGATAAGGATCTTTCGAGAATTGGTGGTGAAAAGTACTAACAAGTCAAAGCACGTGGACTTGGTAAAGCTGTCACCTTTTTGTTAAAAAAATCTGCCAACTTCACCAATCCGGTGTTTAATGCGTTATGTGTCTTACGAGAATCAAGTATGAGCCAGCACTATGTCTTCGTAAAAAAAGGAAAAATCAGAGATTTTGATGATATTTACGAGGGGATGATTCCAGATCCAATCATGTCATCGGATGATATGAAGAGTCTGTTAAGTAACGAGTTTCAAATTGATGCGTGGGAAATATTTGAAAAACGGAAACTCATTGGTAAAAATTCCGCAAAACATATCGAGGTTACAATTGACGCAGTTGGTGATAAGACTGCTCGAATGATTACGATAAATGGCATTGATAAAGAATCTGCTATTTCTTTTGCTGAAAAGCTGGATTTGAGTGAGTTAGAGTGAAACACATAACAAATAAGAATACGTGTCGCGCAACCGACACTTTATTTGGGTGTTGGACAAGCCCGTTGCTTCTTTATTAAGCCAATTGCTCGGGTGACCTCCGGATGGATGCTCGCCACTGATTAACAGGCGAGGGACGCCATGAAGTTATTAGGCATTCCATAGCTTCAACGGGCTACGTCACTGTGTGTCTATTCTTCCGCGCTTTCTCCTTCGATTAAATGGCTGCCATTATCCTTATTCTGTTCGCCTTTCGGCTACCTCGGTCGAGTGACGCCCATGTAGAACATGAGTCGTTCCTCGTACGTTGGACAACATCGCGCCACGGGAACGTTTAGCCGTGGTTATGACGTTAAGAGATCGACCGAGTTTAGTGAGCGTGAGGTCAGCCCCATCGAGTGAGGATGGGGTCGCAAGTATCAGCGACTGAAGCCGTTTTTTATGAATAGTGGGACACTGATTTTGTAGAGTATCTTGTAGAATTTGAATATCGCGCATCGTTCATTCCTTTCGTTGGAATGTGGTTTTTGGCGAAATTCAATAGATCAAAAGGGTCGAAGCGTGTTCTTCTCATTGTTTAGAAAAGAGATTTTGATGGGATTCACTAGCAAACGACTATGGCTTCAATAGCTAAATTTGGCAGTGTTATTCATCCCACATAGCCCCGTCTCTTACTATTGAATTTAAGATAACGACCATCTTCCGAACTTAGACGATGATGGCGATTTTCTTGGTTTTCCAGCGGCAACGAGATGTGGATATTGGGCACCGAAACAGGAAATCACCTATGAATCACAAAAAAACCTTTCAAGGCTCCTGTCACTGCCAGGCAGTACAATTCGAAATTGATTCGGATTTTCCAGAGTTAACGACCTGCGACTGTTCAATTTGCGTTAAGAAGAACGCTCTTATGGTCAAAGTTCATGAAACGTCAATGCGCATCACATCTGGCATTGAATCACTAAACACTTATCAATTTCATACACACACAGCCGAACACTACTTTTGTAAGGTCTGTGGTATTTATCCTTTTCATAGAAAGCGGGTTACGCCGGACTATTTCGGCGTAAATGTATATTGCCTAGAAGGTTTCGATCCAACAGGCATAGAAGTCCGAGCTACAGTCGGTGCAGGCATGAAGTAGTGTACTAACCCGCTACACACAACAAGGGTTTTCAAGGCCGACGCAAAATACCGCCAGCAAAAAAGCCGCTTAACAGAAATGTCCAACTTTACGGGGTCACTTCAATCAGCGGCTTTTGAGTTTTTTGAATCTTGGAGCCCCGAATCTAGACGTCAGAATTTGAGTTTCGGAGCCAAGCGTCGAAGTTAGTCGATAAAGACTGGGCCTTCGAGGTTTTTCAGAATCATTTTCTGGATATCAATGCCGAGCGTCATGACGATCAGGCTCCAGTTCAAGAAAGGTAACGAACCTTGTGAAATACCATGCGCGAAGTTCTTAGCATTCCAATGGAAAACCTCAGACAGCTTCTCGGTCGTTAGTGTTTCGTAGTTCTCGTTATCGATTAGGTTGCTAAATTGCTCGCTGGTTGGGCAAACAAAAACGTCGCTCGGTCTAAACGCGGTTGGTTTGAAGTAAGACAACACTCTTCGCACGTTGACCTGAATCGTTTCACCGTCACTTTGAATATTTGGCTTACCTGCAAGGGCGCACAAAAAGCACCAGCACGGATAAGGAATCGATGACACGTTGTCAGGTTCGTTCTTATAACGCGCTGTCCATGCGTTCACGTTCTTTGGCTGTAGGCCAGTCACGCTCATTAGCTGATTCGCATCATAGCCGTTGTCTTTCAGTAGGTTAATGATCTCAGCGACTTCTGAAACAAAAGGTTTTGTCCATTTACTGTAAGGCGCGAGGGTTGTATCTCTGATCATAATAGATTCTAAATCTTATTTTTAAACAACCACTTAGGTTGTTTTAATGTAACGTTATCCGAGATCATACGTGTTCAGAACAATAAGTCTACCTTTATTGGGTGTGGAGGGATAACCGCACCAAAGGTGCTATGGCAATGTCGCCGCACTTAGCTCATGCAATTATTGGTAGGCAAACACTTTCTTGGTAACTACGGTTAATTGTGCAAATTGTCTCGCCATTTCACGGTTCAACCACAGATAGCCAAAGTAGCTGATGTCACGGGTGTCGCCTTTGGGGTGGGCGATGTTGCTGGAAGCCAGATTGAGAATGCCAATGTCTTGCTCAAGTATTGCCGTGACCTTCTTATTGGTGATTTGCAGCGCAAGTGCATCAAACTGTTTTGCAAGTGCATATTGTGAGTCTGTCAGCCCATCCAGTTCGCTGATTTCGTCTTTCCCTTGCTGTGCATCCCATTGGGTGCTGATCAGCGCTTCAAGCTCCGCATAAAGTCGTTTTTCGATCAGTAAGATGGTGTTGAGGGCAGGCGTGTGAACGCCTGATTCTTTCAGCGCGTGCGGCAAAATACTTTGTTGCTTGTCGACCAATTCGTTGAGCCTGTCTGCATGTGCAGGTTCGAATGCGCCTTGCTTTGCTGACTCAATGTGCTGTGTATAGTAGTGGCTTAGTTCTTGCAGAAATGATTCAACTAATAGCAGAAACTGGTCGGTCGCTTTGGCAGGAAAAACATATACACTGACCACCACAGCGAGAACACCTGCCCAAAGCACATTGAGTATTCGCCATCCTGCTGCTTCAAAATCAGCAGGCCCGCCACCCGCCACAACCACAATGGTCACTGCGGCCATCAGCGCAGCATAAGCATAGTGTTCTTGTGTGAAATACATAGCAGCAATGAGTAAGACAAAAAAGGCGATATGATGCGTCCAATGATAGTCAGGTGGAATAAGAAACAGCGCCATACCAAGTAATCCGCCCATGACTGTGCCAGATATTCGCTGCTTGGCTTTCGAAAGCACACCACCGACAAAAGGTATTGCGCCGAGTATGGTGACCGCAGTGATTAACGCCCAATATCCGTAGGGAACATCGAAAACTCTGACGATAACCAAGATAAACCCCATCACCAAGGTGACGCGAATCATGTAGAGAAAGCGGGCATGCTTGTGAGCAAAATCGGTGTATTGCGTCATTGTGTGACCTGCTGACATGTTTGATGCGTTAAGCATAATCACTGTGTTTTAGGCTGTATGACGAAAAGTGCGACAAACAAAAAGCTCGTAGGGATTAACTAAATTTAGGTATGAGGCTGGTGATAGCTGTGGTTGTGGCTGTCGATGTAAGGTGGTTACTCTGAAGTTGCTCATCACAAAAATAAAGCCTCTTTTTACAGAGGCTTTTTCATAGGCGGAGTTTTTAAGGATATTGGTGTGAGGGTATGCGGTATTGTGGATAAGCAATACCGCATAAGCTTGTTATTTAAGATCTTTAATATCGATGTGATCCATATCGGTGAAGGTTTGGTTTTCTCCGACCATACCCCAGATAAAGGTATAGCTTTGAGTACCAACACCGGAGTGAATGGACCAACTTGGTGAAATGACGGCCTCTTCATTTCGTACTACTAGATGGCGAGTCTCACTCGGCTCTCCCATCATATGGAACACTGCAGCATCTTCTTTCATGTTGAAGTAGAAATAGACTTCCATGCGGCGATCATGCGTGTGGCATGGCATGGTGTTCCAAAGACTTCCAGGCTCCAGTTTTGTCATGCCCATCAATAGCTGACACGTTGGCAAAACATCAGGCACAAAATACTTGTGGATTGTACGTTTGTTGCTGCTTTCAACATCACCTAAGGTGACTGGAGCGGCTTCTTCCAGTGTGACTTTTTTCGTCGGGTACTGGGTGTGTGCTGGCGCAGAATTAAAATAGAACTTAGCAGGTGCGTTAGCATCTGTGCTGGTAAACGATAACGTTTTAGCACCCATGCCGACATATAACGCTTCATTTGTATTGATGAAGTGCTCTTCTCCATCAACGGTAATGACACCGTCACCGCCAATATTGATTAAACCTAGTTCACGGCGTTCTAGAAAATATGCAACACCCAGTTTTTCACCCAGGTTATCAGCAAAAGTGAGTACCGAATCTGTTGGGGAAATACCGCCAAAAATGATGCGATCAATGTGACTGTACGTCATGGTGATTTCGCCAGTTTTGAAGATGCTTTCTACAAGAAATTCTTCTCTTAAACCTGCGGTATCTAGTTGTTTTGCATGCGTACTATGAATGGATTGACGAACTTGCATTTTGATTCTCTTATCAATAATCAACGATGAAAGAATAGTACTCCTTACCCATCTTTACGCCATAAATGAAACGGCGTTTTGTTTACTATGTCACACAAATAAACTTTACCTTTAAATTTAAATAAAACGGCATTTCAAAAATAAATATCAAGATTAGAATGAAGGCAATTCTAGTAAGGGGACAGCTATGTCTGAATATCGAGTTGCATTCCTTGGGGAGTGCATGATTGAGCTTCGTGAAACAGAAAGTGGGATTGCTCGGGGTTTCGGCGGAGATACGCTGAATTCAGGGATTTATTTGTCTCGCTTACACCAACTGGTAGACAACGTCGAACCCAAACTTGTTGTGAGCTTTCTGTCTGCGATGGGCCCTGATTCCCAAAGTAAGCATGTCCTGGATGCCTGTGTGCGAGAGGGCGTGGATGTGTCTCATGTCACTCAGCTTGAAGGCAAACTGCCGGGAATTTACTTAATTGAAAATGATCCTAGCGGAGAGCGAACGTTTCATTATTGGCGTTCAGATTCTGCGGCAAGGTATTGGGTTCAAGGTTTTGATGATGCCGAATTACTGACACAGTTGAATCAATTCGATGTTGTCTACCTCAGCGGTATTTCACTGGCTATCCAATTTGAAGAGCAAAGAGACCGATTGATTCTTGCACTACGTCGATTTAGTGAAGCAGGGGGCAAGGTGGTGTTTGATACCAACTACCGCCCTCGACTTTGGGAAGATGAAAGCACCGCACGAATGGCATTCAACGAGGTGCTTTCATTTGTGGATATCGCGCTACTGACGTTTGACGATGAAGCGTTGTTATTTGGAGATCTGACTGCAAATGACACCGTTGAACGCGTGAAGGCTTTGGGCTGCAAACATGTTGTTATTAAGTGTGGTGCGGAATCTTGTCTCGTGTTTTCAAGTGACAGTGTGAATAACATTCCCGCAGTGGCAGTCGAAACGGTGGTTGATACCACGTCGGCAGGGGACGCATTTAATGCTGGTTATTTGTTTGGACAACTATCCGGTTTATCCGTTATTCGTTCCGCCCAGATTGCGCACTTATTAGCAAGCCATGTGATTCAGGCGAAAGGGGCGATTATTCCCCTCGATAAGATGCCGTCTCTGCACCAGTTAAACACAATTATACCCAATCAACCTCACTGAACCTGGCACCTTTAGGTTGTTGGGTATTTCACAACACTATTTTGGAGTTTTACATGGAACAGTCGCTTTGTATTGAAGCAATGAACGCTCGTCTGTCGGCGTTAAAAGTCATCCCTGTTATTGCAATTAAAGATGCAGATAGCGCCGTGCCATTGGCGAAAACCTTGTTTGAAAATGGTATGCCGAGTGCTGAAATTACATTTCGTACTGATGCGGCGGCAGAAAGTATTCGCCGAATTCGCGATGAGTTCCCTGACATGCTGATTGGGGCGGGAACAGTGCTTACGTCTGCGCAAGTCGATCAAGCCATTGAAGCTGGCTCAGACTTTATCGTGAGCCCTGGCTTTAACCCAACGACGGTGAAATATTGTCAGCAGCGCGGCATTGTGATCATTCCTGGTGTGAATAGCCCAAGCTTGGTTGAAGCCGCGATGGAAATGGGGCTAAAAACACTGAAATTCTTCCCTGCAAGTGTGTCGGGTGGCCCTGCGATGTTGAAAGCATTGAATGCGGTTTACCCAGTGTCGTTTATGCCAACTGGCGGTGTATCACAAGACAACATTTCGGAATATTTGTCGATTCCTTCTGTGTTGGCTTGCGGCGGTACATGGATGGTGCCTGCGGATCTCATTGATGCAAAAAACTGGGATGAAATCGGACGATTAGTGAGAGAAGCCGTGGCGGCACTTGCTTAACCCTTTGGCTCGTTTAGCTGTTGCGGAACGAGCCGCTTTATTTGATTTCCTATTGTGAGTGAGCCGCAAGACCATGAATATTGTCTTACCCCAACAGTCAATATCTGCGTTGATGAAGCGTTGTTTTCCTTTTCTAAACTGGCTGCCTTTAATAACGCGTGAAGATGTAAAAGCAGATGCTGTTGCCGGGTTGACGGGCGCCATCATTGTGCTGCCTCAGGGTGTTGCATACGCAATGATAGCGGGTATGCCAGCGGAGTATGGGCTTTATACGTGTATCGTTCCGGCGATCATTGCTGCGTTATTTGGCTCATCCCGCCACTTGATTTCTGGCGCGACGGCGGCGTTGTCCGTGATTGTATTCACAACAGTCAGCCAATTTGCAGTGCCGGGTTCCCCACTCTTTATTCAACTTGCGCTGACGTTGACGCTTTGCGCTGGTCTTGTGCAAGTGCTCATGGGGTTGATGCGTTTTGGCGCGGTGGTTAACTTTGTTTCTCACTCTGTGGTACTCGGCTTCACAGCAGGTGCTGCGGTTGTGATTGCCGTCAGTCAGCTAAAACATTTGTTAGGTATTCATATAGAGAGTGGCTCAACGGCCATTGAAAACCTGACTCTAACACTCCAAGCGCTCCCGCAAAGCGATGCGAAAAGTATGGCGATTGGCGCTGTCACAATTTTTTCTTGTGTGGTCATAAAGCGCTTTTGGGCAAAAGGCCCCAACATGCTCTGTGCGATGATCATCGCGACCTTGCTCGCACTCATGTTAGGTGATGTGGCATTGGTTGGCGCGATGCCGAGCAGTTTGCCTCACTTTTCCCTTCCTGCTGCGGATGTCGTCACCATTGAACGTATGGGGATGGGAATATTGGCAGTGGCTCTGTTAGGGCTAGTTGAAGCCATTTCCATTGCTCGCTCTGTGGCGATGAAATCGGGTCAGTTGATTGAATCAAACCAAGAGTTTATCGGGCAGGGGCTATCGAACATTGTTGGTGCTTTCTTTTCCTGTTACGTATCTTCTGGTTCTTTTACTCGAAGTGGTGTGAATTTCACCAGTGGCGCAAGAACACCGTGTGCGGCGATATTTGCGGCCCTGTTTCTTACCATTATTCTTCTTTTTTTTGCTCCGTATGCTGCGTATATCCCGATAGCAGGGATGGCAGGAATTTTATTCGTTGTGGCCTATAACTTAATTGATGTCACCCATATTCGAGATATTCTGGCAAGCGATAAGAAAGAAGCATTGGTATTGGTGGCTACGTTTATCGCAGCCTTAGTGCTCCACCTTGAACTGTCGATTTACGTCGGCATGCTGATTTCTCTGTTCTTTTATCTTCGCAAAACCTCGTGCCCATCGTTGGAATACCTCGATCCTGCCTCGTTTAATATCCCTGCTGACATTGCGAGAGACGCAGCGGTTATCCGTATCAATGGCTCAATTTTTTATGGCTCTTGTCAGCATCTTCAACGCAGCCTACAAACTTGTTCGGCTAAACACGTATTTATTCTGGGTAGAGGTATCAATTTCATTGATTACAGCGGTGCGCAGATGCTTGCTGATTGGGTTAACCGTCAAAAGCAACATATCTACTTCTGCAACTTCAAAGTGAAGCCGATTCAGGCACTCCAGAGTGCGGGTTTTGCTAAAACATTCAGAAGTACCGTGTTTTACAGAAACGTGCGCGAAGCAATTAACGTTGTGGTGGGCTGCGATATAGCGCCAAAGAGTGAACGCTCCGTTGAGGATAATCAATCACCACCGCCATGCTTTGATTGAACGGGTACTAATAACAACAGGCCGGTACCTATGGTGTGCCCGCTGATTTCTTCTTCATACTCAAGACGAGACAAAAAATGACTGCTACCGCGTTTGACCCAACCGAGCATCCGCATCGACGTTACAACCCGCTGTCAGGAAACTACGTGCTTGTTTCCCCGCATCGCGCGAAAAGGCCTTGGAGCGGAGCCCAAGAAGCTGTTAATCAGAAAACGCTGCCGACACACGATGAAAGCTGTTATCTATGCGCCGGTAATGCACGTATTTCTGGTGAAACAAACCCACAGTACAGACATACTTATGTGTTCAAAAATGATTTTGCGGCGCTAAATTTAGAAACACCATTAATACAGCAAATGGATGACCCTTTGATGAAAATCGAAGGGGTGCAAGGTGAGGCGCGTGTGATTTGTTTTTCCCCTGATCACAGTAAATCGTTGCCAGAATTGAGCCTTGATGAAATCCAGCATGTCATTGCCACTTGGATCAGTCAGTACAACGAATTGAGTCAAACTTACCCTTGGGTTCAGATTTTTGAAAACAAGGGAGAGGCAATGGGCTGTTCACAACCTCATCCTCATGGGCAAATCTGGGCAAACAGCTTTGTTCCCACTGAAGTGGCCACGAAAGATCATTATCAAAAACACTACTTCGAAGAGCATGGGACGTCACTGCTTCATGACTATGTGCAACGTGAACTTCTGCTAAAGGAGCGCATTGTAGTTGAGACGGAGCATTGGGTTGCACTTGTGCCATTTTGGGCGGCATGGCCGTTTGAGACCATGCTGTTACCGAAAGCAGTGACAACTCTGATGAGCGAGTTGACGGTTGATCAGCAAGCTGATCTAGCGTTAGCACTCAAGAAACTCACCACGCGTTATGACAACCTGTTCCAGTGCAGTTTCCCATATTCGATGGGGTGGCATGGTGCGCCCCAGAATAAAGGCACTGGCGCCTCTAAGCATTGGCAGTTACATGCGTGTTTCTACCCACCGCTATTGCGTTCTGCAAGTGTTCGTAAGTTTATGGTTGGCTATGAAATGCTGGGTGAAGCACAGCGAGATCTGACGCCAGAGCAAGCGGCTGCGCGTTTACGTGATGTGTCTGACTCGGTTTACTACAAATAGGATTGTGCTGTACTGCGAACTGAATCAGAAAATGGAGTAATTTTTTTAAAATGGCGTTTTAATTTATTGAATTTGCAGCGTCACGATATATGATGATAAAAGATAAAAATAAAACAGGGTTTTAAAAATGATTTTACGTTCATTTGGACTAGATGGAAAAGTCGCCATCGTCAGTGGCTGTAATACTGGTCTTGGTCAGGGCATGGCCGTCGCCCTGGCTCAAGCGGGGGCAGACATTATTGGCGTGAACTATGGCAGTGCGGATGATACGCCTGAGCGAATCGAGAAAACCGGGCGACGCTTTCACAATATTACGGCAGATCTTAGTCAGCCAGCCGTGATTAATGATGTGATTGCAGAAGCTCGTCGAACGTTTGGACGTATTGATATTTTAGTAAACAATGCGGGGATTATTCGTCGAGAAGATGCGATTGAGTTCAGCGAATCCGATTGGGATGATGTACTTAATATTAATCTTAAGTCTGTGTTTTTGATGTCACAAGCTGTTGCTCGAGTTTACAATGAGCAAGAAAGTGGCGGAAAAATCATAAACATAGCGTCGATGCTTTCTTACCAAGGTGGCGTTCGTGTTCCATCGTACACAGCATCAAAAAGTGCAGTAATGGGACTTACCCGCGCGTTGGCTAACGAATGGGCGTCGAGCAATATCAATGTCAATGCGATTGCTCCGGGCTACATGGCCACGAATAACACCGCTGCATTACGCGCAGACGAAGTGCGTGAAAAAGCGATTCGTGAACGTATCCCTGCAAACCGTTGGGGTACCCCTGAAGATGTGGGGGGATCGGCGGTATTTTTGGCGTCTTCAGCGGCTGATTACATCAATGGATTCACCCTTGCTGTTGATGGCGGGTGGCTCGCTCGTTAATCAAGACCTACATGTAAACTCCTTTTATCAACACCTTTACAGGTCGACTTTTGTCGGCCTTTTTTTGGTTTGCATTTAAAATAATCAAAAATGAAACGATGTTTTGTTATTGTGATTTGCGGTGGGTTTTTTTCTAAAACCTTTACGTAGAATGCGGCTAATTCCTTAAATATATTTCCGTGTTGGCGAGTAGAAAATGAACGAATATATTGCGTTACCCTCATTGCCGGGCGAGCTAAATCAAGCGCGAGTGCAAGGGCATTTAACTAAGGTCATGAAGACCATTAAACGCAACATTCCGTGTATTGGTGAGCGGAACCCAAAAATTGGCAACCCTGACTTCTCTTGGACACATTGCGGCGCTTTCGATTGGGTTTCATCCTTTTGGGCAGGGCAGCTTTGGCTTTGTTATCAAACAACGTCAGATGAGCGCTATAAAAACAGCGCAATGCTACGCAAATCTTACTTTGCGGATATGCTGCTCGACCCTTTTTGGCTTGATCATGATTTGGGCTTTCAATACAGCTTGAGCTGCGTAGCGGAATATAAACTGACGGGCTGTGAAGACGCGAAAATGATGGCACTCCGCGCTGCTGATCATTTGTTGCATCGTTTTCGTAAAGTGGGGGGGTACATTGTTGCGTGGAATGATACGCATCCACTGTCTCTCGAAAAACCGGATGTGATTCAAGGTAAATCAATCATTGATTCATTACAGAATACTGCGCTGTTGTTCTGGGCATCAGAAATTACGGGGGCGCCTGTTTATCGCACTGCGGCGATTCGCCACAGTGAGACGTTAGCTAAGCATATCGTTCGTGATGATTACTCCACGTACCACTCGTTTAACTTTGATCCGATCTACCAAACGCCGGTGAAAGGGGAAACTTTCCAAGGGTATGCCGACGAATCATGCTGGGCTCGCGGTCAATCTTGGGCGATTCACGGCTATGCGCAGACATACCTTTACACCAAAGACGACAATTTCCTGAACCTCGCTAAAAAGCTTGCCCGTTTTGCCGCTGAGTCGATCACTGCCGATGGTGTACCTGTTTGGGACTATCGCCTTCCTGAGAATGAAATTCAGTACAAAGACAGTTCGGCTGGTGCCATTACGTCGGCGGGCTTTTTACTGATTGCACAAGCACTAGAAGACAAAGCGCATGCGTTACCACAAGGCGATGATTCCCGTGTTGGCTTGCTTGAAGAAGCTGCTCAGTTCAGCCAATGGGGAATGTATTTACTGCAGGGCCTGATGGATCAATGTGATTTGTGCGATCACCCAACCGCAGAAGGGTTGCTTTCGCAAGGCGCTTCTTTCGTGAAAGTAGGGTTGTGCGACAACATGCTGCCGTATGGTGACTATTACTACCTCGAAGCCTTAATGCGTGCGAATGGCTATCGCAACTTCTTCTGGTAAGGCGAACACGATGAACAAAGCTCCCAATATTATTTTGATCATGACCGATAGCCAAGGCGCGAATGTCGTTGAGCGTTATTCAGGTCAAGCCACTGACACCCAACATCTTGATCGCTTAGCGGATACGGGTGTGCGTTTTGACAGTGCTTATACAACGTGTCCGCTTTGCACCCCTGCGCGAGCTGGCTTGTTTACGGGTATGTATTCACACCAAAGCGGCGCATGGACGAACAACCTTGCGCTGGGTAATAACATCCGTCACATGGGACAGATCTTCCAAGCCGAAGGTTATAACACAGGCTATGTCGGCAAATGGCATTTGGATGGTCACGATTACTTCGGTACAGGCATTTGCCCTCCGGGTTGGCATGCAGACTATTGGTTTGATGGCGTCAATTACCTCAATGAATTAACCGAGGAAGAAATTACCTTATGGCGACGTGGGTTGAATTCGCCATCGGCAATCGAAGCGCACGAAATCAAACCTGAGTTTACATGGGGTCACCGTATTACGAATCGCGGGTTGGATTTTGTTAAGGCACACCGTGAGCAAGATAAGCCATTTTTGTTAGTGCTTTCTTATGATGAACCTCATCATCCGTTTACTTGCCCACCAAAGCATGTCGAAAAGTTTAAAGACTTTAAATTTGACCTCGGTGAAGCAGCGTTTGATGAGCTGGAAACGAAACCGCTTCATCATCGCCTTTGGTCTCGTGCGAAAGGGTCGGGTGTGGATAGTCAGTACTTTATGAATCCGCTCTATTTCGGCTGCAATGATTTTGTTGATGAAGAAATCGGCCGTGTTTTATCTCACCTTGAAGAGAGTGAGTTAGCGAACACGTGGATTGTTTATACCTCTGATCATGGCGAAATGAATGGCGCGCACAAACTGTGGGGCAAGGGCCCAGCGGTTTACGATGAAATCGCTAACATCCCTTTGATCATCAAAAACACTGATGGCTTGCACGCGGGCAAAGTGGTTGAGCGCCCTGTTAGTCATATCGACATCATGCCTACTTTGCTAAAACTTGCGCAAATAGAACAGCCACCGATTATGCCAGGCCACGATCTCTTGGCTGATGATACGTCAAAGCGTGAATTTAACGGCGTGATGGTGGAATTTAACCGTTATGAAGTTGAACACGATTCTAACGGTGGGTTTATTCCTGTTCGCGGTTGGGTAACTGACACGTTTAAGTTGGTTGTTAACTTGATGGGAACGGATGAACTGTATGACCGCATCAATGATAGCGGTGAGGTGCACAATCTGATTGAGCACCCTGACTACGCTGATGTTCGCAATACATTACATGATGAGTTGCTCGGGTACATGGACCACATTCGCGATACCTTCCGCTCCTTTGAGTGGGCATGTCGACCTTGGCGACCTGAAAAAGAAAGAGAGTGGATGGGGCTATTCCGCCCACGTCCGGCAGATGGTGTCGCACCAGTAGTGAGAGATTACGACACAGGCCTACCAACTCAAGGCATTAAACGTGAAGACGTACAATTGGATATCGAGGTTTAGACAATAACATGGAACATAACACTCAAGGCCACATGACCCTGCCAGTAGAAGTTGGTCAAGAAGATGTCGTTTTAGACCTTTACAAGCGTTGGCAAGCTGATGCGTTGCGCGACAGCGATGGTACAACAATGCCTGATAGTCTTGCTGAGCAAGATTGCGATATTTACTCTGTGCTCTGCATTGTTCGCGCGGATCAAGAGTACGCGAAAGCACACCCTGAGTTTCTTCATCGTAAGTACTTGTCCTCTTTTCCGCTGACGGCAATGTCAAGCGAGCTGATGATCAAACCGCTTGAAGGCTATTGCTCTGAGAAATATGAGCTAGACGACAACTGTGTCCCTTCTCGTCATTGGGAAGTACGTAACCGCACAACGGGTGACGTTGTTCCAGCGGAACAGTGGGTGTTTGATGCGGATACTGGGACGATCACTGTATGCAATGCAACGCCTTACCATGAGTACACAGCGTCGGTGATGGTTCGTCAGGTATGGGATAGCGTGTCAATGTATAACGCGTTAACCAACGGTTGGACGGGCGATAAAATCCGAAGCTTGGACCCTTATCACCCTGAGTGCCGCGCGCACCTGAAACGCTACTTTGCCAAATGGTTAGAAGACCACCCGAATACCACAGTGGTGCGCTTCACCACGTTTGCTTTCTTGTTTGTAATTGATGCTAACGAACAAAATCAGGATATCTACCGTGATTGGACGGGCTATGGCGAAACAGTCAGCCCAGAAGCACTCGATGATTTTGAAAAAGAATATGGCTATCGCCTGTCGCCAGAAGACTTTGTTGATGCAGGTTACTACAACGGTACCTATAAGGTACCAAGCCAGTGTTACTTAGATTGGATGGCGTTTATTCAAAAATTTGTTGCGGAGTTCGCCGGCGAGTTGGTGCAAATGGCCCACGATGCTGGAAAGCGTGCGGCGATGTTCCAAGGTGATCACTGGATTGGCACCGAACCTTTCTTACCAAGTTACCAAGAGATTGGCATCGATATTAACGTCGGTGCAGTAGAAGATGGTGTAGCTCTGCGCCGTCTAACCGATTCGGCAGGTGGCCAAATTAAAGAAGCGCGTTTCTACCCTTACTTCTTCCCAGATGTGTTCCGAGAGGGCAATAACCCTGTTACTGAATCGATGGCTAACTGGGTGAAAATTCGTCGAGCCATGCTTCATAAGCCTCTCGACCGTATTGGTTATGGTGGCTATTTATCTCTGGCGAACAAGTTCCCGCACTTTATCGACCATGTGGCGAAAATTTCTGATGAGTTCGGTACATATCGCCAACTGAGTGCGAGTACAGAGTCTGCCAAAATTGGTGGGAAAGTTGCTGTTCTAAACGCATGGGGTCTCGCGCGCTCTTGGCTTCAAAACCAAGCGCAAGACCAGCGTTTCTATGTACCACCACGTCCTGATGTGATGGAGCTGGTGGGCAATAATCCTTTGGAATGTTTGGCAGGGTTGCCATTCGATGTTGAATTCATCAGCTTCGAAGACATTCTGAATAATGGCATAGCAGACGATATCAAAGTTATCATCAACACTGGTGATGCGAACTCTGCGTGGAGTGGCGGCGAATACTGGGGAAACCCAGCCATCGTAACTGCATTGCGTGCGTTTGTTGGTAAAGGCGGAGGTTTATTGGGTATCAGTGACCCGTCTGCACACTTACAGAACGGTCGTTTCTTCCAATTGGGTGATGTGTTCGGTCTGGAAAAAGAAACGTCATTGACCATGGGGCGTGTGGCACAACCTGTGAAACCCACTCAAACGCATTATCTTGCACAGTGTCTGACGGGTAAGGAAGACTTCGGTAACCTTAGCTATGTGTACTCTCAGGCTCAGGATTTGGACGTGATCGCAGCGCAAGGTCAGCACCTTGCTCTTACCGCTCGTGAATATGGTGAAGGCCGCTCGGTTTACCTTGGTAACTTGCCGTTTACGATGACAAATGCACGCTTACTGCAACATATTCTGTTGTGGTTAAGCCAAAGTGAAAATATCGAATATCCATGGACGACAAATGCACATTTGGTGGATGCCGCGTATTACCCTGCAACCGGTAAAGCCACTGTCGTTAATTACAGTGACACTCCTCAACAGGTGACTATGACTAACGTACAAGGCGTAAAAGAAACCTTGTCGTTAGACGCTTATGAATGGCGCTGGTTTGATGCGTAATTTGTGATTGACTGCAAAGTCTAATAATCGTTTTATCAATATCTTACAGGCACAACATTGTTGTGCCTTTTTTTGTTTTTCCGCATGTAGATATCCATTTTCTTCCTGCCTTTATGCTGACGCGAATAGCGCTATTTCTGATGGATTTATGACGAATTCAATTTACTTTGATCCCGACACTGGTGCCCCAAAAACACATGATTACGTGAAGACTCGGCCGAGAGCAACGCATCGTTTATATCGTGATTTGAAGGAGGCGGCTTACGACATTCCGGTGCCTTCACATTGCTTCACTATGGCGAAACCCAGCGGATCAGTGTGTAACTTAGACTGCGTCTATTGCTTCTATTTAGAAAAAGAAAAGCTCTATCCAGAACGACAGCGTGATTGGCGAATGAATGATGACACTTTGTCGCGCTACATCGCTCAGCAAATCGATGCTCAGCAAGGCGATGAAGTGGTGTTCTCATGGCAGGGGGGGGAGCCAACATTGCTGGGGGTTGCGTTTTATCGGCGTGCATTCGAATTACAACAACAGTATGCGGCTAATCGGTCAGTCAACATCGTGAATACGTTTCAGACAAACGGCATCAACATTGATGAATCATGGGCATTGCTGTTTAAAGAGCACCAGGTGTTGGTGGGCATTTCAATTGACGGTCCACAGCATCTACATGATGCGTATCGTGTGAAACGAAATGGAGAGCCGACATTTGAAAAAGTGATGGCAGCTATCTCCATACTCAAGCGTCATCACGTTTCATTTAACACGCTGACGGTAGTACACGATATCAATGGGGATCATCCTGAGGCTGTTTACGAATTCCTTGTTTCGATAGGGAGTGAATACTTGCAGTTCATTCCGCTGATCGAGCGCGCTGCGTTATCACAACAAGGCGGATTGACACTCGTACAGCCCGAAGTTTCACACGCTGACGTGACTAGCTGGTCGGTAGGTGAACATCAATTTGGAGATTTTCTATGCAGGGTGTTTGATGTTTGGGTAGCGCGTGATGTGGGTAAGGTGTTCGTTCAAATGTTTGATAGCACTTTAGCCAGTCATCTTGGGTATCCCGCGACGCTTTGCTCTCATGCTGCGCAATGCGGCAGTAATTTTGCGATTGAAGCCAATGGTGATGTCTATGCGTGTGATCACTATGTCTATCCTGAGCACTTTTTGGGGAGTATTCACGAAGAGTCACTCACGTCGATAAACGAGGGGGTTGCCAATCGTGCATTTGGGTTGTCAAAGAGTGCGAACCTCGCAAAAAAATGTTTGGAATGCCAGTGGCGGTTTGCATGTCACGGTGGATGTCCGAAACATCGTTTTAAAATTGATTCGGAAAGTCAGAGTGGACGTCACTATTTGTGTGCATCTTATGCTGCGTATTTCGCTCACACTGCCATTAAAATGGCGCAAATGGTGTCTTTAATAGTGCGAGGTAAGCCACCGTTTTTAATCATGAAATAGATGATCGATCACAATTTAAAAAGTGGCAAAACAAAAAACATGATCTAGCCTAAATTTAAAATGAAAAGATGTTTTGAAAATATAGGAAATGCGTTTAAATAATTTCCATCAGAACAGATTTGGAATGCTGGAAATGAAAAGTTTTGCCATGTATGGCTCAAATGTTGAGTACACAAATCGTCGTGACACCGCGACGATACTGTCAACTTTCATTTCGGACCAGATAGCCTCATTTTGCCCTGAAAGTGCCGCCATTAAATCTGCTTCAATACACGCTCATTACGATGATAAAGCGCAAAATTTAGAAGGCATTGCGCGTCTCTTATGGGGTGCTATTCCTCTAGGCGATGAAGCCCCTGACGTTATTGAAGCGCTGCGCCTTGCTGTCGTAAACGGTGTTAATCCCGACCATTCGTCCTTCTGGGGAGAGGTGACGGATTTCAACCAACGTTGCGTGGAAATGTCTGCCATCGCTTTTGCGATGGTTGATGAAGAAACTCGTTTCTATCTCGCAATGAATGAGGCAGAACGCGCTAACCTGGTGAGTTGGCTACAAGCCGTAACCTATATCCGCATTCCTAACAATAATTGGCATTTCTTTCGTGTTTTGATCTTGATGGCACTTCGCCATGTTGGTGCTCGTTTCGACATGGACGTACTAAGAAGTGACTTGCGAGAAATCGACGACATGTACCTTGGCGATGGGTGGTATCGAGATGGCCAAGGTGGTTGCACAGACTATTACAATCCTTTCGCTTTCCATTATTACGGTCTGTTGTTTTCGCGTTGGACGAACACGATTGCTGATCACTACACCTCTGAGTTGAATGCGTTTTCCCACCGTTTTGTTCAGCGTGCGGCACTGTTCGCAAAGAGTTTTTCGCTTTGGGTTGGATCTGATGGCGCACCTATCGCTTATGGTCGGTCTATGTCATATCGCTTTGCGGGCGCAGGCGTTTGGAGTGAGCTCGCTAACTACTCGTCGGCACTTGCTCAGGTGGGTCTCTGTATTGAAGATATGAGAGCGCTTTGGGCGGTATCGCTACGTTGGTGGAGTCAACAACCGATTTTAAGTGATGGCATGCTGAGTGTGGGGTTTCGTTATCCTAATCTTATTGCTAGCGAGTTCTACAACAGCCCGATGTCGCCATTGCTTGCTTTAAAAGGGTTTGCCGCGGTGAGATTGCCTGAATCACATCCTTTTTGGCAGGCAACGGAAAGTGATATCCATCAGCGAGATGCATGCGTTACCTTGCCGTTAAATAAACACATTGTTGCTCGCCAAAATGGCATGAGTACCCTGCTAACGGGTTCTCCAAGTGCCGCTGAATTGCGAAATAGCCACGATAAATATCTTAAGTTTGCATACTCCTCAGCACATGGCTTCTGCGTTGAATCTCTACGTTGGATTGACCAAGGCTTTATCGGCGACAACGTTTTTGCGTTTTGTCATCCAGAGACACGCGCTTGGCTTTTCAGAACATCTCTCCAAAAAAGCGAATTGCTTGAAAACACCTTACTGACTGAATGGACACCGTTTGCGGGTTGTGTGGTGCAAACCACCCAATGGTTTGCTGACGGTATTGAATGGCGACGCCATCGAATTTCAAGCGATGCCGACATTGATTTCATTATGTCCGGATATGCGGTGGATACGTGGGTGAAATGCATTGGCGGCCGTGAATGTCGCGAACAAGCCTTGGTTAAAGGAAGCGCTCGAAGCAGTCAATTACAGCTCATTGAAGGGCAGGGGGAGTATGACGTTATGCCGTGTTCGCCTAACTCAAACCTCCTGTTCTCTCAAGCCGCAGTGCCCGTGATTCACGGCAAAATCCCGCGAGGAAAGAGCGAGTGGCTGATCAGTGTGATTTCAGAACAAAGAAAATAATACGGGACGCTTAAGCGAACCATTCCAGTTTCATTGTGAATTATTAGATAAACTCTTCGGAGAACAATATGAAAGGCAATAACCTTAGTAAGCGTACCCTACTTGCCGCTACTATCGCCACCATCATGGCAGCGCCTGCAATGGCATCACATTCATTGCAAGCACCAGAACTTGCGTTGCTCGTTGAGGCGGGAAAACTTCCACCTCTGGAACAACGTTTGCCAACAAACCCGCTGGTTGTCACGCCACATGAAGCTTTGGGCCAATATGGCGGCTCGCTTGACCTTGTTGGTATGTGGGGCGATAACGGCCACCGTATGCGTATTCTGGGTAACAACAACCTGTTTTCCTTCAACATGGAATACACGGACGTCGTACCAAGTTTGGCTACCCACTTTGAAGCCAACGCTGATGCAACGGAATACACTATCTACCTTCGCCAAGGGCTGAAGTGGTCAAATGGTTCAGACTTTACGGCTGACGATATTGTCTACTATGTGAATGATGTGTTGGGAGACCCGAACCACGCGGGTAACCGCCCGATGAACCTCCCACAACCAGATTCAGCGGTTGTGACTGTGATTAATCCGCACACAGTTAAGTTCACGCTGAAAGAGCCAAATGGTCTATTCATCCGTCAACTTGCGGGTGTAGATGGTTCAAACTTCACAAGCTTTAGCCGCGAATACTGTTCACAGTACCAGCCTCAGTTTAATGATGGTGCTGACAAGCAAGCGACAGATGCAGGATTCTCTTCATGGCGTGAGTATTATGAAGTTCAGTGTCCTGCTCACTACTTCACTGGCTACTACGCAAACCCAGATCGCCCAACCATGGCTCCTTGGGTTGTCGAAACGCCACCTTCAGCGAATGCACCCTTCGCAGAGTACGTTCGTAACCCGTACTTCTGGCAAGTCGATACTGCGGGCAACCAATTGCCGTACCTTGACTCTGTGAGATGGTCATTCAGCGAAAACAAAGAAGAAATGCTGCTTCGCGCAGTGGCAGGTAAAACAGATTTCCAAGCACGCCATGTGAGCAATGCCCAAAACCGTCCAATCATTTTTGGTAACGCAGAAAAATCAGGCTACGAAGTCATGCTGCGTCCTGAAACACGCATGAACTCACTGGTTATTGGTTTGAACCAAAACTCAAAAGACCCAGTTAAGCGTGAGATTTTTGCGGAGAAAGATTTCCGTGTCGCACTTTCACACGGTATTGACCGTTGGGACATCAGCGAGACCATTTTTGCTGGCTCAGTCGAACCATACCAAGCAGCACCGCTTGATTCTTCACCGTTTTTCAGTGAAGAAATGGCGAATCAATACTTAGAGTTTGACCAAGCTAAAGCGAACAAACTGCTTGATGACATGGGTTTGGATAAGCGTGACGCAGACGGCTACCGTTTGATGGAAAACGGCGAGCGTCTACGCATTGAAGCGTTGAGCACCACATTGGTTGAACCAGAAACCCGTGACTCACTAGAAATGGTGAAAAAGCACTGGAAAGAAATCGGTATCTTCTTGGACATCCGAATTGTTGACCGCTCGCTACAGCTTTCTATGAAGTTTGCAAACGATTACGACATGGTGCCTTGGTACGGTGACGGTGGTGTGGGCATCATTGATGAAGCGCGTTGGTATTTCCCATTCTCGCCTGAATCTACTTATGCGCTCGGTTGGTACAACTGGTCAGCAACGCCTGATGCAGCTTCTGCGGTTGAGCCACCTGCTCATGTGAAACGTCAGATTGAACTTTACAAAACGCTTCGTGTTACACCAGATCTGAAGAAGCAAAACGAGTTGATGCAAGAAATCATTGATATCGCACAAGAGCAATTTTACGCGATTGGTACGGTAGCAAAACTGCCTGCAACAGTGATCGTTAACAAGCAATTGCAAAACGTTCCTTCTGATATTCCTGAGTCATACAACCTAATGACACCGGCGCCAATGCGTATGGGTCAACTCTGGAAACAACAATAACAATAAAGGCCATTCAGACTCGTTCTGAATGGCCATTTTTTTCTAGACACAACTGAATCAGCGAGTGTTGGGGAATTTTCAAATGAACGAATTTTTTGTCGATACAAGTAGACGTCTGTTGCACATGGCAACCACGTTCTTTTTCATGTCGATTATTATATTTTTGGTGATAGATTTACCCGAGGGTGATTTTGCAACGGCAAAAATTGCCGAACTACAATCTTTAGGCCAAACCGTTGACCCGAAGATGATTGAAATCTTGCGTGAAACATACGGTTTGGATCAGCCACTTGTTGCGCGTTATTGGAACTGGTTCTCTAGTATTCTAACCGGCGATCTTGGCATGTCATTGTCGACTCAAGAGCCAGTGTGGGACACCATTAAAAGTCGCCTTCCTACCACCATCATGTTGATGCTTGGCGTTCTATCTTTCATGTTCCTTACCGCCATTCCTATCGGTATCTACTCTGCATTGCGTCAATACTCTGTTGGTGACTACGTTGCCACTATTGTCGGCTTCATCGGCATGGCAACGCCGAACTTCGTTATTGCCATCATCGCTATTCTGATTGGCTATGAGTACTTCGATACCGTGATAACCGGTATCAACTCTGATGAATATATTGGTCAGCCTATGTCTTGGGGCAAGTTCTGGGACTCTGTATCACGTAGTTGGGTATTCATCCTCGTACTAGGTACATCTGGCATGGCAAACATTATTCGTAAAGTGCGCGCCAACCTTCTTGATGAAATGAACAAACCGTACGTGAAAACTGCGCGTGCGAAAGGGCTAGGCGAAGTACACCTTACCGTGAAATACCCAGTGCGCCTTGCTCTGATCCCAATGGTTTCGACCATTGGTTGGTTACTTCCAACCTTACTAGGTGCTGACATTATTGTTAGTCAGGTCATGAACATGCCAACGCTTGGCCCTCTGATGCTGGGCGCATTGGAAAAACAAGACATGGTACTGGCCGGAGACATTCTTCTCATCATGGGTGGCTTAACCATCATCGGTACGCTTATCTCAGACACTTTGTTGCGCTTGATTGACCCACGCGTTCGCGCGGGCATGGAAAAGGAATAATGGCCATGACTACGCTGGTTGATAAATTAAATATTTTTAAGCGTAAGCCTCAGAAAATCGACTTGGCTGAAGCTACTGCAACACAGCTGATTTTGATTAAACTGCGTCGCCACAAATTGGCATGGGCCAGTATTTGGCTGCTAGGTATTGCGTACTTTGTTGCTGCATTCGCTGAGTTCTTTGCACCGTTTGAGTCTGGGGATAGCTGGCGTCGATACACCTATGCACCGCCGCAAGAAATGAACTTTTTTGAAACGACAGAGCAGGGTTGGCGTTGGGCACCTCACCTCACGGTGTTTAAGGTGAAAACAGACCCGATGACGTTGCAGAAATCGTATGAAATCGATGAGAACAACAAGTCCTATTTCTCTTTCTTTGGTGAGTCTGAGCCATACCGTCTAATGGGCTTTATCCCAATGTCGACCAAGTTCATCGCACCACATGATAAGAAGAAACCCTTCTTCTGGTTAGGCTCGGACCGTATGGGCCGCGACATGTTCTCCCGCGTGATTTTTGGTGCACGTATTTCCCTCTCGGTAGGTTTGATGGGGGTGTTCTTTAGCTTGGTTATCGGTATCAGCGTTGGTGGTATCGCAGGTTTACGTGGTGGCTGGATTGATAACGTCATCAACCGAACCATGGAAATCATCAAAGCCATTCCGACTCTGCCGCTTTGGATGGCACTCACGGCATCACTACCGCGTGAATGGGACAGCATTACCAAATACTTCCTCGTGACCTTGATTTTGGGCTGTGTGACTTGGCCCGACATGGCACGTGAGGTGCGCAGCCGATTTATGGCACTGCGTAACGAAGAATTCGTGAACGCCGCGTGGCTTGATGGCAACACGCAACCACAAATTATTCGCCGCTATATGCTGCCGAACTTTATGAGCCACATCATCGCGAACGTTACCTTGGCGATTCCGACGATGATCCTGGGTGAAACAGCACTGAGCTTCTTAGGTCTTGGCCTACAGGCGCCAGTAGTGAGTTGGGGTGTACTCCTTCAAGAAGCACAAAATATTCGCTCTGTGGCAGATGCGCCTTGGTTACTGCTACCAGCAGCGATGGTTGTTATCGTGATTCTCGCAATGAATAGTTTGGGTGATGGCCTACGTGATGCGACGGACCCATACCACGAGCAAGGGGCAAAATAATGTCTGATATCGTATTAGCAATTAACAATCTGAATGTGAGCTTCCCAACCACGCTTGAAACATTTCACGCGGTAAAGGATGCCAGTTTCGATTTGAAACGTGGTGAAACCTTATCAATTATTGGTGAGTCAGGTTCTGGTAAGTCCGTCACTTCAAGCGCCATCATGCAAATTTTGGATGGCACGGGTCGCATCGACTCGGGCGAAATCTTGCTGAACATCGATGGCAATGAAATCGATGTAACTAAGCTAGCGAAAAGCGGCCCAGAGATGCGCAAGATCCGCACGTACAACATCTCTTTGGTTTCGCAAGAGCCCATGAGCGCACTGAGCCCTGTTCATACGGTGGGTGATCAAATCAAAGAAGCGCTATTCATGGTCGACAAAGCGTTGACAAAGGAAGGGGCGCACAAACAAACGATCACTTTGCTGGAGCAGGTTATGCTGCCTGACCCAGAAAATTTGATAAACAAATATCCGTTTGAGTTATCAGGTGGACAGCGCCAGCGTGTGGTTATCGCCATGGCGATTGCTAGCCGTCCTGACATTTTGATTGCGGACGAACCAACAACCGCATTGGACGTGACGACACAAGCCGAAATCTTGAAACTGTTTGAAAAACTTCAAGAAGAGATTGGCATGTCGATATTGTTCATCACCCATGATCTTGGTGTGGTGGCACAAATTTCTGACCGCGTTGTCGTCATGGAAAAAGGACGCGTGGTTGAACGCGGCGAGGTTCGTCAAATCTTCGAACAACCCGAGCACCCTTACACCATTAAACTGATGGAAGCGACCAAACGTCTGGAGTTACCTTCACAGCATAAAGTGGCGTTTGATCCTGCTTGTATGGAAGGTAAGCGTCCGTTAATCGACGCGAAAAACGTCACCAAGATATTTGAAAATGGCGGCGGCATATTCAAAAAGCCTAACCGTTTAACCGCGCTAGAGAATGTATCGCTGGTGGTGAACCCAGGCGAATCTCTGGGTATCGTTGGTGAATCAGGCTCTGGCAAGTCGACATTAGGTCGTGCCATTTTGGGTCTGCAACATGCTACTACTGGCGAAATTCGCTATGTGGATGATAGCCGCAACTTAGATATTGATTTGGTCGGCCATCAACGTGGACACAAAGACCACCTGTTTATTGACTTGCGCCTGATCTTCCAAGACCCATGGTCTTCGCTCAATCCACGAATGACTGTTGCGGATATCATTGAAGAACCGCTCAAGCAATTGAAACCAGAAATGACAGCGCAAGAGCGCCGAAACGAACTGCGTAAAATCATGAAGTGGGTAGGGCTTCCGCCGGAGTTCTCTAGCCGTTATCCCCATGCGTTCTCGGGTGGACAGCGTCAACGTATCGTGATTGCGCGTGCGTTGATCACTCAGCCTAAGTTGGTTATTGCTGATGAAGCGACAGCGGCACTGGATGTGTCCTTACGCTCACAGGCGCTAGATTTGCTGATTGAGTACCAAAACTCCTTCGGGACGGCGTTTATTCTTATCACTCATGACATCGCGACGGTGAAATACTTCTGTGACCGCATGGTGGTTCTTGAAAAAGGACGCATCGTGGAGCAGGGCACTGTCGACCAAGTGATCAACCATCCACAACAACCTTACACAAAACGCCTGATTGATGCGGTGCCAAAAGCGGAGCTACCTCCGTTGAAGGACGCCGAATTACTGAGCGCATAACAAAGAAAAAAATAATAAGAAATTGTACAAACCCGGGATCTCGCAATGAGCTCCCGGTTGTTTGGGTATATCTGTATTCAAAATTTATCCTAATAAAAGAGATGAAACCCTAATGAATATTAAAACCTCTGTACTTGCTGTTGCCCTGGCTATTTCTGGTAGCCATTCTGCTTACGCGATGTCTGCTGATGTTGACGGAGCAGAGCGCGCTTTCAATACCAATGCTGCCGTTATTGATTACGATATGGCTGTGGCTAATTGGGCTGCTCTATGGGCTCCAATAGATACGACTGACCCCGTTTATGACCTGATGATTGATGCCAAAATTGAAAAGGCACGTGCGTCTTCAGCGGGATTTGTCGTTGATAATCCAGAGTACCTTTGGGCTTCTTTGCCATTGTACAAAGTGACAAACGGGCAAAAACACGTTCATGAAAAAAACACCAAAGCGTCGTTTATGCGTTTGTTTGATATGGCCGTTGCTTATCGCGTCGGCGGCGAGTTTCAGACTCAGGAAACCCTTGATAACATTTTGTTTGGTGTAGAATACTTGCTTGATGGTTTTTACAACGAAAACCTAGATCAGCATCCGAAAGACAACTGGCATGAGTGGGAAATTGGCACCCCTAAATTTCTGCATGACATTATGACTTTGGTGTATGAGCATCTGCCCGCGGAAATCATCACCAAAGCGATCAATGCTTCACGTTATCACCAAGCAGATCCTAACTTCCAATACGGTCAATCTTCGCCGCATAACCAAATCCCAACCACGGGAGCAAATCGAGTCGATGCGGCACTGATCGTACTTCAACGCGGGATTTTTGATAAAAACGATCAGGAAATCCAACTGGCGCTAGACAGCATTCCTGATGTTTTGGTGCCTGTTTCTGCAAAAGATGGTTTCTACGAAGATGGAAGCTTTATCCAGCACCAAGATATTCCGTATATCGGTACCTACGGCATGATTTTGCTTTCCAATATTTCACGCATCATGGTGATGATCGACAACACGGGTATCACGCTAGACGACGAGCGATATGCCTTGGTTGATCAGTACTTGATGAGCGCCGTTGCCCCGTTTCTATTCAAAGCCCAAATGATGGACGCTGTTAACGGACGTGCGATCTCTCGAGGCTGGGCTCAAAACAAAGGTGAAGGGCGCGGGGCGTTGAGTGTTTTGCTTCGTTACTATGATTCGCGTGAAGGTAAGCTCAAGAAAAAACTTGGCGGAATCATCAAAGAGCAACTGCAGACTGATCAGGATGTGTTCTTTGCCAAAGCGAGCGATTTTAAAGTGTTGGATGTCGCTCAGCGCATTCTTGATGACAAGCGTCTTAAGGCGAGTGGGGAGCTTGAGGGTAATTTTACTTACTACAATCAAGACCGTGTTGTTCACCGTAAAGAAGGGTATGCCTTTACCCTCGCACTGCATTCAAACCGTATTGGTAACTTTGAGTGTGGCGCGGGCTACACCGAAAACACCAAAGCTTGGTACACCGCGGATGGTATGACGTACTTGTACGATGCGGATCATAACCAATACACCGATTGGTGGCCGTTGATTGACCCTCGCCACATGGCGGGAACGACAACGACAGGGCTAGATATTGGTAAATGTAAGGGCTTTTACACTTACGCGAACAAGAAAAAAGAGATGACTTGGGTCGGTGGTGTATCGAACGGTGAGTTTGGTGTTTATGGTGCTGATTTCATGAATACGCGCCCTGGTGAAACGCCAGCTGTACAAGTGCCAACGACCGCGAAGAAGTCTTACTTCATGTTTGATGATGAAATCGTAATGGTAGGCTCTGACGTGAAATCGTCCAAAACATGGGGTGTTTCTACCGTCGTTGAAAACCGTAAGCTAAATATGGATGGCTCAAACGAGATCACTGTGGATGGTGAATTGTGGATGCCAACCGTGGATATGGAAAAACGCACCGCGACAAATACGTATCACGTGAAAGGCAACGTTAAGGGCTCGCAGGTGGGGGTTTACATTCCGACCGATAAATCTATTGAGCTTATGTGGGATCAGCGTTTAGGTAATTGGAACGATCTTTACCCAGCCAATAACAACAATATGGAAGACACGGCCGTCATGGGCGTGACGCTTCTTAGCAAAATTCCGCATGATACGGGCGCAGGCAAGGTTGATGATTACGCTTATACCTTGCTGCCTCAGTTCTCCGCGAAGCAGACAGAAAAATACGCGAAAAAACCAGACGTTGAGATTGTCGTTCAGACAAGCGAAGCGCACGCAGTTATTGAGAAGAAACAAAAGGTGTTTGCCGCCAACGTGTTTACTGCAGCACCTGTTATGAATGATTATTTTGAATCAGAAGGTGAGTTCTCTGTGATGACGCAGAGAAAGGGAAAACGAATGAATGTGTGGATTAGCCAACCAACGCGCACCAACGAACCAGTAAAAGTGAAGTTCTTGGATGCGCTAGGGGATACTAAAGCGCATGACGTAGAAAATCGCGTTTCTTGGGTTGATGGGTTCTGGTCGGTCGATACCACGAACTTAGGGGGTAGCACCTACCACTTTAGCTATCGTATTCAATAAATAGCCTTTAATGAGCGCCAGCATTTAGTTGGCGCTTTCTTGTTGGGACAAATGCTGAGCGATTATCTTCTTAAAAATTCGGTAAGAAACTGTCTAACTTCTTTTACGTTCAGCTTCAGTCTATATGTTCAATGTATCATCGCAAAAATGAATATTAAGGGATGAATGAATTTTATCTCTGTTTCAAAATAGCGTACTACGCGATAAAAATAATGTTTTATAAATCTTATTCGAAGATTGATTTCTGTGACAACACACCTACAATGTTGCATGTCCACTTTGCTGCTGTTTGATTGAGCGCAAATAAATTGTGTAAAGGATGAATATATGAGCAATAAGCAACCTGACTCCGTCTCATCGGTTCAAAAGACCATGGCGATTTTCGAAACGCTAGGTGGCGAGAAAGAGATTGGTATAAGCGATTTGGCTCAGCGTCTAATGATGTCTAAAAGTACGGTCTATCGTTTCTTGCAAACCATGAAGACGCTGGGATACGTTTCTCAGGAAGGTGAAACGGAACGCTATGCGTTAACACTAAAACTGTTCGAAGTGGGCGCTGGCGCGCTTCAGAATGTTGACATTATTGACTATGCCAACATTGAAATGAGTAAAATCTCAGAAGAAACGATGGAAGCGCTACACCTTGGTGCTTTGGATGATGATAGCATCATTTATATCCATAAAATCGATTCAAAATATAAACTTAGCATGCAATCCCGTATTGGTAAGCGTAACCCGCTTTACAGTACCGCCATTGGTAAAGTGTTGTTGTGCGAAATGTCAGCAGAAGACGTCCGTGATCGACTGAAAGACGTTGTGTTCACTCAATCGACCCCGAAGACACATAAAAACATAGAAGAACTGCTCGCTGAGCTGCCTGTAGTGAAAAAACAGGGTTATGGTGAAGACAACGAAGAGCAAGAAGTGGGTCTACGCTGTATTGCTGTTCCTGTGTACGACAGATTCAACCATATCGTTGCTGGCTTGAGTATCTCATTGCCTACAATGCGCTTCACTGAAAGCAAAAAAATTGAATTTATTAGCTACTTACACGAAGCGGCCGCGGAAGTTTCTCTTCGCCTTGGTTGCAAAGCCTACCCAAGCTTTAAGTAACGCAAAATTTGCAGTATCAAGCCCTTTGAGCAATCAAGGGGCTTTTTCTTTGTCCGAAACGAAGAGCTGCCTTGTTCGTTTACGCTTCACTGTAAAAAACAGAACCCAAAGCCCAAGGCCTCTCGCTCATACCTCGCGAATTCCACATAGGTTGTTTGGCAATCGTACCGAGACCATTCTCCCTTTCAAATGTTCCCTTTTTTTAAGACGTCCGCGATCTATGTTGCATAAATAAAACCACGATCATTTAAAAATAAAACATCTTTTCATTTTATGATCGTTATCATAAATGCGATATTTGAAATGACGTTTTGTTTTTACTGTTTCATTTGTTGGAATATTATGTATCCAGACCTAAAACATACCCTACAATATGGAACTAATAATGAGAATCCAAGCCAATAAACTGTCTGTACTCAGTTTGTCTATTGCTGCTGCACTCTGCTCATTTACGGCTACTGCCGAGTTAGATGCTAACGATGCTATGAACCAAAGCGTGGCAGCGGTTGATTTAACTGAAGAAGCCAAACAAGCTTTTTACGAAGACTCAAAATTAAATCTTCATACCTTCCTTTATATCCGAGATCGTGAAGACCGCGCACCAGGTGCAGATTTCAAACCGCAAATCGAAAACCAAACTGTTCAATTAGCCTTTGATTACCGCTCAGGCTATTTCAAAGATTTCATCGGTTTTGATGTTTGGGGTAGTACCCTGATGAAAATTGGTGACACAGTTGGTCAGTCAGAAATTTTGCTTTATGACTACGACTGTAACGATGATGGTGTGCAGGGCGATGCATGTGAAAAAACTAATACGTCTTTGAACATCGCCGCGCTTAAAATGAAGTTAGGCGATAAAGATCTTGGTTTTGCTGCACGCGCTGGTTACACCCGAATTGATATGGGTACGATTCGCTCTTCTTGGGGCTTAAACCCACACTCATATCGTGGTGCTGAAGGTAAGCTTTCAGTCGGCAACTTTCATGTGGGCTATGCATGGGCTGATCAGTTCAAGAACGATTGGACAGATGAGTTTCATGACATGACTAACGCCTGGCACCAAGGTGGTATGGACGGGCTTGTTGACGCAAACGGCAATCCACGCAAACCAGCAGGAAAAATTGATTTCATCCACTCGGTCGGCGCCATCTATGCACTAGATAACGGCTCGATTGACCTTGGTTACGGCCAAGGTAAAGATTACCGTGATAACTGGCAAGCTGTGGTTAAATACGGTTGGGATCTGAACGCAGAAACCAAGTTGAATACCACTATGTTCTACCAAGGCGGTAAGTATGTAGAAGGTGATCTGTCTGGCGTAGATGATGCTTCGGTTGAAAGTTACGTGGCGTTGGGTGCTGATGTTAAAAATGGCGGCTTTACATATCGTTTAGCGTATAGCCAAACAGACGCACCAGACACAGCATCATACAACTTCCGTCTGACGCCATGGGCAAACTCTGACAACCGTAACTTCATGCAAACAACATCACAAATTGAAGATTACAACCCAGATGGTACCAAAGCAGTCAAACTAAGCGTTGACTATAACTTTGCATCATGGGGTATTCCTGGCTTGAGCATGGGTCTAGGTGGTAACTACGGTTGGGATGTCGTTACAGACACCAGTGTTACTGGTGATGAACGCACGTACGACGGTACCATGTACTCGATTGACTACAACATTCGCTACCGTTTCCTTGAAGGAGATTTGAAAGGATTGAATGTTAACTTCTTCCCAGCATATTTCCGTTCAGAAGACACTAACTACAAAAACGATCGTAATGACATGAAACTGATGTTGTCATATTCATACAACGTTCGTTAATTGCTTTATTAGCAACACATAACCGCATCAATCCCGCCGCAAAAGGCGGGATTTTTTTTCTGAATATGGAGTGTTACCGCTGACTATATTTCTCTCCTATTTAAAACATGTGATTCTTCAACAAATATCCCGATTAGGTTTGGATTTGGGTTACGTCAATAGTTGGACACTGCGTTCATAGACCCAGAATACCGAAAGAAGGATCGCGGCAAACGGTAGCCATTTGTTGAGCTGCAGTCGTTGAAGCGGGTCAAATCGTCTATTTATGAGCAGTAAGATGGCGAATACGCCATAAATGATCAATTGCCCAAATTCGATGCCGAGATTGAAAGCAATAAGATCGAGTACATTCAACCCTCCAGCCTCTGATACCAACTCATTGAGAATAAAAGAAAAGCCGAAACCGTGGATAAGGCCCACAAAGGAAATTGCCATATAGCCAAAGATTTCTTGGTGTTTGGTAACCACAGCAATAGCGGCGTAAAGAATAGTGAGTGCTATCAGTATCTCCACCGCAGGAATAAACCAAGTGCCTGCGGGTGTCAGCCCGTAAAGGCCCATAGCGAGTGTGACTGAGTGCCCAATGGTAAACGCTGTTGCGCGTTTTAGCGTTTGCAACCAAGAGGTTGACGCTAGAGCAATAAGAAGCACAAACAGCACGTGATCTAGGCCGATCAGGATATGAAGGACACCATTACCTAAATGATTGATAAATGCACCGAGTGGGTCTGGTTCCGGTTCAAAGCTCAGGTGCAATGGACCAATAGAACTGTATGTGTTGGATGTGCCTTGCTGCGAATGTACTTGTACGATATTTGCTAGTTTTTCAATGGCATTCAGGTGGACTCCTAATTCGCTATCAATGTTGTACCTGCCATCAAAAGTAGCCGTGGGGGCAAGTAATCGCACGTCGATACTGCTTTCAAATAAGTTACTGGCATCTGCATCCACCACGATATTGCCACCGATAAAGGAATGCTCCGCATGCTCAAGTGAGCTAAATGGTTTCCGCTGGTCACTATTGAATATGTGAATATCGGTGACGATAAGTTCGCTGGGCGGGCGGTTGGTATGTGTGAGGGAATAGTTATCAGTAACTAATTGACTGAAAGCGGAAAAGTGCTCTTCTATTGCGCTGACATCAACAATGTATTGCGTGTCTTCACCTGTTTTTTTCTGATAAGTGAAGGGAATACTCTGAAGAGAGTCTGAGCCTCTCCATGTTTTATCTAATAACAGTAAGGGGAGCGGCATCCTTAGTAAAAGTTCTAAGCCGCCATGTTTTTCTGAAACATGAATAATTCGAGGCTCAAAGTGTGTGAAATGGGCATAGGCATTTTGAGCGTTAACGAGGAAAAGAACAAAGATCAGCAAAATGGAAGTGGCAATGTGTTTACAGGTTATATTTATTCTCTTTCGTTTGAACGCTGTCATAGGGTTGTTCCTTGGAAAAGCGGAGGTAAATTGATTCACCTCCGCTTTGTGATATACCCAAACAACCTGAATTCTGTACCTTTAGGTAGTTTGGGTATAATGGTGAATTAATAGCGGGGATCCCACATTCTGCTTTTTGTCGATTTCTCATAGCCTTGGCCGTACGGGTAGCTAACAATTTCTAATTGCATGCCCCATGGCGCCATAAAATAGACCCAAGTTAGCCCTTCCATCCCTGTATCCGTAAACGTATGGGGCTTCGCGAGGATTTTCACGCCCTTGCTTTCTAGATAGCTGACTGCCGCATCCATATCATCAACATAGAAGGCAAGGTGGTGACCACCAATGTCACTGTTTTTCGGGCCTGTGGTATTTTGGTCTGGCGAGGAATACTCGAAGATCTCGAGTGAAACACCGTTACCACAGCGAACGAGGTGCGCGATATCGATCACTGCCTTTTTATTCACATTCAAATTATCGGTCATCCAATCGTCGTCGAATGGACCAAAAGGACCGATAGTGTAAAACGCCTCGCAGCCAATGATATCGACAAAAAAGTCCACCGCTTCTTGTGCATTTGGCACGGTAAAACCAAGGTGTTGAGAGCCGCGCATTCCTGGAATACCCGCCTGACTAGGAAGTGACAACATAAGTGCCAACAGTGCACCGAAAATGGGGAGTGAATATTTTCTCGTCCGTTTGAAATTCATATTAAACGTATCCTTCAATAAATAAACGTGCCTTAAAATTAAGGGGTTCAAATGACGTGAGTCGAAGGTGTTATTCGCAACAACCATGCCAAATTGAGTCTGAATTTATATGTCTCGTTCTTTTTTCTATTTTTGTTATAAAAAGCAATACGTTGTTAGTGTGTCGCCTAAGTGTTGCGTCTACTGAGGGTGAAATATATAAGAGCGGCGTGAAGCGATTGGCACAGAGTGTTTCATTCAGTGCGACACAGTGAAGTACTTGAAGCGTTAGCAATTGTCGCAACAACAGAAGTGCTCTCGTTGTTTTGTAAATAACACTTAAATGAAGAGGCGGGCGGAACATCAAGACAAACACTGCAGGAAATGGATATAACTAAGGAGGCCGATGAGGGTTGTCGCTGGGAAGCCGAAGGAGGGAAGCAGAAAGAAGCATAGTGAATATCATCTTTGACATTAACCGAACGATGACGCCAAAATTGTTTTCGTTAAAAACGAAAAAAATCGAGAGCGGCGCTAAGGCAAACAGGTAGGCAAGTAAGCAGATGAGCAACGTTCCCTCTTCATCACGATATGTTTTTTTGATGCCGCTTCTTGTTGCGGTCTTGGTAGTCGTGACTACCAGCCAGCTAACAGGGTGTGATAAACGAGAAAACGAACGCCAAATGGATGTGTCGAAGCCAATACCTTGGTGGCAACCACTCGAACCTGATGTGGTTATCGGTAATCACGAGTTTTACGCGGGAAAATGTTCGATTACTCGGGTACAAGCCTTCGATGGCGTCGCATCTGAAATTGACGTATTCCGCGCTCCTTCACGACCATTGGCATCGTGTAGTCCTTGGAAAGGAGATGGAGCTTCGCTTCGGCATGATGATGAATACCTCATTCTTAGCGTGTGCCAAATGGCATTCGGCGCGGGTGGCTGCGCGGTGGAGCGTTATCGCAGTGCGGATTTTAAGCACTGGGAAGAACACATCGGCGTTACTTGGATAAACGGCGAAGAATATGAAGCGTGGCGAACGCTGGGTTCAACGTCATCCAAGGCAGATTCCGTCAAGAAAGTTGCAAATTGATCTTTGTGATCTAATTGGATTGGCACCAAAGGCCGACGGCGAAATGTCCTCGAACGTTGCTAGGTAGCGAGTAGTGCCACTTTCTAAAGAATCCCTTTCAAATCCTTTATCCAAACAATGAGAAGCGCGTACCGTGCCCTTCAATCTCCGTTAAGTGTGATTGAATAGAGATTTATTTGTGCAAATCTTACGCTCAAAAAGGTATGGCTCCGTACAATTGTGACAAAAAGTTCATTTGAAATGCCTGTTTCATAACCACGTAAAAAACAAGGGAATTAATTTGATTTCGAGACATGTAATCTGGTTTATTGGCAAATTTGAGATAGTAGCCACAGACCCCATATTCAGCATGTAAATAGATGAAGTTATAGACAATTTTCTTACTAGGATAATAGTGTCTTATACTACGCTAGGTATCTGTCTATGTTGCACTTTCTAAGTTCAATTCGCTTAAGCAAAAAGCTGATCATAATATCGGGTATCCCTCTCTTTTTACTGGTTTTGCTTGGCCTAAGAGAGGTTGTGAACTCTCGCGCTGCAGTGGACGATTACCACAAGAATGCTGAAGTCGTAGAGCTGTTTAATCTTCTAGACAATGTGGCACATAACTTTGCTGTCGAACGCGGTTTAACGGCGGGTGTTATTGGGTCAAACGGAGAAGCAGAACAAGTTCAGAAATTAGTAAATCATCGACCTAAAGCCGATGCGGCACAAATGGGTTTACTGAGTTTCTCGCCCGAATATATTGATACTGCAATTTGGAATACCATTTCGAGCGATTTGAATACGCAATTTAGACAGACACAATCTATTCGCTCGCAAGTTGATCGCTTAGAAATTGTCGATTCACCATTTAACTATTATTCGACACTAAATCGCTACGCAATTTTAGGTGCTTCAGCCATCATCGCCCAATCTTCAGACCCTATCATTTCACAACAACTGCTTGGGCTTCTTTCGTTGATCAAAATGAAAGAGAAGGCCGGCCAATCTCGAGGGGCGTTAAATGGTGTTTTTGCACGCGGAAGCACTGACCTAAGAATGTACGCCAATATTGAGAGTTACATTAGTGATTTTAACTATGAGGCGCACAGTACGAGTACCGTTCTAAGCGGCGAGTTGTTATCGGCATTTACGCAACTAGAAAATGCGCCTTTGTGGAATGAACTATCAACGATTGAATCTCAATTTCTAAGTCAGCGTGAGAATTTAGATAAGATCAGCGGACCTACTGCGAAAGAATGGTTTCCAATGGCGACGAAACGCATTGTGGCCGTCAATAAGCTAAAAAATCAGGTTATTGAAAACATGATGAACTACGTGCGAGAGGCAACTGGGCGCGTAGAAATGATGAGCGTGATTTCAATGGTAATGGTAGGTGCGGTTTTTGCTCCATTGCTCTTACTTTCGATTTTTACGGTAAAAGATATCAATCGTCGTGTTCACTCATTGGGCCGACACATGGAAGACATGGCAAGCACCAAAGATATCTCGCAAGAAATTTACAGCGGGTTTGACGACGAGTTTGGCGATATCGAGAAACACTTTGATACCTTTGTTTCGAGTATTCGCGTCATATTAAGGTCGGTCACTGAGATTTCAAAAGAATCACATGCCACGCTTGAGGAGGTGATGAAGCTTACCAAAGAAGATGTTCAATCGAGTCACGATACTTCGTCACGTTGTGACAGCCTCGCGGCAGCAATGGTAGAAATGTCACAGAGTAGTGATGAAGTTGCTAGATTTGCCGTTGATGTAGAAGAGACGACCCATTCTGCTCAGGATGTAACGGGAGAAGCGGTGTCAAATGGTGAGCAATCTGTTGCTACGATGGCAAAACTCATTGGCAGTATTGATACGACGTTCCTGATGATGCAAGAGCTCGAACAGCAGACGATGAATGTGAAGGAGATTCTTGAAAGTATTAATGGAATCTCGGAGCAAACCAATTTATTGGCACTTAATGCGGCAATCGAAGCGGCACGAGCGGGCGACTTGGGTCGAGGCTTCGCGGTTGTTGCTGATGAAGTGAGAACGTTGGCACAGCGAAGTAAGGTATCAACCGAGCAAATTGCGACAATGCTTGATGAAATTCGAAACAACACAGAAGCTTCATTTTCGAATATGCAGCAGAGTCGAGATGTAAGTTATCAAACTCAGCAGTCTGTTGAAGGTGCGAAAGACTCTTTGCAAACGTTAGGCACCAACATCAGTGAAATGGCTGAAAAAAATGCCAGCATCACAGAGGCAGCAAGACAGCAGGCGCTGACGGTATTGAGTGTGTCAACTGAGCTGGAACAATTGGTTGCTATTGCAATGAAATCCCGTGAAGGGTCAGCGATAATTCAGAATAAGCTTGGACACTATAGTCAGAAAATGAACGATTTAGACAATAAGGTTCAGATGTTTAGAGTCGAGTAATAGCGCCTAGGCAAGGGTAACGAATTTTATGGAGTACCCTTGTTCTTTTCGTTCTCTATTCAAGATTGATATGCGGTAAGTAACGCGAACCTGCGAACCGGTGTATCTACCTATTACACAGCCCCATACGACATAGCTGCCTAAAGTCTTTAGGGCTGATTTCCGTGTGCCGTTTGAAGAACTTCGTCATGTTGGTGGCTTCATTGAAGCCCAACTTTGCTGCAATATCAGCGATGGAATATTGGCTAAACGCCAGTAAACGCTTCACTTCCACCAGCACGCGATCGTCCACCAAGTCTTTCACGCTGTCGCCTGTGTTTGAACGGGCAAGTTTATCCAGTTGTTTAACGCTTTTTCCTAACACAAGGGCGATGTCAGTGGTCGACGGCCTTTCTGCAAAGTTTGCTTCGATATACTGTTTTAGACGAATAAAATCCGTATGCGTGTTGGTCGTCATTGGCAAACTTTGCATCGCTAAATATTCTGGCACGACACATTTAAGCAATACTGCTCTTAGCAAGCCACGAATGACCTCAGCTTTAAATTCAGATGTCGACTCAAACTCTTCAGAAAGGAGCTGAATGAGTGTATCGACATTTTCTCCGACATTGGGAATACGGTTGATGTGTGTAATCGCATCCAGCATCAGATCGACATGCGGATCATCCGGCCCATTGGATAGATAGGAACAATTAAAGGGGATCACGAAGCCATTAACGGTGCGCGATTGCGCGAAGCCATGGATTTGATTTCGTCCAATCGTGATCAATGTGCCCGGTTTCAGCACATACATTTGGTGATCAACGTAGTGAACTCCTTCACCTTCGGTCACGTAAACCAAGGCGCTGAAATTCAGACGGTGAGGTCTGGAAACATCTTCCACGCCTCTTGTGGCATACAATTCAGAGATGCGGAAACCGTTTGGATTCACCAACGAGACTTCTGAACGCATGCGTTCAACGGGGATATTCTTTTCGACCATGCAAAGCTCAAAAGGCACTTAGGTAATCCCAAGTGCCGATATATTTATTGTTGTTTTTCGGTGTCACTCATGCAGAGATAATCAGTACATTTCTTCCTGCATATCGTGCGCCATTTGTTTGAAGTCCACTTCCGGCTTTTCAACCACATCTACTGCTTTCACTTCAATTTGGCGGCTCACCGTGTGAATGAGGCGATTTTCACTTTGTTCCTCGCTCAGTTCCATGACGTTAGACATCAATTGCAGCAATATCAGCACTGTCGCCGCACAAAAGAAAACAAACGAAAGTTTCTGTCTCATTCTGTCCCTTCCTTGCGCACACGCGGTTGACGGTTCTTTTTCTTCGCTTTGTTTTGCGTCTGCTTAAACCAGTTTTTATTGAACACAATGAAATCTGTCATCGCGTTAATTGGGCACAAGCTCTGACACCATGGACGACGCACGATCAACGAGGTTAATAAAATCATGACCGTCAATACGAATAGGTACATGCCGCCAATCATGCCAAAAGCAATGCCAAAGGGTTCATACACAAAACCGGCAGGGTTTCGGAAATATGCGCCCATACACAAGGTAACAATCAGAAGTACACGTGGCATCCAAACAAAAAAGGTATGACGCACAGGCGATGCTTTGGCTTTGCCCACTTTTGCCAAACACTGCTGAATGGCTCCAAAAGGACATAGACTTTGGCAGTAAACATTGCGGTTATAGTAAAGGATGTAGCCGATACTCAGTACCAGCAGAATAAACGGCGTGTAGTTTGCGACACCAGTCAGCCATGAGCCAAAAATCAAACCACCCATCGTCGAGGCGGAATACAAGGCGGCGGCGTGGAAACCGAACACCAACGTCGATCCCGCTAGCAAGACTGCATTCATCTTCGCTTTATGCGGTGACCGAGTTTTGTTTACCCATACAGCGGCGACAAAGAACAGAAGCGCGGCTGCATCTAGCCATTTGAAATAGGACAGTGGCGACGCTTTCTCAGTCAGTTGATAGCTAAATAGCTGCTGTCGAACTGGGTCAGCAGCTTGATTCAGCGCAGCGGAATAAGCATCTGATGTCAGGGTTGCACCCGACACACCGTCTACGTACAAGGCTGTTCGAATGTTTTGTTCCAGCAAGGCTTCTGGCAGTTTCTCATCGACCACTTTTTCAAAGTAAGACGAGGTTTCTTTGGAAGAAAGTAGCGAGATAGTTTGCACTTCACCATCGGGCATAAACACACCACCAATAGTGAGCGAGCCACCATAGCCAATGCCCGAGCCGAAGCTTATCCATTTAAGCGCGTCCAACTTATCGGCGTTGTCGCCGAGTGGCACGATTTTATACAGCTGAGGGCTAACCTGTACGATTTGCTCTCCGCTGTTTGTGATACTTTCAAAAAATTGTGTCTGCGAATTGTTGGTGCGCAGCCCACCCAGAAACCAAGCCAAGATCAGAACAATCACGGAAGCGACGCTCAATATCTTCTCAAGGTTCTTATTTCGATTAGCGGGTTTCTTATTCGTCATGATCTATGCAGATCTTAGGCTGTCGAGTTCATCGAACACGCCCAAGATCTGTTCCTACTATTTGGCTACCCAAGCACCCTGAAAGTTTAAGAGTCTGGTTGTTTGGGTATGGGTTAAACAATCACGCTGTTACAGCGTTGTTTTTGGTTTCAATGCAAACAACAGACGCAAGATCACGGCACCTGCAATGATCAGCGCAGTGCCAGCAAATCCAAGGAAGTACCAACCAGCAAGGCCTTCGTTTTCGCCCAGTAGCGTAAAGGCACCTGCAACGGTCAGGACAATGGATGCCCACCAGCCGCCGACCAAGCCCCACTTCCACCAGTTCATGCCTAGGTCGAACTGTTTAGCCCATTGATTCGCACCAGCAAACACCAGCACTTGAAGCGCACCGAATGCCATCCAGAACAGAGGGTCCAGTACTGTAGATTGTGGAAACATTAGAAACCCTCCCAGTTGCCGTCGTATTCCCAAGTTTTCTCGACCTTGAGGTAGTTCTCGCTGCGCATCCACTCTGGCGGTTGGTGATAACCGGCAAAGCGACCGCCATTCCAATCACCGTGATACGCTTCGGCTTCTGGGTAGTAGAAGAAGTTATGCTGCATCGCGAGCAGTGTTTTGCGTGTCATACCCGTTGGGTCACGCGGATCCGCTTCTTTCACCAGTGCGTGGATCCAGTTGTTCTTGCGGGTGTAAGGGCAAACTGCAATACACACACGACAACCCATCGCGGTTTCCGTTGGGCCTTGACGCCACATAGTCCAGCAACTGTCTTGGTTAAATTCGAACTTACGGTAACCACGAACCACAGCATCAGGTTTGTCGGCCTTGCTGATAGATTCGCTCGGGCAAGAGTCCGCACAGATCTTACATTCTTCACAGAAGTGCTTAACTTTGGTGTCGATTGGCTTGTCTGCTTCCAGATCCAGCTCAGTGATCACCGCCGCTAAACGAATGTTTGGACCCAGCTCTGGTGTCAGAAGAATACCGTTACGCGCCGCTTCACCCATACCCGCTTTAATAGCCAGTGGTGGAACAACGATTTCGTAATCAGAACCTGGCCATTGCGGGCGAGCCGCATAACCTAGCTCCCCAAGGTAAGCTGCCATCAGACCAGAGGCATTTTTCGCACGGAAGTAACCATCGTAAGAGGTGGAGTAACCGATCGCGGCATACATTGGATCCCAGTTCATTGGGGTACCGAAAATGATGACGTTCTTCCAGTGCTTAGGAATGCTTTCATCCCAATCAGGCATACCGCGCATGGTGTTTTTAAACACAAAGTTCGGGTCCATCTTGGTGATGCCAACAATACTCATGCCGAATTTAAACGCCATCTTCTTGATGAGTTCAGAGGCATGCGCTGGCGATTTAAACTCTTGTTTAGCACGTTTAACCCACTGGAAATCCACCACGTCTGGGTGACCTTCTGGCCTAGGCGGGAAGTTGCTCATGTTGCCGCGCATGTATGCTGCGGAATACGCCCAGCCAAGTGCAAAGCGGGAACGGTGGCTTTCAAAATTCGCGGTGTGCTCTGCTTTTTCTTCAAACGATTGGCGCATGTCAGCCCAACGCTCTGGGTAACGTGAGTAGTAGTCACGCACTCGTGCGTCGGGAATGTCGCGCCAGTCATTGGTTGGCACCCAGCCTTTTTTCATTTCAGCAGCAAACACACGGGTACGGTGGAAAAGGAAATCACTCCACTCTGGGCGTTCCAATTTGCCCGCCACTTCCATGGTTGGTGCAACATCTACACGAAATGGTTCGCGGTTGAAGAACATGTCGTGACCAGACTCAGTACGGCCCCAGCCCACGTTCGCATCAGGGTCGCGACCCAAAACGAAGCCGGCACCCGCCGCTGCACCAACCGTAACGGTTGCTGCGGCAACACCGCCCAGCTTCAGAAAATCACGGCGTGAATTGCTCTTAACGCCGTCATGATTTTGCGTATTCACATTTGCTCCAGATAGTTAGGATAATTCGAGAACGTCGATGCTCAGCTTTTTCTTGATCGTGTTGAGTTCATCGCGGTAAGTAATTTTGTAACGGGGTGCAAGACGGTTGAGTTGCACCATGACTGCCTGCGCCTCGTTCCATCGTTCGGTGTGGAAGTAACACAAGAACAACTGCTCCAGTGACCACTCATCGTTCGGTTCGAAGACGCGAAGCTGAACAATGTCTTCTTCTAATTCGGCATAGAGCTTAAGGTCCGCTTTTACATGTGCACGAATGTTCAACACATCAAAGCTTTCTGGCTTATGTGCCAAATAGTGATTCAGTGCTTCTAAAGCTTCTTCCAAACGACCACTTTGATGCGCGGCGATACCCGCCAATCTGACTAACTCGATGGACGAAACGTTATGTTCAAACGCGGCATTCACCCATTTATCGGCCTTCGCTTTTTCACCCAATGCGATGTAACTGCTGATGGCCGTGATATAGGTAGAAACGAGCGAGGTATCTTTGCTGAACGCCAGTTCGGCATTTTGCGCGGCTAAGGCAAAGTCACCGTTTTGGTAATAGACACCTGCAAGGTTTTGGTAACCACCAACGAAATCAGGTGCGATTTTCGTGCTTTGCTCAAAGTAATGAATGGCTTCCTCGGTTTGTCCTTGGAACAAGTAATTAAAGCCAAGATGACAAAGGGTCATGGCATTCTCAGCGTTCAGAGAAAGGGATTCTTCAAAGGCAGTTTTGGCCAAGTCGTACTCACCGAGCTGTTGATAAGCCAAGCCGCATTTGCACGTATAGTCATCATCAGTAAGCAGGGATTTGTGCGCATTGATGGTAACCATCGCAAGCTGACAAAGTTGCGCAGCCATCAGGGTTTCAAACAAAAAGGTGATGAGAGGTTTCGTCAACGACAGTTGTTGAACAACGTTGCTCATCACAAGCGTAAACGCTTCGTGCTCAAGCCAATCTTGTTGATTCTTATTTTTTGCTGACACGTCATTGACGAACTGTGCGCTGAGGAACATCACTCTATCATTCAGCAACTCAACGATATCGCTCTCCGCAGGGAGCGTTTCAATGTGCTTTTGAATGTATTGATAGAGTTCTAGCCATTTGTTGCTGATCATTGAGGAAATCCACACTGTAAATTCGTGCTCAATTTCCTTTATTAATAAAGTGGTCAAAAGGTACAAATCTCCCCAAAAAAGGTAGAAATCCGCCCTTTGAAGAGATTTATGATTTTGATCAATCTATTGATGTGGCTCGCAATGATGCGTCAGAATAAATACGCTATCAGAAGGGGAGATGTGTGTTGCGCACTCGTTAATGACTGTGGGTGTGAAAGCGGAGAGCAAGCCACCACGGTCTTCAAATTAACACTTTCGCAGAACAAAGCACATGCAGGGTCAATTTAGCACTGTAAGAAGTCCGTAAGACTTCCATTCCTAAGCATTTAAGCCACAGATTTAAATTCTATATGTGATCCGCGTTGAACAATGGATTCGAGTGGGAGACGGACGGGTATGATAAGTATGTAATTGTTTTAGTGATAGGGAAGGTGTTGGTTAAGAAACCATGTGTAAACCACCACGCGTAAACCACCACGCTGAAACAAGCAAAAGCAGACAGGACGAGAAGAGAGGGAAGATCAATGACAATCACCTATGAAGTTAACCGTGCGATTACTGCTGCTGAATTCATTGACGTGCTTGCGCATTCAAGCCTTGGTGCTCGTCGTCCGCTTGATGATGTGGAAACAATGGAAGGGATGGTGAAAAATGCGGATTTAACAGTAACAGCATGGGATGGTGATGCGCTGGTGGGGGTGTCGCGCTCCATCACTGATTTTCACTATGCTTGCTACCTCTCTGACTTGGCGGTCAAGGATGCGTATCAAGGGTTGGGTATTGGCAAAAAGCTGATGCAATTAACGAATGATCAACTCGGACATCACTGCAAACTGTTCCTGATTTCTGCGCCCGCCGCGAGCGAGTATTATCCTAAGGTTGGCTTCGAGAAGAACGACAGAGCGTGGGAATTACCGCGTGGTAAACAAATAGGCTAACGGCGGTCTTTTGCGTTCTTCGCTTAAGCATGTGTATCTGTTGCCCTCTCCGGCTGGGGTATACCCTCATAGCGGATTAAACCCGCCAACAAAATCAGGGCAGTGGCCATCACATCACTTTGATTCATCTCATCACCTAAAAAGATCCACGCTAATCCCAACGCAAATACCACCTCACAACTGCTGATCATGGTGGTTTGTTCCATGTCTGCTAATTGCGCCCCACGTGAAAACAGGTATTGGGGCAAGGCGGCGGAAAACACACCCAGCGCCAGAATCAGCCATAGCTGGTCAAAGGATGTTGGCATCGAAAGCGTATTGCTGCTGAGCAACGTGATAGGGGCGAGAATCACCATGTGACCCAACAATGCCGCAAACATACGGGCAGTGGCATCTTGGGTTTTCTGCGGCAGCGAGAACATATTGATCACAACGGCGAACGACACAGGAGCCGCAAGGCAAACCATAAAATCGAGCCAAGAAGCACCAAAATCTTGAGATTCCTGCATAATGCCGACCGCGATAGCTATGAGCATCGCGGCAATCATTCGGTTGCGGCTCATTGCTTTATTGAAACAAAGCCAGCCAATCAGAATGGCGAACATAGGGTAGGCGTAATAGGTCAGGATCACGGCGTTCGGCTCAAGATTGGTTAAACTCGACATAAACGCCAACATACCAAGTGCCGATAGGCCACCCACTGCGATAAAACGCAGAAATTCACCATCCAATACCGGACGTTTTTTCAGTAAAAGCAGCATCACGAGTGTCGGAATAGCAAAACGGTACAGAGTGATGGAGTCCGGCGAGAATCCTTGACTCAGCAACAACTGCGCCAGCAAAGGGTTCGAACTGAAACCCAATGCAGCTGCCAGCACCATCCACATGCCCATGAAACGTCTCCCTACCACTTTTTAAATAACGACGGGAGAATACTAGCTATGTTTATGTAGAATGATTAATGAATAACTCTATATATACATAAAAAGGATGCATGTATGAGGCTGGATATCCGTCACTGGCAGTTGCTTGATGCGATTGGAAAATATGGCAGTTTGGGCGCTGCGGCAGATGCCATTGGCGTTACCCAACCCGCAATGAGCCATCGCCTTGCCGAAGCTGAGCGTCGTTTGGGAAGTGCGATATTCGAGCGTGACGGAAGAAGACTCAAACCCACGCCAGCCGGACAAGCGTTGATTCAAACCGCCTCATCGGTGTTGCCCGAGTTATCGCGCGCCGAAGACGAATTTGAACGCACTGCTGCCAATGCCAGCCATCTAGTCCGAATAGGGATTGCTGAATATTCCGCTTACCACTGGGTGCCGGGTTTTCTTAAATCGCTTGCGTTTAGCAGAGAAAAGATCCAGATAGATTTTGTTGCTGCCGCCACACGCGATGCCGAAGCCACCTTGATAACGGGAAAAAGCGACATCGTTATTTCTCCCGCGCGTTCAGAGAATCCTGCACTGGACTGCAAAACTCTAATGCAAGATGAACTGGTGCTGGTAACTCACCCAAATCATCCGCTTACAGCTAAACCTTGGATAGAGGCTCAGGATTTGGTGGATGTCGAATACCTCACATACAGTCTGGATGCGCTCCCCGGCTTTGAATATGAGCGCTTTATTCGTCCTTCCGGTATTCGTCTGCCACACATGCAAGTGGTGGAAATGACCGATGCCATTGTAGAAATGATCGCCGTTGATTTGGGCGTGAGTATTCTTTCCCGTTGGGCGCTTAAACGCTCTATCAGACAAGCGCTGGTGGCACCCGTTTCGGTCACCAAGCAAGGGCTGCCTTTAACTTGGTTTATCATTAGCCGGAAAACAGACCGCAAAAACGAAGTTATCAAAACCACCGCTGAAGCCCTACAGCAGTGGTTTTCGCTGAATGAGTTTTAAACTAAGCACTTGTGTGATTTCAGCGAGTTTTTCTACGTTCCTGATCAAAACCTAGGGGTGGGGGTGTCATTGGGCTCAATGGTAGAAAGATAACTGAGGTGGTTTTCTGGCGTTTTAATGGTGTGTATCCCGTTAGTTCCGTTAGCTATCATACTTATGCAGAAACTGCTTATTATGCTCGACCATATACCTTTCAAATCGCTCACGATGTAAAACGCTGAGTCGTTCGGTGCATAGTTCATAACCAGGTTGAACTCCTAGCCCTTTCAATACAGAAGGATCGATCTTAGGCGACAACTTAGATACAAATTTTGAACCTTTCTTGACGAAGGTTAGTAGATGGGCATCAAATAGCTTGTCGATATGGGCACAAAGCAAAATGCCATTTGCACCATCAAGCCTTTGTTCATTACTGTCGCATTTAGACCAAGGCACGATATGAGATGCAATTAGAATTTCGCGAACATTCGTCAGAGTAAGCGCACAGCATTCACCATTACCCCAATCGTTGATAACATTTTGTCTGAATTTCCCCTGCCCAATACGTGAGAGCACTAAGTTCTCACGCTCTGTCTTTTCGATTGCAGATTGGAATATGTCACTAACATCTTGGGCAACGTTCGGAGAGGCTTTTTTAGAATGTTTTACCTCATGGTTACCGACAGCATAATAATCACCGCTAACGACTTCTAGGGTCATTTCTGACAATACTTCAACATAGTCCTTGATCTTAGCTCTTCCAGTGCCCGAATTATTTTCATATTTATCGTCTAATATCATAGGGAAGGTTTTTAGTGAGTAGCCTTTATTTTCAATAAGCTTGATATACTCCATGGCTTCGCCAAATGCATTTTGCTTACGTCCTAACTCATTTCGCTCCCAGTCTGTTGACATTATCAAAGCTCTATCAGGTTCGGTATTCACATCCCAAGCACCAAAAATAACCACTTTGTCTTCATGATTTACAAATGCCCACCCATAGCGGTCGTTACGATTTATTGCACCATGGGATTCCATGAATTTTTTTCGTGACATTATTACCTCTCTCACTATTTGATGTGTCAATTTAGGGGGGAACCAATGTTTATGGCAACGGTGAGTCGGACTTAAACTGTGTATGTCCCAATTAGTTACGTTAGCTTATCGACAAGCATCTGTACCGCATTCTCATTCTTCAACGCATTTTTTCTCATCATAGTATGAAGAGAATTGATCATCACACGTATTAAGAGCTAGGGTGACATAAACTTGAACAAAACCACAATCTACTCAGTTTCAATGGGTGCTTCACACATTTATCGCATAAATCATTTAAGTGAATACAGATTGGGTCGCTTGATTCTGTAAACCTTATTTTTTTTGTGCTGCATTTTTAGATGATCCCGAGTAAAGAAGAACGCTTTAGCAGCGATACCTATATTGACCGACAAAACCGTAATCAACAGGAACAGGGATGGAAGAGGCTTCTGCTATCGCTCATTACACTTGCACTGATTGTTAGCGGTGAATATGTGTGGATTCACAGCGCAGATGATGTATTCATTGTCATCATTGTTGCCCTTTCGATCCTGTTTTTCCTTGGTTACGGTGTATGGGTAGTAACGCATGCCGACATCGTGACATGGCAAAACGCCGCTATGATCACGGCAGTACTCAGTACTTTAGCGTGGCTCGTTATCGCCATTTTATTGCAGTTTTCAGGCGGTAGCCTTTCCTACTTCATCTTCGGCGTTATCTTTTCCGTCTCTACAATTTCTGCATTTTTTAGCTACCCGCCGGCACTCTACCTCGGCCTTGGCTTAGGTCTTGTTGGTGGAATTTTGGGAAGTGTATTATTTATGCCGACGGAGTACTTTGCAGATATTTTCAAAATCGACATCTTGCTTCTTCTCACTGGACTTATCCTGAGCTTTACGCTTCAGCAGACCCTTACGCACTGGTATCGAGCGGCTATAAAGCATATTTATAAGAACTATACCTTGAACGAAGAGTTGGGAACCGTTGCTCTGATTGATGCAACAACGGGGTTACAAAACGAGAAGTGTTTTTCTCTGTCACTAATGAAAGAAGTGGCTGCTGCGAATCGTGATGAGTCTCCATTGCACATTATCGTACTTAGCGTAGATTCATTGCGCTTATATAGAATGACTTACGGGCACACGGCGACGGTGAAGATTTTACGTCGAATTACCCGCTGTATGCGCCTTGGTCTATTGCGTCCTCGGGACTTTGTTGGACATTTAAGCTCTGATGAGTTTGGCGTTATCCTGCCAGGAACGGATTTTGAAGGCGCAGCTCAGGTAGTAAAACGCTTGGAGCGATTGGTACTTATGAGTTGCTCTCAAATCATCCAAACGCACTTGGCACAACCAGTTGACGTGAGATGCCGCATTCTCCAATGGAACCCTAACCTTTCGGCACAGTCGCTGGAAAATATGATTGGACAGTGTCGGGTTGAGTTTGCAAATGAGCGAGCGGCCGAGGAAGTCAATCTGTCAGAGTAACGAGGGATTGCCCAATCCTATTCTAGCAAGGCGTTGGTGGCTTCTATGGAACGAGGAACTAATGGGACATTTTAAGGTGTGTGTCCCCGCAGTGTGTTCTGTGTTTTTTTGGCATTTAAATGGTTGATGTCCCGTTAGTACGTTGGTATGGATGCATTTGTTACATTATCAATTTCATCTTGGATTAAATGGTCACCACAAGTCATTTCTGGAAGTAAAGGTATAATTGAATCCTGATACTCAATGCCAACTATTTGATAGATATAATCTTGTGCTTTTGCATATTCAAAAGAATGCTCTACTGTATCTAAATACATGGTTTTAATAGAGGGCTCACTAGTCAATTTGGATTGTAAATGCCTTAAACACATTTCTATGCTGACCAACTCAACCATAAAATCACGAGCATCAAGTTCATCTATTTTATTGTTTTTATCCCTGTAAATGTTTAACAGTTCATTCCAGATCATTTCAGCTTCAAAAGCAACTTTCTTAAGAGGCTGATTTGCTATATTTTGATGTACATAATTGCGAAATTCATCACTTTTATCGCTTGTAGCATTGACTCCAAAACCTACAACCATCAAAAGCCAAATATATATCCTTGCATTCATAATATCCCTTTAGAATCCCACGAAAATATAACTTCGTTTTGAGGGGAATAAAGCATTATCTTCACGAAAGAAAGCCACCTAAACGCTATAAATCGAAGTTAAGGTGCTTTTCTCGCACAATATGGTTTTCTAATAGTGTATGTTTCGTTAGTTCCACCGTTAATTCTGTGAGTTAGAGTGTCTTTCCCTGCAGAGTCTATTTACTTGTTATAAGCTCACCTTCCTCTACTTGCCACCAGTTTTTTTGCCCTACCAGAAGCTGAAAGCCAAATAAACTCTACAACATAGATAGGGATCGTGAGCAGCATGCCTTGAGCAATATTTCCATCTAACATCGTGACTACACTTTCATTCAACAGCAGATTGATGTAGAAAGCGAACACCCCCCAAAAAAGTAGTAAGTATGCGTACGACTTAACTATTTGTTCTGTTACTGCAGAATCATTTCTACGGTCATTACGAAAATTTATTAGACGTCTGAGTTTCACCCTTCGGAAGTAACCATTAATTGGGTTATGCACGCTGGTGACAAGTAGTTCGAAGATTCTTTGAAATAAGAAATCTATATAGGGACTAACTTTGGGTATGAGATACGCAAGAACAATGCTACCTAGTAGCCCATAGATTGTATTGTTATCCATTTAGTCCTCCACAGGAAAGATGGTATATAACGAATGAATTGGATCCTCCCTCATTCGGATTTGCCACACATAGGTGTCTTTTTCAAAACCGGAGGTTCCATGTCTTCACAATTCTTTTGCGGTGTTTACTTCGATAAACACCAGTTCTCATTGCACGCTGTCGATTAGTGAGGAAAAGTAATTCTTCACAAATCTGTATCTCGCGCTAACTTGCTGACTACATTAGCAAATATTCAACACGTACGTATAGGCATGGAAGCTTGCAGTGGTGCGCATTATTTGGAGACAATAAACCTGACAGGCAATTTATATATACCTTTTCAACTGATGGATTATCTCGCATTTGTCGATTGGACGGGTCGCCAATGCAGAGAAGGCAGGCGTAGTCATATTGATAGCCGAACGCCTCCAATACTCAACCGCTTAGGGTTTGATTCCTCTGAATGGCTTGATGCCTACAAACATGCTGAAAAGGGAACCCTCATTGGCATAGAGTCATCGATTAAGGGCGCTTTATCCTTACTCGGGAGAAAGCGACTTTGCGGATTTCGACTCCCAGCCAGCTAACATCGCCAAAACTACTCACCATTGTTGAATAACCACCTTACCGGTGGTTTTTGCTTACCTGCAATACACCCATTCGCCGTAATTTCAGCGATTTTTCTATTTTCCTGCTCAAAACCAAGGAGAAGAGGGCGCTATTGGTCTTTATGGCAGAAAGATAACTGAGGTGGTTTTTTTGCCATATTAAAGGTGTGTGTCCGGTTAGTCCCTCGTTGGTGTCCACCACTGTTAGCGTGGTAATTTACAGTCGGTCTCACTTTAGGGAAGGAGAGCCTGAAGTAGTCGCCGTATACTGCTTGAATCAGGGACAAATGGTCAGTAATAGACCAGTGAGCTTTTATCTGGCTCGGAAGAACCCGTATTTCATGGATGATGACGCAGATGGCAGTATTTATATCAGTACCAAAGCTAATATTTTTAGTTTCTTGTTCGCTTTTTTTAGGATGCGGTGGAGGCGGTGGTTCTAATGAGCGTCCACCAAATGCGCCTGAAGATGAGGGAACTCCAGTCAACGTTAATGGCGTCCCCTCTCTTAACAGCATCTCAGCTTTCTCAGAGGATTCTCCAACAAACCTGGTTTCATGCTCAAAGGCATTTTTGGACAATGAGTCGTGCAGTTTAAGTGCAATTAAACCGATAGGTGTTTCGACCTCCTCAGTTTCACTCTCCGATATTGAGTCACGTCTCGTTGTGTCGCACGACTGGATGGCAGCCAGTTTCCTTGAAGCGATGGAATCTATCTCGTCCCAAGACCTCAATAATCTTTTTAAGTCTGTGAACGCTATTGTCATCAGTTACGATATCCGTCCTTCGTTCTACCATTCCTACACCGCATCCATGTATATCGATCCGCGATATCTTTGGCGCAATAAGGAAGAGTGGGACTCCATTTTCAAACAAGATGATTTTCGTACCGACTACGGTGATGGACTTAGATTTGATGCCTTTAGGCGTTATGTCGATTGGAATGGTGACTATGTAACTTGGTCTAACACTTTCAGGGCAAACAGTTATGAGGCACGTTCTGCTTATCAGATCGCCCCTGGCTTGTTCAGACTTCTTGCTCACGAACTCGCTCATGCAAACGACTATTTACCTCATGATTCGTTATTGTCTCTTGGTGATAGCGGCACTATCCGCGAAGCGATGAGTGGCATTACGCCAGTACATCAGGAACTTGAGAGCAGCATACCGCTGGCTAACGATACGCTGCGAGACATTGCTGATATTATGTTTGGAGGCGTAAATGCAAGCGAGTTTCTCCGGTCTATTGAGCCTTCATATGCAGGTCTACTTTTTGACTTTGATGGTGCAGAAGATTTGTACAGTTATTACACACCTCAAGAAGATGTCGCAATGCTGTTGGAATCAATGATGATGTTTAAAAGGTATTCTGCTTTGTCAGATGTTGCTTTTGTTAGCGTGCCCGATGACAGAGACAATGCAACCTGCGATGACTATGTCATTGGGTGGGGGCAAAGAGGAAGGTTAGCTGATCGTTATGTGGAGCAAAGAGCTGTTTTTGTTGCTGAAAGAATCTTGGGTAGGGATGTTTCTAATTACTTCTCAGCACTGCCCGCAAATGCGACTGAATTACCAACAAACATTGGTTGGTGTGCAGCAATGGATTCGTTGAGATCTTTCGAGAGAGCGTCGTCTTATTCTTCAGAAAATGCTGGTCCTCGAACCTCCGCTAATAATGTTGAAGATGATCGGGTAGTTAATTGGTAATTAGTATTTGAATTCGCCGTCACTAACAGGACACGCACTCGAAGAAAATCACAACCTTTTCAGTTTCAATGGGTTGTGTTTCCAGGTTCAAAAGTGTTGCGTCAAGGTAAATGGTTGGTGTTTGGACGATATGCTCTTTGCATTATTCAAAGGTCGACCGCCTTAAATCACAAGGACAAAAGCACGCCCATCGCTTATTTGTATCGATGTCACTCCTTAATACAAAGGTGTGTGTTCCAGTAGTGTCTATTCGCACACCGTTGTTTGATGGCATGTAGAAGTTGTAATTTCAGGCGGTCATGAAACAGTTTGTGGAAGAGTATTTTCGAAAGAAGAAGTGAACAGCAGATTATCACCGCTCTCCCAACTAGAGAGAGCGGCAATAAAAAACATTAGCCAATAATCGTGAGCGTGGCCTGTAAAATGATCAGGTTAACGATATCAATGAAGAACGCGCCAACAATCGGCACTACCATGAAGGCTTGTGGTGAGGGGCCGAAGCGGTTGACCACGGAGCCCATATTCATGACTGCCGTTGGGGTTGCGCCTAGGCCAAAGCCACAGTGACCGCTGGCGATAACGGCAGCGTCGTAGTTACGCCCCATTACGCGGTAAGTCACAAAGTAGGTGAATGCCGCCAGCATCATAGATTGCACAATCAAGATGATGAGGAAAGGCACCGCCAGATCAAGAATGTTCCACAGTTTTAAGCTCATCAACGCCATGGCGAGGAACAGCGCGAGGGACACAGTACCGAGTATATCTACGGTTTCCACGTCCAGTTTCTGTACTTTGCTCACTTCAACGAAGTTGGTGATCACCACGCCGATGAACAGGGCATACACGAAATCTGGGATCATCAGCCATTTGATGTCGAAGCTGCTTACCCATTGTTCTAAATACTTCGCGCCAGTCACGCAGATCAGCAAGATGAACAGAGTTTCGATCACCTTCTTCGCCGTGACGTTGTCTTCTTCGTTCTCGCTATAGGTCACGAGTTCCGGGAATTGGTCGTGGGTTTTGTTTGTTGTGCCGTATTGCGACTGCAGTTTGTTTTTATCAATCAAACGCTGTGCGACAGGGCTGCCGATAATACCGCCCATGATCAAACCGAAGGTGGCAGATGCCATCGCGATTTCCAGCACGTTGTTCATGCCGTAAACATCTTGGAAGGTTTGTGCCCACGCTGCACCTGTGCCGTGGCCGCCTGAAAGCGTTATGGAACCGGCTATTAGCCCCATTAATGGGTCAAGGCCAAGAGCGGTGGCTAAGGATACGCCTATCCCATTTTGGATCATGATGTAGAGCGACGCGACACCCAGGAATATGAAGACCTTTGCGCCGCCTTTGATGAGTTGCGTGTAGTTAGCGGCGAGGCCAACCGTGGCGAAAAACATCAGCATAAAGGTGTGTTGCAAGGGCAAGTGGAAGTCGAGTTCTATGCCTCTGAAGTGCAGAACAGTAATGGCACTTGCTACGACTAGACCGCCGACAATCGGCTCTGGGATGTTGAATTTTTTAAGTACAGGGATGCGTGCGTTGATGAAGTGGCCGAGGAACAGCACAAAAATGGCGATCAGAAATGATTCAAGCGCACCAACAGAAATTAATTGATTCATAAAGCCTCTTAAGCCTCAACATCCTCCTTAATGTATGAGCGCAAATTGTTCTTTGATTTTATGGATATGGAGCTAAAAGAGTGACGTCGGCATCCTTCGCCGAGTATGCAGATTGGCTGCAAGGGCGACGTTATCTCATATTGTGCGCGTTAAACACAGTACCTAAGTGAAAATATATTCACTTTTGGGGGTATTTTAACCACTTACTGTCTGATTTTGACCTGATTCTACAATGGCTATGTTTCTATGCTGCGTGCCGTGAATCGTTTGGTTGCGTTGAAGAAAGCTTAAGAAGTAATCGATAGGAATGGTTGTCGCGAATTTAACAATTAGGAAGGAAAGGTGACGCAAACGTTATTACGCTTCGTCGCCACGGGATTTTTCATGCGTACTTTGTCGCTGCTCGTTGTCGCTATTTGGTTGGAAAGAGTTTGTGTCGGTACAGTGCTACCGTAAAAGCGATCAGGGGATAAAACCAAATCAAATGGTTAGCGTGAATCTCCTTAAAGGTGACTTCAATAATGATCAGCAGCAAGGTAAAGCACACCACCGTTTCTTCAATAGATAAGGTTCGGGTGGCGTTACGCACCAAGAAGTAGAGCAGGGCGCAAAGCTGGGTGAGCGGGAACAGCACATGCAGTACGTCTGGCGTGATGGAATAGAGGCTCGTGGAGTCGAAATTCAGGCTAAAGCGCAGAATGAATACGTTCTCAATCATGCTTTGATGATCCCACGCGAGGAAAATCAGTAAGGGTGATGCACCAATGGCGCAACCAATCAAAAAATTCAGCCGAATATCTTTGCGCAAAAACATTGCGAGCAGGAAAGCGGCAGGGGAAAACTTGGTGGCGAATGACAACCCCATTAACACACCCGCGAGCAACCACTTTTCTTTTTGAACGCACACCAAGCCCAACAGCAACAATGCCACGGGGTAGATATCGTTCGCACCGACTTGCAACACTTCGTACCACAATCGCTCTGGCAAGAATAACAACACCATCGAGGCCAACACGGCGCTCCGCACTTGCCAGTCGTTGGTTTCATTCTGGCTTCTTGATGCTAAACAGCCTGCCACTAACGAACACAGCGCTACGGCAGTGATGGCGAGAAACACAAGGCTCGTTAACTTGTAACCAATGCCTGGGAAATAGGCGGCGGCAGCATACCCTAAGATCATGCCCGGCCCGTAGTGAAACCCGCGGTGCTCCGGTGCCAATTCTGGTCGGATATTAATGCTCTGACTTAGGTAAGGGTTTTCACCCTGAATGAATAGCAGTTTGGCGGCGTGCTCTGTGGTGTATCCAATATCGACCGTTGGTGCGGCAAACAGGAAGTCACCATAGGCGGGCACCATGCGCGCAAAAATCAGCGCCAGCACCAAGGCTGCAAACAGGGATTCGAGGATCAAGATGGGATTGCCTACGTCGTCTGTTTGTTCTCGGTGACGGAACAGCGTGAGAACCAGTGCAAACAGCCCGCTAAAACAGAGGAACTTGGTAAACGGATGCCCCCAGTCGTAGGTTTGGAAGAGACGATAGATACAGTAAATAAGCACTAATGCAAAAACGAACGACGACATATTGAGAAGCAAGTGCCAAGCGCGCTGCAGAGGAGCGGACTTGTCGGTTGATGCAGAAAAAATGCGCATATCTATCCCAAACGGTAAATGTGGCGAACCTACGTCACGAAAAATCGGTTTGTTTCTTCCTTATCTGTGAGTGTAGATAAAATGCAACATAGTGCGTATTAAGTGAAAAGAGAACATCAAATATTACGTGAGAGAAATGAGTGAAATAACAAGAAGGTGCGGGTAGGAGGGTTTATTGCGCATTGGTGGTTAAACATCAGGTACCACTGGCAACGAGACAGTCAGGCAGCTTGCTTTGCTGCCTAACTGAATTTCCCTTTTCGGCTGGCGACATCGTCGAATGAAGTGTCGTTTAATGTCGTATCAGTGAATGTGGGGGATCAACCCCGCGATCATGAAGGTGTGTGTCGCGAGTGCCTGACATTTTCGCGATGTCGAACAACTATTATCGGCAATGGCGGCCTCTTGGGTGTATATCACTTCTCCCTCTTTAATGGTTGAAAGCACCGTGATGTCAGCAAGTTCTAATGGATTGATCTCCAAAGGGTTGTCAGACAGCAGCACCAAATCGGCGACTTTACCGACTTCAATCGAGCCTTTGGTGTCTTCTTCAAAATGCTGATACGCCGCCCAGATGGTTTGTGCTTTCAGTGCGGTCATCGAAGACACGCGTTGGTCTTTACCCAGAATGCGACCGCTTCGTGTAATGCGGTTTACCGTGGCGGAATACACTCGCATGGAATTGGGGAATGCGACGGGAGCATCGTGGTGTGACGTGAATATCATGTYGCGGTCTAATGCCCAGCCTGTTGGTGATATGTTCTCGGCTCTTTCATCGCCTAATACCGATTGCGCATGCCAATCACCCCAATAAAAGGTATGCATGGGGAAAAACGAAGGGATGACGTTGAGATCTTTAAACGATTGTACTTGGTCTTCTCGCGCTGTTTGGGCGTGAATAGAAACGAAGCGTCGCTCGCCAGCACCGTATTTCTGTGTCGCTTTTTCGACCGCTTGAATGTACTGATCAATCGCGGCATCGCCATTGGCATGGGTTAGCAACTGCCAACCGTTCTTCATCGCCATGCCCACGTATTTCTCAGCCTCTTCATCAGACATGATGGGGTAGCCTGCGTAACCTGCAGTTTGACCTTCTGGTGGGATCAAATACGGCTTGGTTAGCCACGCCGTTTTGCCTTGTGGTGAGCCATCTAACGTCAGCTTTACGCCACCCACACGAAAGCCATTGTTATAGCTTTGGCTTAGGTACGGTGGTTTCATGATGTCGGTGCCAAGCTGAATGTCGGTATAGGCAACCACATCGAGCAGCAGTTTCTTTTTCTGAGCGATGTCGTACATGGTGGTGACACTGTCAGACATGGTTCGGCCTTCTTGGGCCGTGGTGTAACCATATTTGGCGTAAAGCTCCATGCCTGCTTGAAACAACAATTCGTTTTCTTCGGGGCTGATTTGTGTGAACAGTGGGATCAATGCGCCAAAGAAGGCTGATTCTTCAAGCACACCATTGGGCACGTTGCTATCAGCAACTCGGCGTATTATGCCACCCGGTGGGTTCTTACTTTTGGCGGTGAAACCCAGCATGTCGAGCGCTTTACTGTTGAGTACCGCCAAATGCCCTGACTGGTGAATAATAAGAATGGGTACCTCGGTGGACACTGCATCTAAATCGTATCGGGTGGGGTGTATTTGTTCTTTTAATTGCGAGTCGTCATAGCCAAAGCCAATGATGAAGTCTTGCGCTTTATTGATGGGCTTTTCTGCCCACTTGCGAAGCGACGTCTGTAAGTTGGCAATGTCTGTGACTGGTCCATCTGGCGGAGAGAGCAAGTTCGCGGAGACAGCTTGAAGGCCGGTGTTCATGACATGACCGTGAGCATCAATAAACCCTGGGATCATGGTGATGCCTTTCAAGTCGATCACCTTGGTACGTGCATCGGCTAACTTCAGCACATTTTCATCGCTCCCTACCGCGAGGATTTTACCGTTTAACACTGCAACGGCGCTGGCCTCTGGCTGATTATCATTAACGGTAATGACGTCAGCATTGTGGTAAATGGTCTCAGCAAAGGGCTTTGTAGGGCTGTCGGCAAAGACAGAAAATGATACGGCGAGTGCGGTGAGCGTAAACAACGAGGCTTTCATGGTCTCTCCTTGATGAAAAGAAAGCGGGGCAAGCCCGCTTTCTTTCTGTGCTTTCTCAAACCACCTTCACGTTAACACTGTGAGGGGAATATTCCTTTAGTGTACGCCGTGGTTTGCCCAAAAGTCGTCCAGTTTTTGATGCAAACTTTGACGAGTATCTTTGTCGACAAATGCTGCCTCAATGGCATTGCGCGTGAGCTGTGTGAGCTGTTCTTTACTGGGTGAAAGCGCACGATTGAGGGCAAGGAAGTTGTCATTCATGTAGCCGCCAAAAAAAGCGGGATCGTCAGAGTTCACGGTAACGCAAAGCCCTTTGTCCAACAGGCTGAGAATGTTGTGATCTTCCATCCGGTCAAACACTCGCAATTTGATGTTGGATAGCGGACAAACCGTGAGCGGCATGCGCGTCTGCGCCAACAGTTCGACTAACGCCGGATCTTGCGTGCATTGCACGCCATGATCCACTCGGCTGACGTGAAGCAACTCAATGGCATCGTAAATATTGCTCGCTGGGCCTTCTTCACCTGCATGGGCGACGGTGGTTAAGCCGAGTGCACGAGCTTCCGCGAATACACGGGCGAATTTCTCAGGCGGGTGCCCCAACTCGGAAGAATCTAACCCAACGCCCACAAGGCGATGTAGGTGCGGCTTCGCCTGTTCTAAGGTTTTGAAGGCGGCCTCTTCTGACAGGTGACGTAAAAAACACATGATGATCTGACTTGTAATACCAAGCTCTTTCTCACCTTGCCGCAATGCGTGGTAAATACCGTTGATGGCAGTATCAAAAGCAATGCCACGGCCAGTATGGGTTTGCGGATCGAAGAAAATTTCTGTGTGCATGACGTTGTCGGCTTTGCAGCGCATTAAATATGCCCAAGTAAGATCGAAGAAATCTCGCTCTGTGAGCAGTACATTGGCACCTTGATAATAGATATCTAGAAAAGATTGAAGATTATGGAAATGGTAAGCCTCGCGAGCTTCTTCAACATTGGCGTAGGGTAAGGTAATGTTGTTGCGTTCCGCCAATTCGAACATCAGTTCTGGCTCCAATGAGCCTTCAATATGAAGGTGCAGCTCTACTTTGGGTAAGTGTCGGATAAAGTCTTCCATAAGATTCTCCCTTACACGTTGAGTTGTTTGTTGTCATCAAAGGGTGATGCGTTCACATTGCCAGTGCGATATGACAATTTGTGAGGCAACCGTCACTACGGCGGCTGTCACTTCGGCGACGGTAACCATGGAGGCCGTTGGCTCGCCTGTCGCAGCCTTGGCAGTTAATGCTGATTGATGAAAAGAAAACGGTGCGCGTATTCCGTATGCGTACCTCTATAAAAATTAGTGGTTACTGACCGTTCGGTCAACTTATGGTGATTTCTGAGTGTTGTTGGTGTGGTTGCGATGCGATATCGACCCTTAAGGCACTGATGGCCTCTGTATGATGTTCCCCCGTTTAAACGGACACTGAGTTACCTAAATCTGTTGCTTCTCAAACGCTATTGGAGAAACATAACCAATACTCCCGTGGAGTCGTGTTCGGTTGTAAAAGTAATCAATGTATCGCCGGAGTTTCTCTTCAAGCTGCACCAAACTTCCAATAAACGCATCCTTAATCAATTCGCCTTTCAGCGTTTTGAAGAAGGACTCCACTTCCGCGTTATCTGTGCAATGACCAGGACGATTCATGCTTTGCATAGCACCAATACCGCTCAGGTAATGACGTACTCGATCCGCGCAATATTCACGACCTCTATCTGTATGGAATAATAACCCTTGCTTAGGCTTCCTTGCCCTTACCGCCTTCGTGATTGCAAGCATGGTCAAGTCCGTATCTAATCGATTACTTAAAGMCCAACCTACAATTTTCCGAGAACATAAATCGATGACAACGGCTAAGTATCCCCACTTGTYGCCGACTCGAATGTAGGTCACGTCCGACGACCATTGTTGGTTAATTTTTAAAGGCTTAGATAACTCTCTACGACGATTCTTGAGCCCCTTGAAGAACGCTCTACTTTTGTTCCGACGGCGATAAACTTTRTCAACGCGCGCCTTTAATCCGGCCTCTTTCATCAAGCGAGCTACGCGTTTCTTTCCTACTCTGACGCCTTCCTGCTTTAATGCTTCGTGTATCTTCGGRCTGCCATATCTGCCTTCGCTGCGCTTGTACAATAGCGCTATTCTCTCGCCAAGCACCTTGTCTATCTGTGCGTGCCCAGAAATACCACGTTGCAACCACGCGTAATAACCACTTCGCGACACACTAAGATGCAGGCACATCAGCTTCACGGAATATATCCCACTGAACGTCTTTATGAATCGGAAGGCTTGTGTCTTTGTTCGGCTTGAAATCGTTGCCACTTCTTTAGGATGTCATTTTCCTCTTCAAGCTCTGCAATACGTTGTTTTAGTTTAGATACTTCGTCTTGTGACTTTGGCTTGTTCTGCGATTTTGGAGGGACTTTAGGCATACCAAACACTCCATCTAGGTAAGCGCGTCGCCACTTCGAAAGCATAAACGGATGGATATCTAATGCTTCTGCAACTGACTTGACTGTACGGTGACTTTGAAAGCTCCATTCCACCGCTTTACGTTTAAAGTCTAGTGAATATTCGGCTGTCTTCTTTCCTGATTTGTAGGCTGGCATAAGGCCCCCTTTATGGACTGAATTGTGTGTCCACTAAATCGGGGGAGGTCCAGTACCCTACATCTTCAGGTTGTTAGGGTGTAACACCTTTATTTTTCGAGTTATTTCTGTGTTTTTTTGCCACGAGCAATATTTGCTTACATTCTGTATGGCTAATAGTGACCAGAGTCTGAGATACTCGATGTTTCTACTTGGATGTATTAAGGATGAACTGACGCGCTAATGACAATTCTCTATCCTGCTCTGCTGTTGGTTACCCTGTGGGTGTGCTTTTTTGTTCACTTCTCTAGCTCGTTGAATTGGCAGATGGTGAGTGATGTGGGTGTATATGGTTTGGTCGCGACCGCGGTTGCTTTCCCTGTGATTCATGGCGAATGGGGAGAGTTTAAGTTCGCGGGATACATCATAGCGATAGCTTCTGGTATTGGCTTAGTCGGAAAAATGCTGATCGATGCCAAGCGCCCAGATAAAAGCGGCAACGACAGCTTTCCATCAAACCACACCGCCAATGCTTTTGCTGCATCCACTGTGCTTGCGGTGAGTTATGGCTGGATTATTGGCTTGCTTTCTTATGGCTTGGCAATGCTGGTGGGTGTGGGTCGAGTCAAGGCCTTAAAGCACCATTGGCGAGACGTGATTGTCGGTTTGTGTGTTGGCCTTTCCACCGCCATTGCGGCGGTTGCTTGGATCTAATTCAAGCCAACATGTATAACTGACAAGAAGGCTGCATTTGCAGCCTTTTTCGTTTTATTGCTTGGTTACTTGGTTACTTGGTTACTTGGTCACTTGACGGCTTAGATGCTTGCATGGGGGCTGGGTGATTTAGCTACTGCTCAATGTTCTAACCAGCACTGTTACTGCAATCGCTGCACCTGTTCTAGAAGTAGCTGCTGTTGAAACTGCTTGGGTGCTTGTCCTACATGGCGAGTAAAGAAGCGAGAAAAATAGCCCGGATCTTTAAAGCCGAGTTGATAACCAATTTCTTTCGATGAAAGCTGGGTGAAAATCAGCAATCGCTTGGCTTCATCGACAATGCGCCCGTGAACAATCTCCAATGCCTGTTGGTCAGCGCTGCGCTGGCAAATACGATTCAGCTGCCCTTGGCTCAGCCCCAGTTCCGCGGCGTATTCATTCACGCTCCAATGCTCGGTGTAATGGCGCTCTACCAATGCTGTGAATCTCTCAAATACCGCGGTTTTGGTATCTGCTGTTTGCTGCGGGGCTTTGTGCTGTAACTGTCGGCTCAATAATACGAACACAATCTTCAAGTACGCGCCAATCATAGAGGCTTGTCCGACTTCACGGCCTTGGTATTCCGCCAATAAGCGCTCTCCAAGAGATTTCAGTTCAACGACATTTCTGCCTTCCGTCATCGGGATGACCAAAGGTTCACGAAAAAGAGATGAGAGCGCCTGTCGTTCAGTTTCATTAAACAAACTCAAAATGAAAGGCTGGGAGATAGAAAGGATGAAGCCCCTCACTTCGGGCTGGTGGATGAACCCATGCACTTCTTTGGCAGGAATAGAAAGGACGCAGCCACCCTGATATTCAGCGCTTCTATCTCGGATTTGTGCCGTCATCGAACCGGACTCGAGGATCATCAATTGGTGGAGATCGTCATGCCGGTGCGGATGAATTTCCCAGTTGTGTTTTGGCAGAGACTGCTCAAGGCGAGCGATATGCATGTAATCCGGTGAGCTTTCAGGCAACTCTTCGCCATAAAGGAAGTAGTGGGGAATGTTCGACATCACACTCATGCTTCAAAAATCAGTAATGTTAAAAATGTACAACAAAATGTAAAAAAGTTGAATTTATTGCGAGTCATATCGCCACTATTCTGAGTGTTAACTTAATGCGAAGGTTAGTACGACATGAATTCAATCCCCTATATGCAGCTCAGAGGCGGAAGCTCCAAAGGCATATATTTCCTTGCAAGTGACTTGCCGGAAGATGTTGATGCGAGAGACCAAGCCATTATTGATGCCGTTGGCCGTGATGCGCGCCAAATTGATGGTTTAGGGGGCGCAAACCCATTAACGAGTAAAGTGGCGGTGGTCTCAGCCTCGTCGGATGCTGACTGCGATGTCGACTATCTGTTTGTTCAAGTCGTGGTGGGTGAGAACCGCGTAGATACCACACCCAATTGTGGAAACATCTTGGCGGGTGTCGGTGCTTTTGCCATTGAATCTGGCCTTGTTGAAGCGACCCATCCAAAAACCATGGTGCGTGTGTTGATGACCAATAGCGGCAATCGCTGTGATTTGGAAATCGAAACACCTAACGGTCACGTGAAATATGATGGCGATGCTGCGATCGATGGCGTGCCCGGTACCGCCTCTCCGGTGATTTGTCATTACCAAGACATTGCAGGCTCGATCACGGGCTCTTTGCTTCCCTCGGGCAATACCCGCGATACATTTGAAGGCCTAGACGGTCATTACGAAGTGACCTGCATTGATAACGGCATGCCGGTTGTGGTGATGCGTGCCGATGATTTTGGCGTGACAGGTTACGAAAATGCCGATGCGTTGAATAACGACGCTGAGCTGAAAGCACGCATTGAAGCTGTTCGATTAAAAGCAGGCGTGGCGATGAACCTTGGCGATGTGACTGACAAGGTTGTGCCCAAAATGTGCCTGATTGCCCCGCCTGTTGAGGGCGGCAATGTCTCCTCCCGTACTTTTATCCCTCACGTTTGCCACTCTGCCATTGGCGTGTTGGGCGCGGTGTCCGTTGCGACGGCATGTGCGTTATCCGGCTCGGTCGCAGAGGGGATTGCCTCCATCCCTGACGGCTTGGTGAAAACCTTGTCCGTTGAACACCCTTCAGGGGAATTCTCCATGACGTTGACGTTCGACTCATCTGGCGCAGTGCAGAGTGCTGGGTTGGTCAGAACGGCGCGTTTACTCGCAAAAGGCGAGCTTTATTTGCCCAAGAAACCGCTATAGCAACACAAGAAACCTCTGTAGCAATACAAGAAAGCACCAATAACGATAGCTAAATTTGAATAACGATACGCAGTCACCAATGGCTGTACAGGAGTCACGGAATGACCAAACCCAGTTGTATGCCACCTGATAACAACACGCGCACACCGCGATTTGTGGCACCTGCGAATGCGTGCGATGCCCATTGCCATGTGTTCGGCCCTCATGCGCAGTTCCCATATGCCGATACCGCGACGTATTGGCCGCCTGATGCGGGCAAAGATGCACTGAAACGTGTGCATGACAAACTGGGGATTTCCCGCGCTGTGTTGGTGCAAGCGAGCTGCCACGGTCGTGATAACCGCGCCATGATGGATGCGATTGCGACCAGCAACGGCGCTTACCGTGGCGTATGCATGGCTGACGATACGTTTACTGACAATGATTTTCAGGGTCTTCATGAAGGCGGCGTTCGCGGTATTCGCTTCAACTTCGTGACCCACCTTGGCGGCGCACCCAACCTTGAAATGATGGAAAGGGTGTTGAAGCGTGTGAAGCCATTTGGCTGGCATTTGGTGATCCATGTTAATGCGGAAGACATCATTCGCTACGAAGACTTCTTCAACCGTTTCGACATGGACATCGTGGTAGACCACATGGGCCGTGTGCCGACATCAGAAGGTGTAGGTCAAAAGGCGTATCAAATCCTGCTTGATTTTATGCAGCGTGATAACTGGTGGGTGAAGGTGTGTGGTTCTGAGCGCATCGCGATTGCGCCGCCTTTTTACGATGCAGTGCCATATGCACAAGGGCTGGTGGAAGTCGCCCCTGACCGCACCCTTTGGGGAACGGATTATCCGCACCCGAACATCAAAAAACACATGCCAAATGATGCAGACCTGCTGGATCTCGTGCCTTTGATTGCGCGTGACGAAGCCACGCAGAAGAAGATTTTGGTGGACAACCCAGCACGCCTTTACGGTTTTGACGAGTAAGGAAAGCAGTATGTCTATGAGAACAATCCAAGGCGTCGCCGTTCGACACATTGAACGTGCTGACAACGCAGTATTGGAAGGGCTCGCCGAATGCGGAAGCGCCACCGTGCATGAAGCGCAAGCGCGAACAGGCAACCTTAACCATAACTTGCGTCCTATCTACTCTGGCGCACAGATCGCGGGCAGTGCCGTGACGGTGTTGGCACAACCTGGTGATAACTGGATGGTGCATGTGGCGATTGAGCTTTGCCAACCAGGTGATGTGCTGGTCATCGCAACAACCTCGCCATGTACTGATGGCTACTTTGGTGATTTGTTAGCAACGTCTGCCCAAGCGCGCGGTGTGCAAGGGCTGATTATCGACGCAGGTGTACGTGACACGAAAGACCTGAAAGAAATGAATTTCCCTGTGTGGTCAAAAGCGGTGTCCATTAAAGGCACGGTGAAGGCGACATTGGGCTCGGTAAACGTGCCAGTTGTTTGTGGCGCTCAACCCATTTATGCGGGTGATGTGATTGTGGCAGATGACGATGGCGTGTGTGTGGTGCCAAAAGACCGCGCTGAAATGGTATTAGCAGCAGCGCAAGCGCGTGTGGAATTGGAAGAAGAAAAACGGCAAATGCTCGAGTCCGGCATTCTAGGGTTAGACATGTACAACATGCGCCCTAAGTTGGACCAAGCGGGCTTTCGTTATGTTGATGTATTGGAGGATTTGGAATGAGCAAGGATACGCTGATTATTGATTGTCACGGTCATTACACCACAGCACCGAATGAGCTGGGTGAATATCGTGACCAACAAAAAGCCGAGCTGGCGACCGATCCTCTGTTCGATCACGTCAAAGGTGTGGTGAACATTTCCGATGACCAAATTCGTGACAGCCTTGAAGGGGCGCAGTTGAAGCTACAAAACGAGCGCGACACGGACGTGACCATTTTCTCACCGCGTGCAAGTTGGATGGGACACCACATTGGCAACCAAACCACGAGCAAATATTGGACAGAACACTGTAATGAGCTGATTCACCGCATTGCGGAGCTTTACCCGCAGAACTTCATTGGTGCAGCGCAATTGCCACAATCACCCGAGGCAGATTTAACCGCGAGTGCTGCCGAGCTTGAGCGCTGCGTGAAAGAGTTTGGATTTGTGGGCTGTAATCTAAGCCCCGACCCTTCAGGTGGCTATTGGACTGCACCGCCGTTGGACGACAAATACTATTACCCAATTTACGAGAAAATGTGTGAATTGGATGTCCCTGCTATGATCCACGTGAGCGGCTGTTGCCACCCATGTTTTCACACCACAGGTTCGCACTATTTAGGGGCTGACACCACAGCGTTCCAGCAGTTAATGATGTCAAAAACCTTGTTTAAAGATTTCCCTGAGTTGAAGTTCATTGTGCCGCATGGTGGTGGTGCTGTGCCGTATCACTGGGGACGCTTCCGTGGTTTATGCGACATGATGGGCTTGCCGCCGCTGAACGACATCATGGGCAACAATATCTTCTTTGATACCTGTGTGTACCACCAAGAAGGCATCGATTTACTGCTTGAAGTGGTGCCTAAAGACAACATTTTATTTGCGTCTGAAATGATTGGTGCGGTGCGCGGGATTGACCCGCAAACGGGCAATTTCTTTGATGATACCAAGCGCTATATCGACGGTTCTAAACTGAGCGATGAAAACAAAACCAAGATTTTCAATGGTAATACGCGTCGAGTGTTCTCTCGATTAGATGCCAGACTGAAAGAAGTCGGTTTGATTTAATGTGCGTTATTTGAGTGTTATTTAAGGAGTGAATAATGCGCGAAAAAAGAGATTATGACGACATTCCTGGCACCTATGTGTTTGATGGCCAGGCATCGCGTCAAGGGTATCACTTGAACATGTTTTGTATGTCGCTCAACAAGGGCGAGAACCGAGATGTGTTTCGACAAGATGAAGCCGCATACCTGGATAAATACCCCATGACTGACGCGCAGCGTGAAGCTGTGTTAACACGAGATTGGCTCGGCATGTTGCGCTTAGGCGGCAATATTTACTACACCTTCAAGTTGGCTATTTTTGATGGTATGACCATGCAACACGCAGGTGCGGCGATGTCAGGCAATAATATGACGTTTGAAGATTTTCGCGACATGATGCTGGTAGGTGGTCGCGGTATCGACGGCAATCGCAGCAAGCAGGAATGGGCGGAGTACTATTCCAAGCCTGAAAATCGTGCGCACGCTCCTGGTGAAGTGGCGAGTCAAGGTGATGCTAGCACCATCAGAACAGAACAGAGCGAAAACAAGGACGATTCCAATGGGTAAAATAGTCGGTGGTATTGGTACCTCTCATATTCCGTCAATTGGTGCCGCGATGGATAACGGCACCATGTATGACCCCGCGCACAGCGATTACTGGCAGCGATTTGTAAACGGTATTCAGCCCGTTCGCGAATGGATGAATACGGTGAAACCTGACGTTTGCCTGATCGTATATAACGATCATGCCTCAGCGTTTTCATTGGAATCTGTCGCAACGTTTTCTATTGGTGTCGCCCCTCAGTTTAACCCTGCAGACGAAGGGTATGGCCCGCGCCAAGTTCCATCATGTGAAGGCCATAGCGAGCTTGCATGGCACATTGCCGAATCGCTGGTGCTTGATGAATTCGACATGACCATCGTGAGCGAGATGGATGTGGATCATGGCCTGACCGTGCCATTGTCTGTGGCTTACGGGCAGCCTGAAGCATGGCCTTGCCAAGTGATCCCTCTTGCAGTGAACGTGGTGCAATACCCGCAACCGACGGGCAACCGCTGCTTCAATCTAGGCAAAGCGATTCGCAGAGCGGTGGAGTCTTACCCAGAAGATACCACCGTCGCCATTCTTGGTACGGGCGGTTTATCACACCAGCTTCAAGGTGAGCGCGCGGGACTGATCAACACCAAATATGACTGCAATTGGCTAGATAAAATGGTGAATGATCCAGATGCAGCGAAGGCGGTGTCTCACACTGAATATTTACGTGAAGCCGGCTCAGAAGGCATCGAAGCGATCATGTGGCTCGTCATGCGCGGGGCGATGGATGAGAAGGTGGATGAAGTCTATCGATTCACCCACGCACCTGTGTCGAATTCCCACTATGGGTTAACCGTTTTAGAGAATGCCAGTGACAGGGTCACGGAAGGCACACTTACGTTCAAGGAGTAGCGAATGAAAATCATCATGGTGGGAGAGGGTGCATTCGGTCATAAGCACTTAGACGCACTAAAAAACATAGACGATGTGGAGGTTGTGTCGATTGCGGGTGGCGTAGAAGAAAGCACCCGTGCGACCGCAGAGAAGTATGGCATCACGCACTGGACGTTGGACTTACAGGAAGCGCTGGCACAGCCGGGTGTTGAGGCGGCAATTATTACGTCGCCGACACCAATACACGCCCAACAAGCCATCGAAGTGATGCAAGCGGGTAAACACGTGATGGTTGAAATCCCAATGGCGGATTCCCTAGAAGATGCAGAAAGCATTGTTCGTGTGCAGAAAGAAACGGGCACAGTCGCCATGGCAGGGCACACGCGTCGTTTTAACCCAAGCCACCAGTACCTGAATAAGAAATTCCGTGCGGGCGAATTGAAGCTTCAGCAGCTTGATGTGCAAACCTATTTCTTCCGCAGACAAAACCTAAATGCGCTGGGTGAACCGCGTAGTTGGACCGATCACCTGCTTTGGCACCATGCCTGCCACACGGTGGATCTCTTTGCGTATCAAACGGGTGAGGAAATTGTTCAAGTTCAGGGCATGCAGGGGCCAAAACATCCCGAGCTTGGTATTGCGATGGACATGAGTATTGGTTTGAAAACCGCCTCTGGCGCCTTGTGTACACTGTCTTTGTCGTTCAATAACGATGGTCCACTTGGCACTTTCTTCCGATATATTTGTGACAACGGTACTTATATTGCAAGGTATGATGACTTGGTGGACGGGCGCGAGAACCCAATTGATGTCAGCAAGGTGGATGTGTCGATGAATGGCATTGAGCTGCAAGATCGTGAGTTTATCGCAGCGATTCGTGAGAATCGTGAACCCAACGCCAGCGTGCAACAAGCACTCGCGGCAATGAAGATACTTGATAGCATTGAAAAAGTATTGATACCAATCTGATTAAATATTCGGTCATTCTTGCTGGTTAAAATCGACAATAGCGGCGTCAGATATTTTGTAGGTAGAATAACCACTTACTGCAATATCTTCCTTGCTCTTGACGATTTTCCATGCGCAAATTTATGACCACCTACTTAATCCAATTGGTATAGTGAGTCATTGCCTATGATTCAGCGATATACCCAAATCTCGCTGAATCCTGCATCTTCAGGTTGTTTGGGAATAAGAGGAATATCACTAGATGGATAAGCGTCAGATTGGATCGTTGTCGGTGTCGCCGATTGGGTTAGGCTGCATGAGCATGTCTCATGGGTATGGACCTAGCGATGAGAAAACCTCCATTCAGCTGCTTAATGAGGCGCTTGACGTCGGGTATGATTTTCTTGATACCGCCACCATGTATGGCGGTGGCAAGAACGAAGAGCTACTGGCAAAAGCATTGAAAACCCGCCGCCACGAATATGTACTGGCCAGCAAATGTGCGTTGTTTTCCAAAGACGGCAAGCCAACCATTGATGGTCGCCCAGAGACCATTAAAGCCCAATGTGAAGCGAGCTTGCAGCGTTTAAACACGGATGTCATCGACCTCTACTATCTTCATCGCCTTGACCCTAAGGTGCCGATTGAGGAAAGCGTTGGTGCGCTTTCTCAGTTGGTGAGCGAAGGTAAAATCCGCGAAATCGGACTGTCAGAAGTGTCTGCTGATAGCCTACGCCGTGCCAGTGTTATTCACCCTATTGCGGCGGTGCAGTCCGAATACTCATTATGGACGCGTTTACCTGAGCTAAAAATGCTCGCCGCGTGTGAAGCATTAGGGTCGACTTTTGTGCCGTTTTCACCACTCGGTCGTCAATTCTTCACGGGGAAAGCCCAAGAGGCTGATCAGCTTACGCAAGGTGATATTCGTACCAGCAATGCACGTCCACGTTTTGAGGCGGATGCGTTTGCTTACAACCGCAAGCTACTTGAACCACTGCGAGAAGTGGCGCAAGAGTTCAATTGCTCGTTGGCACAATTGGCGCTAGCGTGGATTATTGCGTTACCCAACCGCGCGGGTAAGCAAACCTTGGTACCGATCCCAGGCACTAAACACATTGAATACATGCGTGAGAACATTGCGGCAGCCAACGTGCATTTGCCATTGGAAGTGGCTGAATATGTCTCTGGCTTAATAGATGACGATAAAGTGGTGGGTGCGCGTTACAACGAAGCACAAATGAAAGTGATGGACTCTGAGCGAGACAGAGACTAAGGCGTAAAGCGTTGGTAATGGTACAAAAGATGTAATCTAAAAGCCGTCTGAATGCAGACGGCTTTGTTATTTTGGCAAGCTTGATTGCTGATTGCTGATTGCTGATTACTGATTACTGATTACTGATTACTGATTATTGAAGTTGGAGAACAATCCAATAATCCAACAGCCCAACAATCCATTAGCCGATGAATTTTCCAACAAAGTTACCGATGTTGCTGAAACTTGCTGCGCCCATAACAACCACAATCAAGGCACCAGAGAGAGTAAGATAAAGCGGGTGTTTGTAGTCTCCCACGATGTCTTTACGGCGCGTTGCAGCCAGTACAAAGGCAAGCACCACTGGCAGAATAATGCTGTTCACCAAGCCTGCAAGCATGAGCAGTAGAATTGGCATGTTCATCATCACCGTACCTACGCTGGTGATGATAATGAAGGCCACACACCATGCTTTCTCATTGCGTGCAACCACTGGGAACAAAGTCTTAATCAGTGAAATCGCCATGTAGGAGTTGCCGACAACCGAAGTAATAGAAGCAACAAACAACACCAAACCAAAGATGAAGTAACCCACTTCGCCAGCACCTTGGCGGAACGCATCAGCCGCTGGGTTTGACGTATCAAGCGTCGCACCTGTTGCAATCACACCGAACACCGCTAAGAACAGCAGAATACGAATCACCACAGCGATAGAAATCCCCGCCCATGCTGCTTTTTTGATGCTATCAGCGTTGTCTTCACCTTGAAGGCCGATATCCACCAAGCGTTGTGCGCCGGTGTAGTAGCCGCCCACTGCGCCACCTACGATGGTCAGGGTAGGAAGAAGAAGGTTGCCAATATCAGTCGGCAGAACGGCAGCGGTAAGGGTTTCGCCCATCGGCGGCAAACTTGTCATGGCGACGTATGCAATCAGCACAATCATGAACAGGCCAAGGTAGCGAGCCATTTGGTCCATGCGTTTTGATGCATTGTGCACCACAAATAGCAAGCAACCGATCACGCCAGTAAACAATGCACCCCATGTGGTATCAACACCCGTAAGCACGTTGATGCCGAGCGCTGCGCCGCTGACGTTACCGAAATTGAAGGCCACTGCGCCAAGGGCAAGTAAAATACCGATGAAGTAACCTGCACCTGGTGCAATCTTGTTGGCGATATCTTGAATGCGAAGGCCAGACACACCCACGATGCGCCAAAGGTTCATCACAATACCAAAGGTGATAAACATGGATGCGAAGACAGGGAAAGCCATGTCCATCTTGTAGATGTTGGTGAATACGGCGGTTTGTGTCAGAAATCCTGGGCCAACAGATGTTGTCGCCATCAGGAATGCAACGCTAAGAATGGCTTTTTTCTGCCAAGACGTTGTTGAGGTGTTTTGATTGATTGTTTGCGTTGTCATGCCGATTCCAAAAAATTGTTGTCTCTCTCTTTATAAAAAAAGAAAAACAACTGACCGGGATCAGCTGACGTTTGGCGGGTAACTGTTTGAAAAGACTGGCCCTTGCGACCCTTCTTTTTGCTGGGAGCGGATACTAAAGACTCACTAAAACTAAGTCAATCATTAAGTCGTAAAAAATTAGATGTTTTCTGTTGATGGTATGCCCAAGCGTTGAGAGTCGCTCATGTAACACATCTGCATTGTTCGACAGTGTTTCTGAGATGTGGTCAAGGATTCCACTAAAAGTGGTCGATGTTTGCGCTTTTTGATAGGCGTTGCCATTGAAACTGGGCATGGCAATTCGTAAGGTCGAAGCAGCAGATTTTTTTCACTTTAAAATGTAGAGGAAGATTTATGGATGGAATTCCTAACCATGTCATGCTCAAACAGTACAGCGATGCAGCGTCCTTCTCCGACAACCATGTTCGAGAAATTCCCTATGATGGGGAAACGGCGATGGATATTTACTTACAGGTGATGAACAGCACGCCTAAATGGGTTGGCGTCTTGATGCGACTTCGCAATCGCATTGCCTCGGCATTGGGTTTAAAACATTTGGGGAACTTCGAGAATTTTTCTCCTGATAAAACAGATTACAAGGTCGGCGATCGTGTTGGTATTTTTACCATGATTTATCAATCACCCGTTGAAGTGATTATGGAAGATAAAGATAAACACCTCGATGTGAAAGTGTCATTCCACATCGCCCCCAATGGAGACCGTGCCACCGTTACGGCAAGCACGGTAGTGCACGAGAAAAACAGACTGGGCAAGCTATACATGTTCTTTGTTGGCCCTGCTCACAAGCTCATCGTGCCCGCCACACTGAATAAGCTGCCAAAGCTATAGGGCTCTAACCTTGTGTTCATGAATGCTTGATAAATGAACACTAGATACATGAGCACTAGATAGATGAAAGCGTATAGAGATACATCGTCATGCTGGATTGCTTGGTTGACTATTTGGCGTCTCTGATTCTACGTTTTCTTCTAATTTGAGTTTGATTTCATCAATCAAATCCATAATTGCCGCAGCTTCGTCGGGTGTTGCGCCATCAAGCAAAGCATCTTGCAACAGTGTGTTGATTCGCTCCTTCCTCAGAATAAACAAATCATGCAATGAATCGGCAACCTCGAGTCGACGTTTAGGGAACTGTTCAATTAGGTGACGCATCATTTCACCGGCGCGTTTTGGATAGGCCAGTACAATATTTTTGGCGACATCATTCGCATTCAATGCAGAACCTTGCAACGCCAGCTTAATCAGCAAGCCTGGATCTGAAGGATTTTGCCCCAAAGCGGCAATCAAGAGTTTAAGCTCAGGGTTGGTTGTATTGGTGTCTTTAAAGTCCAACATCGGGTCGAAATCTGACGAGCCAATGGGTTGCACACTGACTTTTAATGGGTTGGTTGAAGGGATACGTTCTGTCCGTACGTAGAGCTTCCGGATCATCAAAAACGCGAACACAAAAACATGCACAGTGATGATGTAGTAGTAGAGCCACACCACGCTAAATTCACTCATCAACGCACTGGCGACAATTGGGCCGATCACGCCGCCTGCTCCCAACAATATTTGCATGGTACTGGTGACTGGCATGGCTTCTTTGGGGTCAATGTGGTCAAACACTTGGGTGACGGCCAATGGAAATAATGCCACACCAGAACCGCCGGAAATCCAGAAAAGCACCGCTAATATTTCAATCGGATAGGGGTGGAAGTTGTCGAGTATAATCAAGCTGTTGCTAATAACGCCCATGACCATTAAGCCGGATGCGATAACTCGTTTATCATATCGGTCTGCTAACCAACCCGTAGGAAACTGAGTGAGCAGCCCGCCCATTTGGTAAGAGCCCAAGATAAGCGAGAGCCAAATCCCTGAAATGCCTTTGCTGTAGGCATATAGGGAAATAAGCGAGACGCTAGCGGCGTTGATCAAGCCAGCACAAAAGCATGACAACGTGCCTGAAGGTGAATAGTCCCATAGCTTTTTCAGTGATATTGGTGTGCTTCTTGCCGGTAATTCAGGTGCTGGCAATCGGCTCATCGACATGATGATGAGTGAAAAGCAGAGGAAGACGGAGATCAAGCCAAACAAGCGCGGATCTTGTTCGTTAAACATCCCGAACAAAAATGGCGCGGTGCCAAACCCAATCGCGAAGCAAATCTGATACGTGCCGTAGACCCGCCCTCGGTTGCTCCGGTCACTGAGAACATTCAGCCAGCTTTCGAGCGTGATGAACGATGTGACGTAACAAAAACCGGCGATCATTCGCAATGCGCCAGTTAGCCAAATGTCTGTTGTGTAACTGTGAATGACGGAGACAATCGATAGCGTCGCAGCCATTGAGGCAAACGCGCGAATGTGGCCTGCACGCAGCACAGCGCGAGAACCAAACAGGCCAGCGCAAATAGCGCCCACCGCAAACATACTCATGGCGAGACCAATGTTTGAGGTTTCGTAACCTGTTTCCTTCATGCGTATCGGCAGCATGATGAAAAACAAATTGTGGCTGATGGCAAAGCCGAAGATGGTGAAAAGGATGGGGCGTATACGCCAAAAAATGTTTGCTTTCATATCCGTATGTCGGTTAATTCTTCCAATATAAGCATATACCCAATGACCAGAGTCCTGCATTTTCTAGTTACTTGGGTCAAAGCCGGCGAAAGTCATCCATTCAGGCAAAGAAAAGCATGAGGAAGTGACCTAGAAGCGCAATAAACGTGTTGATGCAGTAGTATTGGTTAGACGCTGGCTATATGTGCAGTGCGTTGAAATTGTACCATTGGATAGTCTGCCCCCTTGCGCTGATCCTAGTACAATATGATTGCATCTTGTGTTTGTGACATCATTCTCACGATGGAGATAATTCCTCGAGTGAATGCGTTTCTACGTTTTCGTTTAAATTTTGGCTAAGATGAGTAAAATCCAATATTTGATGCTTTTTAATAGGCGGGTGACTAGATGGTTGATAATATCCATGGTTGCTCGCGTTATATAGTGAGCGTTTAAAACGTGTTGGGTGTGTTTCTGTGAGAGGTTCTAATTTCCTTGTGGAAGGATTAATAAGAAAATAAATAAAGGTTGGCCGTGATAACAATCGAGAGATTTACTTCAAAATACGAGCCCGCGGTGCGTAAAATTACGCTCGCTGAGGAACAAGTAAAATATACGGCACTTCCTGCTGCATTCCTTACGGAAGATCAGGGTAGTGCAGATAGATTTGTTGTCGTCCATGAAGCGAAGGTTATTGGATATTTTAAAATATATCGAGATTTTTCAAACCAACTCCAACCTTGTGAAAGTCACGCAATTGGCCTGAGAAAATTTGCTATTGATAAGGGGCAGCAAGGAAAGGGGTTGGGCAAGGAGACTGTGATTGCGCTTGCCAGAGAGCTGCCACGCTATTACCCGAAAGATGATTGGCTGTACTTAACGGTTAACTGCAAAAATGTGGTTGCATATCAGTGTTATTTGAAAGGCGGGTTTGAAGATACAAATACGTTTTACTTAGCTGGACCTAATGGCCCGCAGCACATTATGAGGCACCCATTGGTTAACTGAAATTCGTTAATGTTGAATGTCTATTCATATCCATGTTTATAAAATCTGTTGATCGTATAGCTTTTGGATGTCATATTCTATTTTAACGGATATAAATATTCATATATTTATGTTTTATTCCGCGCTGTGATTTCTTTACATGTTTGATTGTCTCATGAGATCGCGTTTCTCTATTGGGTCATTTATTCTTATTGAACATCAGGTCTCTTTGTATTAATAAATCGTGATGCTGTTTCCGTTAGTGAAATTAATATCCTTACGTTATGTGGAAGAATGTGCGTCTGAGTGTTTGACTGGTTAAGTCAAATAAAAAGGACGACATAATATGAAGACATTCAACGTTAGTGCAAAGAAAGTCGTAGTGGTGGCAATCAGTGCCGCACTGCTGACAGGTTTTGCTGGCTGTGAAGACCCAAGATGGGTAGCGAACAAAGTCAGTGCCTCAATCAAGGAAAAGCGCCTTGTTGATCATCTTGAAGCTATGGAAGCTGCTGCAGTACCTACGGCTGATGGCGGTTCAACAACCAGAGCGGCTGGCACCGAAGGCTATGCAAATTCAGCGGAATACATTAAAGCCACACTTGAAAAACATGGCTACGATGTAGAATTCCAATCATTCGACTTTAGAAGTTGGGCTGAGCTGGATGGCACCTCACTCACTGTAAACGGTCAAGCATTGGTGCATGTTCGTGATGCCACTGATGATATTCCTCCTGATTATGCCGCTATGTCCTACTCTGGTAGTTCTGATGGAGCGTTAAGCGCTGATATTGCTTTTGTTACCCCCGATTTTGATTTTGAATCTCCAGATTACGATGATACCGATGGGTGTGAAGCCTCCGACTTTGATGGTGTTGATGTCACCGGAAAAGTGGCAGCCATTCAACGCGGTGGCTGTACCTTCGACGCTAAAGTAGTGAATGCTGAAAACGCGGGTGCTGCTGGCGTGATTGTCTTCAACCAAGGGAATAACGATGGCCGCAAGGCGGTGGTGAACGGCACCTTGGGTAGCGATAGTGAAGCAACGATCCCTGCGTTTGGCGCACGCTATGATTTGGGCAAGGAATGGTATGACTTGTCTCAATCGAATGCTGTGGCTGCGGCGTTAACGATCACGGTTGAAGATGACGTGGTGGTAACAGAAAACTTGATTGCTGAAACCAAGAAAGGTAACCCTGACCAAATCGTCATGTTGGGCGCGCACTTGGATTCGGTGCCTGAAGGCCCTGGTATTAATGATAACGGTACGGGTAGTGCTGGGATCTTGGAATATGCGATTCGCCTGAAAAAGAAAATGAGAAAACTCCCTGTGACCCAAAAGAACAAAGTGCGCTTTGCTTGGTGGGCGGCAGAAGAGGCGGGCTTGATTGGCTCTGAATACTACACAAATGAAATCTTAGGTGGGTATTACAGTGAGGCTCAAACGCAAATCATGGAGGAATTAGGTATTACTGATCCTGCCGATTTGACCGCAGAGCATCGAGAGCAAATCGAAGCGCGTTACCTCGATATTAACCCGATTAAGATGTACCTCAACTTCGATATGATTGGTTCGCCAAACTATATCTTTGGTGTGATGGATGGCGATTTGTCTGATACCAAAGATAGCCCAGACAATGCTTATCCGGGTGACTTTGAGCCACCTGAAGGTACGTCTCATATCGAAGGGTTATTCAACGAGTTCTTTACTGATGTCGGCGAGTCTACCGTACCTCAAGCCTTGTCTAAACGTTCTGATTACTCTGGCTTTGCTGATTGGGGTATTGCATTTGGTGGTCTATTCACGGGCGCAGAGAAAATCAAATCAGCAGAAGAAGTCGAGGAATTTGGCGGAGAAGTCGATGTTGCTTATGACAAGTGCTATCACCAAGCCTGTGATGACTTGAATAACGTCAGCAATTCGGCAATGACAACGAACTCGAAAGCCTTGTCTTATGTTGCTACTTTCTACGCCATGAGTGAAGATTTATACGCTGATGGTCGAGAAGATGAGCCAGAACAACGCACCCTGCTGCGTTCTTTCTCAACGCAAGAGTCTAGTCATCAGCATCGTATCGGTGAGCGAATCAAATCTGCTTCTCGTGAAGTGGCAGACCACGGTCATTTCCACGGTGATTTCGATCAAGACCGCGAATAGCTTGTCTCGATTTACTTAGCAGTAAGTTAATCAACGTAAAAACAGGGAGCCATTTGGCTCCCTGTTTGTGTATTGCTGCTTTAGCATCGCTGCCACTTGGTATAGATCTTCACGCTGTGTTTGAGCAGTTTGCTATCTAGATATAGCCAGATGAGGCTAATGTGAGAGCTCTCTCGCCTGCATGGCTAAGCGCATTTGGCTGTTTGCCGCGCCAAACCCTCTGTAACCATTACGTTGAACGATTTCGAAGCAGAATTTCCCTGCGAACAAGGTGGTATACAGTTGATAGAAACTGCCGTTCTCATCTTCGTCATACAAGATATTGAATTGCTTTAGCTTACGGATGGTTTCATCTGACAGCGCAAAGCGTGCGGCAAGGTCTTCATAGTAATTGCTGGTGGCGGGTAAGGTTTCTGTTTCTTGTTCACTCATGAATTCCGCGGTGGCGAAAATATCATGGGTGGAAAGGGCAATGTGATTGACGCCAGTCCCTGCATATTGGTCAAGAATACGACTTGATACAGTCCGTGATGCTTGACTGCTGTTTAAGGTGAAACTCACTTTTCGATCCGGTGTTTGCAGGGCTTGGCTTCGTATCAGGCCACCGGGGTCCGTTACATTGACGGTTGGCATTGTTTGCATGTTAAACATGGAACGAAATACCAGCACGGAATGGAGCATCTCTTCGTAGCTCATTGAAAGCGCAATATGGTCGACATTGCTCAAATACGCTTGTGGTTCGACGTCATCGTGCCAATGAAACTCGCGCTCCCAGTGCGCGGGCTTGTCTGAGGTTTCGACCATATAGAGCAGGCTTTCGCCGGGGCCATAGATGGCGGGGATACCGTGAGTATCTGTTTCAGGGTTGCCGTAAACCGGCGCAAATTCGAGCTTTTTGGCGCGTTCAACCATGTCATCGACGTTGTTGCACTTCATGCCAACAGCGCAAACTGAAACGCCGTGGTTGTGATGGAAGTTCTGCGCAAAGCTGTCGGGTTCCATGTTCATGACTAAATTGACGTTGCCTTGCTGCCACAGCTCTACATGTTTTTTGTTGTGTGTGGCGGCATGAACAAACCCTAGCTGTGATAGCAAGGCAGTAAGGCTTTGCTTTTCGTTGTCATTGAGGGCGAATTCGATAAATTCGACATCACTTGGCGGCGAAACCACGGGAAGTGGCGTTGCTGCTCTCTCTGGCGTTTGTTCGGCAGCATGATTTGCATACACCAGTGAACGATAACCATCACGCGCTGTTTTCTCTGCCGAACCAGCGCGGAACTGATCGTTGAAGATCTCAAGTGAGAATGGGCCGTCGTATCCCGTTGCGTGCATATTGGCAACGAACTTATCGAGGGGGAGATCACCTTGGCCAGGGAAGCAACGATAATGTCGGCTCCAGCTTAAGTGGTCCATTGATAGACTCGGAGCATCGGCAACTTGCACGAGGAATATGCGATCGCCGGGAATGTTGAGCATGGTGTCGAGCTCGGTCTGGCGAGAGAAAATATGGAACGTATCCAAACAGACGCCGACGTTCTTGTGATTCGCTCGACGCACAATCTCCCATGAATCACGATAGTCGTAAACGTATTTCCCCCAGGCTAAGGCTTCATAGGCAACCCGCATGTTCCGCTTTGCTGCTCGCTCTCCCAGCTCATGAAAATCATCCGCAGCACGTTGAATGCCGCCTAACGCGTGTGGAGATGCACTGCTGCATACCATTAGCAAATCCGTGCCGAGTTCTTCCATAAGATCGAATTTACGTTCGGCGCGGTCAAAGGCTTTTTGACGATAAGGCGCTGGCAGGCCTTCAAAATCTCGAAATGGTTGGTAGGTGACAACGTCTAAGCCGTGGTCGTCCAACATGCGGCGAATATCTTTGACTGAACCTTTGTGTGTGATCAGGTCATTTTCGAAAATTTCGACGCCGCGAAACCCCGCTTTGGCGATGGCTTCAATGCGCTCGCGAAAGGTGCCAGACAGACAGACGGTTGCGATGGAGTAAATCATTGCGTTTCCTCGCCATGTTTCATCACGAGACCATCAATGGCTAACGCGTATCCTTTTACGCCAAATCCAACCACAATGCCGGTGGCGACAGAGGAAAGGTAGGAGTGATTTCGAAACGCTTCGCGGGCATGCACATTCGAAATGTGGATCTCAATGACAGGGACCTGAGCACCCTTGATAGCATCTTGCAGCGCAACGGATGTATGCGTAAACGCGCCGGCATTAAATACCACGCCGATCATTTCACCTGCGGCGACGCGTTTTCCTGCATCGTGCAGGGTATCAATCAACACACCTTCGTGATTGCTTTGCATGAACTCAATGGCGACGCCGTGTTTATCACCCGCTTGATGGCATAGGGTTTCTACGTCGGCCAGTGTTGTGTGGCCATAGAGGTCGGGTTCGCGTTGCCCTAATAAGTTAAGGTTCGGGCCGTTCATTACGAGAATCGATTTCATTGCGTCCTTCCTTGTTCGTTTACTCAATCTGGGCTCAGCCAATATCATCGATGTATATGGTTCTTCCGGTTTTCACTGCTTCTACGACGGCTTCTGTCACACGGAGGTTTTGTAATCCATCGCGCACGGTGACGAGAGGTTTAGCTTGTTTGTTGATCACATCGCAGAAGTGATTGAGCTGTTCGACTAGAGGATCTTTGCGCTGTAGCGCCAGCGTGTCACTGACAAACGGTTTCCACCAAGAACGGTTGGCTTTTTCTGTGTAGTGTTTAAGGCGCATGGTCGGCACAGAGATTGAGCCGTCCGTGCCTGCAATGTGGTAGCAGTCTTCATCGGGATAACTGGCGTAGGCTTTGTTTTCCAACGATGTTTGCTCCCAGCTGCGGCCTGATCCTGCCGTGTCAGAAAGCAAAAAAGTCCCAGACGCGCCGTTAGCGAAACTCAGATTGATGGAGACGGTATCTTCCACATCGAAGTTTCGACGTCGATTCGACGCCATGGCCTGAACGGCGACAATCTCTCCGCACAGATAGCGAAGATTGCCTATGTCGTGAATGAGGTTGATTAAAATTGGGCCGCCACCTTCTTTGGTGCGCCATGGCGCGGCATCAAAGTAATCGTCAGGCTTGTAGAACAAAGCGCTGCCTTGAACTGCTACGAGCGCACCTAATACGCCGGAATCAATCAATTCACGTGTGCGTTTAATGATCGGGCTGTGCATGCGGTGATGCCCAACTAGCAATGTGTCCCAAATACCGGGAGAGCTGACAGCAATGTTAAGCAGTTCTGTGGCTTCTGCCACCGAATGAGCAACGGGCTTTTCAATAAGGACGGGCACTTCATGTTCAATACACTGCTTGGTTTGCTGAACATGCAGGTTATTGGGGGTTGCAAGAATGACCCCATCTACCTTTAGCGTGGATAACATGTTTTTAAGATCTGAAAAGTGGGGTACGCCATTTTCTTGGGCTAGCGCAGCACTTGCTTCAAACGGGTCAACAATGGCGGCGAGACGGCAAATATCACTGTTATTAATGAGCTTTATATGATTCTTTCCAATCAGCCCCGCGCCAACAACGGCAAGGTTTAATGGTTCCATTTAAGTTGAATATCCTTATTGTTTTTAGCAGTTAATCAGTATTACTCGTTCTCGCCAAATTCACGTAAGCGCTCGACAAACCCACCCAGATGCGCTTCCAGTGCGCTCACGCAAGCCGATAAGTCGCGATTTAACGCGGCTTCGAGAATGATCTGATGTTCATCAATGATGTGAGTGCCACGGAAGCCATTCGTACGCAGTTCCATCATCACAAATTGTCGAAACTGGTCGTAAATCTGGCGGTGATAGTGCATGTGCAGCTCCGAGTTGCACGCACCAATGAGTGCCGCGTGGAATTCATAGTCACAGCGATGCCACATGACAAAGTTGTCTACGATGTTGTCACGCATCTTGCTTTCGACATGCTCTAACTTATGGTGAGCGGCAACCAAATTACTTTCCCACTCCATATCCCCATTAACGAAAGACTGCTCCGCGCCATCGGCTTCTAGAAGAATACGAAGCCGTGTTAGCTCTTCCATTTTTTTCGGAGAAAAGCTAGCGACATGGAAACCCTTCTGCCCCTCAGCGATGACTAAACCGTCACTGGCAAGGCGAGTAAGGCATTCGCGCAATAGATTGACACCACTGCCATATCGCGTTTTTAGCGACTCCATGCGTAAACGACTGCCTGGTTTAAAATCGCCCCGGAGTAGATCTGTTCTTAACGTTTCATAGAGGTTCATGACCGCTCGCCTCAAGCATTGGGTTAGCTAAGATCCACATTCTCGTCCTATTGCGACAACAAATATGTCTTATTTTCATGAATTCACTATAAGACAAAAAATATCCCCCAAAATGGAAAATAGGTGATGTTTTAACAATTGAGACACATTTGACCAACATTCACGTAATCCGATCGTCTACGCTATGTTCATGTTAAACGGTGAGCTGATTTTTTGACCAAGGGGGTCATTGAGCAAACCAACATTGGGCATTTGGTCGTCAAGTGCCCGTACAAAGGAGTGGTGTATGAAATTGTTGTCCAGAACCTCGGCTAAATGGCTTGGTAACGTTACGAAAGCAACGACATTGGCGATTGCGATGTTTTCTGTGACTGCTGCAAGTGCAGCAGACATGAAGTTACGCTTGTCTGCCCCAAGCTCAGAAACTGATCAGCGTGCAGTTGCACTGACGACAGTTTTTGGTCCGGGTGTTGCGAGTTTCGCGGAATTTGAACCGCACTGGAATGCTTCGTTGTTTAAACAAGGCACTGAGTTGGAGGCCATTGCTCGAGGCAACCTCGACATGGCGATGGCATCGGCGCAAGAGCTGGCAGAATTCATTCCTGCGTTCTCCATTTTCTCTGCGGGCTACATGCACCGTGATGCGGACCACCAAGTGGCTGTTTTCAATTCTAAAGCGATGGATCCGCTGAAAGAAGAAGTGGAAGACACCTTGGGCGTGAAGCTGTTGAGTGTTATCTACCTTGGCCGTCGTCAGTTGAACTTGCGTACGGATGCAGAAGTACAAACGCCAGCGGATCTTGATGGCGTAAAACTGCGTATGCCGGGCTCTGATGCATGGCAGTTCCTGGGTAAAGCGCTTGGCGCAAACCCAACGCCAATGGCCTTCACGGAGGTTTACACAGCATTGCAAACTGGCGCGGTTGACGGTCAAGACAACCCATTGCCTACTGATAAAGATGCGAAGTTCTATGAAGTGACCAAGCAGATTGTACTCACCAATCACTTGGTGGATTTGAACTACCTCGCTATCTCGAAAGAAGTGTGGGATGACATGACGCCAGAGCAACAAGCTCAAACGCAAAAAGCGGCGGATGACTCGGCTGCATTTGGTCGTAAGAATCAGTTGGCACTGGAAGCTGAGTTGGTTGATTTCTTCCGTGAGCAAGGCTTGAAAGTTTACGAACCAAACCTTGAAGCGTTCCGCGCACATGTTCAAAAAGCATACCTTGAGTCTGAGTTTTCTAAAACCTGGCCAGAAGGCATGGTGGAAAACATCAACAACCTGTGAGGTTAACGCGTGAAAACGATTCTGCTTTGGATTCAGCGAATAGCAGATGGGGTTGCGGTCACTATGTTGGCCGCAATGTTCCTGATTTTTTGTGCGCAAATATTCTCCCGCTATGTGCTTAATATGCCCCTTGGCTGGTCGTCTGAGTTACTTCTGACGCTGTGGCTGTGGGTCATCTTTTGGGCTGGGGCTTTCTGTTTGCGTAACAAAGATCATATTCGCTTTGATCTTCTTTATTTAAACGTACCCGGGAAAGTGCAGCGTATCTTTCTCATTTTGTCGGCGCTTGGCATCATCATTGGTTTTGGTATCAGCTTTCTTCCGACATGGGATTACATCACTTTTTATAAGATCAAAAAGAGTGCGATCTTGAAGTGGCGCCTCGACTATGTGTTTAGCATTTACGGGGTTTTCTTGGGTGTCATTATTCTCCGCTACGGTGTTGCACTGATTCAGTATTTGAATCCGAACTATAAAGTGCAAGACAGTGACAAGGACGAGCAGGTGGAAGAATGAGTTTGGCGTTAACACTTTGCTTAGTAACAGTGCTTCTTTTGGCTGCCTTTGGCACACCCGTGTCATTTTCAATGATCATTGGTGCCATTGTGTACCTCGCGGTGAGCGGTCAAGATTTGGCGCTGGCGGGTGAGCAAATTATTCAGGGTTTCTACAACAGCTTTATTCTTCTGGCTGTTCCATTGTTTATTGCCGCTGCTAATATCATGAATGCAGGCAGTATCACTGACCGACTTCTCCAATTTTGTGTCGCCATGGTGGGGCATTTTAGAGGTGGATTAGGGCACGTGAATATTGTGTCTAGCTTGATATTCTCAGGCATGTCAGGTTCTGCAGTTGCGGATGCCGCTGGGGTTGGACGCGTTATCATTAACATGATGACGAAAGACGGTCGTTATCCTCCTGCGTATGCGGCGGCGATCACGGCTGCTTCAGCGACGATTGGGCCGATCATTCCTCCGTCGATTCCCATGGTGATTTATGCCTTGGTGTCGGATACATCAATTGGTTACCTCTTTATCGCGGGTTTGGTTCCTGGACTGCTGATGGGTGTCGTTCTTATGGGAATGAACACTTACATGGCGACGAAGATGAATATCGTCAAAGAGCCAAGAACGCCGGTCAAAGATATTCCTAGAATCACGTTCCGTGCGTTGCCAACCTTACTGATGCCGGCGATTCTGCTGTTCGGTATTTATGGTGGTGTGACAACACCGACAGAAGCTGCAGCGGTTGCTGCTGCGTATGCTTTGCTTCTTGCCGCTGTTGTTTATCGCTCTATCAGCTTGAATCAACTGTATGCCGCACTGAAGGAAAGTGCCTACTCGTCGGCTTCGGTTGGCTTGGTGATAGGTTCAGCGTTGATCTTCAACTACATCATTGCGACAGAGAATGTGCCGACGGCGATTGCAGAACTGATTAATCAGGCTGACTTATCGCCACTGGCATTCTTGCTATTGGTGAATTTGATTTATCTGTTGCTTGGATTCTTGCTGGATGCGACCACCGTAATATTGGTGATAGTACCTTTGTTTATTCCGGCATGTCGCGAGCTGGGAATCGACCTTGTTCACTTCGGCGTTATCACGATCGTTAACTTGATGATTGGCTTAATCACGCCGCCTTATGGGGTGTTATTGTTCGTCATTAACGGTACAACCAAAATCCCGTTGGCAGGTATTATCAAGCAAGTGATCCCGTTTATCTTTGTATTGCTGGGGGCCTTGATGATCATGATTTTGACTCCTGATGTGGTGCTGTATGTTCCGCGCCTAATGGGATATCAAGGGTAGTAATGCTGGGTTAGATACAGGTTAAAAGGAAAACCACCTGGTGGTGAAGTCTTAATAACCTGCGACAATACTGGATGTAATGATTGAAAGAGAAGGCTATACGCCTTCTCTTTTTTGTTTGTGACGAATTTCTGCAGGCGTCATTCCAAGCTCTCGAATTAATGCGCGGCTAAGGGTTCTACCAGATGTAAAGCCAAGCGACACTGCGATTTTGTCCATTGAATCATTGGTGTAGCGAATCGCGTTATAAGCTTTAAGGCGGCGCCAGTGATTCAAATAAGCGATAGGAGCCATGTTGAGTGCATCTTGAAAGTGACGAACTAGGGTCGCTTTTGACATGCCAATCTGGCTTCCAAGCTCTTCTAGTGTCCAATCGTGTTGCGGGTTTTGATGCATTAACATGAGGGCTTGATGAATGCGTTTGTCATGAATGGCACGCAAGAAACTGTATTTTTCGGTGTTTTCATTGAAAAATTGAATCAGAATCTTCAAAAAAAGCACTTCGGTTAGCTTATCAATGCTCGGGTTTTGGTGGATACCATTTTCCCTGATTTCTTGATCAATAAGCATAATCAACTGCCATATAATGCTGTTGTGGTCTACGTTTTGAACATGGATAACGGTTGGCAACGCATCCAATATAGGGTGCGTTAGGCCTTCATCAAACTCTACAAGACCACACATTATTCTATGAGTATTGGGCCCAATTTGAAAAAGTGGTGACCCCAGTTCACAGGCATCAACTGCTTGGCTACTCGACAACTTTTTGTTTCCCGGGTTATCAGCTATCCAATGACTGTCCCCCTTGGGGAGCATGAAAATATCCATCTCATTGGCTTTGACGTTCGATGTGCTGTCTGCGCCGACGTAAAGTGTTCCCTTTAGGGCAATGTGAAAGCGAGGATATTTGCGCTTTTCCAGTGAAATTCCCCAAGGTGCACTGAGGTCCGAACTGAAGAAAATGGTTCCCCGAAACTTAAGCGTTTCAATGATATCGGTAAATAAATTGAACATTTTAATGTCTTTGATTCCTTTGGACACAGATCTGATTCCCTCGGCAGCACTCGACTTTCCTACTTTAGCTTAGACTGTTTCGGAACGCTCAAAATTCGCGCGTTCGAACTGTAAGTGAGGTGAGAAAATGGAAAGAAAAATAAGCTCAAAAACTATTCGTCGCTCTCTATGCATCGGCGCAATTTTATTTGGAGGAGCGGCTTCAATAACATCGGTCATGGCAGAAGAGTATTTCAACGTAGTTGATGGGGAGCTTCAAAGACCAACGGGTTATCGTGAGTGGGTGTACGTTGGCACACCTGTCACCCCAAATGATATGAACAACGGCAAAGCTGCGTTTCCAGAGCACCACAATGTATATATCGACCCAACCAGTTGGTCTCACTGGAAGAAAACCGGTGAATTTCGTGATGGTACGATCATAATCAAAGAGTTAGTGGCTGTAGGCTCAAAAGCGGCAGTGAGCGGCGCAGGTTACTTTCAGGGTGACTTTATCGGATTGGAAGCGACCATCAAGAGTACGTCGATTAACCCCAATGAACCGGGAAACTGGTCTTACTACAGCTTCTCTACCCCAGATCATAAATCGTTGACTGATACGGCAAAAGCGTTCCCAGCAGCGGCATGTAATGCTTGTCACGCGGCAGCAGCGGCTGACGACTTTGTGTTTACTCAGTACTACCCAGTCCTCCGTGCTGGCAAAGGCGCGGGTACACTGGCGACTGGCGGTCACTCGTCTATGTTGAAATAAAGGAGCGACATGATGAAGAAAACCTTTATTGCAGCCCTCATTGTGAGTGCCGCCGCATCAGGCGTAAGCATCGCTGCTACGCACGGTGGTTTTTCACCCATTGTTGACGACAAGGGGACTATCAGTTTTCCTCAAGACCTTAGAACCAACATGGTGCATTTAGGTTCTTGGTTTGTTCCAGAGGGAGGGGCGAGCGGTTTTCATGGCGTTTACACCGAGAAATCGACCGTAGAAGCTTTCCGCAAAACCGGGAAGTTCCCAGATGGCGCTACGTTGGTGAAAGAGTTGCGGGCGCATGATAGTGGTAATTACACGACGGGTTCAAATGTCAGTCATGAAACCGCGAGTCTTAAGCAATGGTTCGTTATGGTCAAAGACAGCAAGGGTCGTTTTTCCGATAACAGTTCTTGGGGGGACGGTTGGGGATGGGCTTTGTTCAAACCCGATAACCTGACAACCAATGCATCGTCTGATTACAAAACGGATTGCTTGGGCTGTCATGTTCCAGCCAAAGACAAAGATTGGATATACACCGAAGCGTATCCAATTTTGGCAGAGTAACTGAATTATGAAGTAAGTAAAGAACCAGCCTTAAGGCTGGTTTTTTACTTTGTTCGATGAAGGTTTTTCAGGTGTTAACTACCTCGGTAGGTAGAATAGCCGTAAGGAGATACGAGCAGGGGGACATGCAAGTGCTGGCTTTCATCCGAAATACCAAAACGGATCACGATTTCATCGAGGAACGGAATAGGGTCAAGGGGGGTATTTGTTGCTCGAAAGTAAGGTGCGGTTGAAAACACCAGTTGATAGAGACCTGCGGACAAAGCGCCATCCTGAAGTAACGGAGCATCAGTTCTACCATCATTGTTAGTCACTGTAGTAACTAGAGGTTGGAGCCCATCGTCATCGATGCGATAGAGAGAGACTTTGACACCGTTGGCAGGTTTACCGTGTGCAGTATCGAGGACATGCGTTGTGAGCTTACCCATCAAGAATCACCTTTGAACGTTTCATAAACACCGAGCCATTACTTCATATCATCATTCGCTTAAAACTTAGCATTTCATCGGTGCGGTTTCTAACGTGAATGGTTCAATACGTGCGCAGGAACATGTTGAATGAGATGGGTGATTTTAAAGGCGTGATGAAAGTGCCAGGTGTCATACGAGCGTAGGTGATGAGCCGGAAACAAAAAGGGTGAACACCGAGGTGTATCACCCTTTCAACTCGTATAACCACTGATCATGGCTTTAGCGCATGATCGAATCATTAAATCAGTAAGATTTACGCCGCAGCTGGCTGCAGAGCAGAACGTACTAGCGGTTTGTCATTGATAGGTAGGTGCAACAGTGCCGCCGCAATAGCCAATACAACCGTAGCCCACCAGATCGGAGTGTACGAGCCGTAGTAATCAAATACACGCCCACCAACCCATGCGCCAAGGAAACTGCCGATTTGGTGAGTAAAGAATACCAAGCCGTACAACGTCGACATATAACGCGCACCGAAGATTTGACGTACCAAGCCTGATGTCAGTGGTACGGTTCCTAGCCAGCAAAAACCAATTGCCGCACCAAAGATGATGGCTGTTTCACTGGTTAATGGCAGTGAGACAAACAATGCAAGTACGATTGAGCGCATCATGTACAAACTCGTCATGACGTAACGCTTGTTGAATTTATCGCCCATGACTCCCCAGAAATATGAGCCAAAGATGTTAAAAATACCCACGTATGCAAGCGCCATGGCTGCGGTATTGCCTGGTAAGCCTTTGTCTGCAATGTAACTAGGCAAGTGCGTGGCAATAAACATAACCTGAAAACCACAGACAAAAAAGCCAGCATGGATGAACCAATAGCCGGGATGACGGAATGCTTCAGCCAAGGCTTGGCGCAGGGTTTGTGTGTCAGCGGTTGTTTGGGATTGGCCCTGATTTGGCGCGGCTTTCATGAACGCCGAGAACGCGATCATTAATGTACAAAGCACGGCGAACACTTGCATGGCGGTTTGCCAGTCATAGTGTGCAAGCAGGCTTTGAGCACCAGGAATAACAGCAAACATACCGAATGAGCCGGCGGCTGTTGTCAGGCCGAAGGCTTTGGCGGTATGTTCAGCGGGAACGACTTTCGCCACCGCACCAAGCACTATCACGTAGCTGGTTGCACTTAGACCTAAGCCCACAAGAACCCCGATAGACAGGTAAAGGATCCCTGAGCTTGTGGCGATTGATGTGAGATATAACCCTAGACCATACGCGATACCGCCAGCAGCGATAATGCGTTTCGAACCAAAGCGATCAGCTGCCATTCCTATAAAGGGTTGGAACATGCCAAACATGAGGTTTTGTAGGGCAATGGCGAGACTGAAAAACTCACGTCCTGATTGGAACGTGTCACTGATAGGCATCATGAAAATGCCGAAAGATTGCCTGATCCCTAGGCTGATAATCAAAATCCCTATCCCCAGCCAGACAAGAAGTGGGAACCGGAAAATACTCATAGGTATACCTTAAAAATGTTGTTGAAACAGAAGGCTGCTTGGTCGCAGTGGCTCATGTTACTCGTGGCTTCCGACGTGATGACGTTGATGACAACCTCCATCGACGGCGTAGTCCGAGAGCGCGCGTTGCAGAGGCGCACAATGATGAACAACGACCAGCGTAATGATCAGCAGCACTAACCATCTGGATAATTGTGCGAATAGTGTTTGCGAGCTCATAACGTTCCCGAGTAATGAAAGGCGCGTAGAGTAGTAGCAGCAAGGTCATGAAGCAAATGAATTAGATGCAAAAAGGTCATGCAAAAAATGCATGGCAAATGAACCATTGGAACAAAGGAAAGATAACGCACGGTGAAAGTTGGCGAATATCGAGAGACGAACCTTGGTGTTGAATAAGAAGATCTGCGTTGAAATACAACTTTGAAACCTGAAATCGAGCGTTTCAGGTCACTTGGTTATAGGCATATCTTTTCATAAACGTTTGCTATGAAGAGAAAAAAGATGACAAATGAAACCACGATTATCGTGAATAGTTATTTATGGGATCGTGTTGGCGTCGACACCAATTCGGGCAGGTTTCAAGGAAAACAAACGTGTAGAAATCTGATCTAACTGATTGAATTAACGTATTTTCGTGATCTTAATCACAAGCACGCTGACCGAGAGACGTCCGCGAGTTTCCCCGTTTTCGTCAACTGAATAGTGATTTGGATCACGGTAAAATACTTATTTTTGCAATGCTAGATTGCATTTTTAGGGGTTTAAAAAAATCGAAATCGGAGAAGAATACGCTTCATCGAATAGAGGTATGTTGTCTAAGAGCAGCTAAGCTGCCTAAGAGTTAAACTATCTAAACGATTTAATGAATATGCTTTTATATATACCCAAACAACCTGAAGATGCTCGCAGAATCCGGCATCTTCAAGTTCATTGGGTAAAAAAGGGCATATTCATTAATGGATGTATTTGCATGGCATAACACCTATGTGAATATTGCTGTAATAAGAGCACATTCGTTATTTCTGATTATCACCAATATCAAAATGCCGCCCTTAAATGTATTCGAGTTAAAATAAATAAGCTTGTTTACATACAGTCGCCATGGATCTGGCTGCCTGAAATTAATCTATTATTCTTTCTCGTCTGAATTAAGGGTTTAAGTGATGTCTTCAGATGCCAATAGTAAAAAAATGGGATTGGTTGGTTTAACCGTTCTCGTTGCAGTAAATATGATGGGCTCAGGTATTATTATGTTACCTTCGAGCCTGGCACAAGTCGGAACCATTTCGCTACTTTCTTGGGTTATTACTGCCCTAGGTGCAATGTGTATTGCCTATACTTTTGCGAAATGTGGTGCGATTTGTAAACGTTCTGGTGGTATGTCAGCGTATTCAGAAGAAGCGCATGGAAAATCGTCATTCTTCATTGCTTCTTATACTTACTATGTTTGTCTAGTTATTAGTTGTGTCGCGATCGCAGTTTCAGCGGTTGGCTATATCAAACCTTTCATGCCATGGCTTGATACGCCTATGCACACCTTTTTCGGTGTTGTCGCCATCCTTATCGTGACCATGCTGGCAAACTTTGGTGGCCCTAAAATTACCGGTCAGATTTCGTCATTGACCGTATGGGGTATTATTCTTCCTGTACTGGGTCTGTCTGTGGTTGGCTGGTGGTGGTTCGATCCACAAACTTTCATCTCTGCATGGAATCCACACCATGACACCACCATGCATTCAGTATCTTCAGGTATCGCATTGACATTATGGGCATTCCTGGGCATTGAATCTGCGGGTGCTAACTCGGATGCGGTTGAAAACCCAGAACGCAACGTGCCGCTAGCCGTGTTGTTTGGTACTGGTTTTGCTGCGGTGGTGTATATCCTTTCTACCACTGTGATCCAAGGTATTATCCCTAACGCAGAGTTGGCGAATTCAACCGCGCCGTTTGGTCTTGTGTTCAGCCACATGTTTAACCCAACCGTGGGTAATATTGTCACCATAGCTGCGGTTGTCGCATGTATTGGTTCGCTGCTTGGTTGGCAGTTTACCAATGCGCAGGTATCAAAATCTGCCGCTGAAGAAGGCTTGTTCCCTAAAATCTTCGCGAAAACAAACAAAGCAGGTGCGCCAATCTTTGGCATGTTCATTATGTTGGCGGCGGAGTTGCTGCTTGCCCTGATGACCATTTCCCCTAACTTGGTTAATCAATTCAACGCATTGCTCAACCTTGCGGTATTCGTGAACATGGTGCCTTACATCCTCTCCATGACAGGTTTGGAAGTGATGCTTCGCAAAAACAAGGTCACACCTGCGCAATATAAGCTGGGTGCGACAGTGGGTACGCTTGGTGTGATTTACAGCATCTATGGTGTGTATGCCTGTGGCGCGGAAGCCGTATTCGGCGGCACTATATTGACTCTGTTCGGTTATATTTTCTACGGCTTTATCGCAGCACGCGATGTTAATGATGAAGAGAGAAAATCTAACGTTATCGAAAAAGAAGTCAACGCGTAAAGAGAATAGCATTGTCAATTTTTACCAATGATTAAGCATTAAATAGTTAGCCTCATTTTCCCTCCAGTTATTGGGGCTGACTATTCCATTTTTTTTCATCTAAAAATGAACCTTACTATCGATTTCTATTTATTGGACGTAATGGTTTTATTTTTTAGTAAGAACGTATTTAATTAACGTTAACCACTCTGCCTGACTTATTTGTATTACATACACAAGCCATCCAAAGCGTTGACGCTGAAATGCACCTTGTAGATTAGGTAATTATTATGAGCAACTACTTCAGCAAAATGCGCACTCTTGTTGTAGAGCCGCAAAATATTGACCCAAGCAGCTATGCTGCACGCACCACACAATCACTGATTGCAGAACTGCATGAACGCACGATTGAAATCGTCACTGCAAATTCCTATGAAGATGCCAAGGCCGTTATTCTTGCAACCCACATCGACAGCCTTGTACTGACGCTCGATAAATCAGAAGAGCAGATTCTCCACTCAAACGAAGAAATTGAACTGCTAAACACGCTCAAAGATCGTCAGTCAGAAGTGCCTGTCTTCTTGCTCGCAGAGCGTGCCCGTACTTCGATTCTTGCGAACCGCAAACTGATGGAACGTGTGGATGAGTGTTATTCGGTGCTGGAAGACACTGCTGATTTCGTCGCAGGTCGTATTGTTGCTGCCATGAAACGTTACCGTTCACATGTACTGCCACCGTTGATGAAAGCGATGATGCAATACAACGATATTCACGAATACTCATGGTCTGCCCCCGGTCACCAAGGGGGTATCGGCTTTACTAAAACCCCTGCGGGTAACCAGTTCTACCAATTCTACGGCGAGAACCTGTTCCGCTCAGACATGGGCATTGAACGCGCAGCGTTAGGTTCATTGTTAGACCACACTGGCGCGTTCAAAGACAGTGAAGAAGAAGCATCAAAAATCTTCGGTGCGCACCAATCGTATTCAGGCATTGTGGGCACATCGGGTTCTAACCGCACCATCATGCAAGCATGCTTGAAAGACGATGACATTGCGATTATTGACCGCAACTGCCACAAATCTATCGAGCAAGGCTTGATCCTGACGGGTGCTCGACCTGTGTATATGGCACCAAGCCGCAACTGCTACGGTATCATTGGCCCAATCAGCCAAGCCACCATGTCAGCGGCGTCTATTAAACAAAAAATTGCAGACGGTAAACTGACGAAAGAATACGTGGGTAAATCACCTCGCTACGCGGTTGTCACCAACTGTACGTATGACGGCCTGTGTTACAACTCAGAACGTGCTGAAGCATTGCTCTCTGAAAGCTCTCATCGCATTCATATGGATGAAGCGTGGTTTGGTTATGCGCGATTCAACCCTGTATACAAAGGTCACTTTGCCATGCGCGGCAGTGCTGACGGACACAAAGGGCCAACCGTGTTTGCGACCCATTCAACCCACAAACTGTTGAATGCCTTGTCTCAAGCGTCCTACATTCATGTGCGTAATGGCGAAGATGCTATCGACTTTGATCGCTTCAACCAAGCGTACATGATGCATACCTCCACATCACCGCTTTATGCGATCTGTGCGTCTAATGACGTGGCAGCAAACATGATGAAAGGGGAGAGCGGTTTATCGCTGACGAATGAAGTGATCCGTGAAGCGGTTATCTTCCGTCAAAGCGTGCGCAAACTGTTCAACGATTACACCACTGATGGTGATTGGTTCTTCAAGCCTTGGAATGCGGAAGTGGTGACCGATACCAGCGGTGAAAAAGTAAACTTTGAAGATGCGTCTGTCGAAGCGCTGATGACGGTGCAAGACAACTGGATTCTGCATCCAGAAGACAAATGGCATGGCTTCGATCACATGGACGACAACTGGTGCATGCTGGATCCGATCAAAGTGAGTTTGCTAACACCAGGCTTGGATGACAACGGTCAGTTTCTTGAAAAAGGTGTGCCAGCGGCACTGGTGAGTGCGTATCTTGGTCGCTTTGGTATTGTGCCAACCCGTACGACGGATTTCCAAGTGATGTTCCTGTTCTCTATGGGTATCACGAAAGGTAAACGCGATACGCTGATCAATACCTTGTTGTCGTTCAAACGTCACTATGATGCAAACGTCTCATTGGAAACTATGCTGCCAGAATTGGTAGAAAGTGCGCCAGACATCTACAAAGGCCTAGGTCTTCGTGATTTGGGTGATCGCATGTTCCAGTACCTTGTTCGCCATAATCCAGCACAAGTACTGAACGAAGCGTACTCAAATTTACCAGATGTTGAGCTGAAACCACGCACGGCTTACCACCACATTGTGGCAAACGAAGTGGAATTGGTGCCTTCGGACAAACTGGAAGGTCGTGTTGCAGCAAACTCAGTGATCCCTTACCCACCAGGCATCCCAATGCTGATGGGGGGGGAGAATTTCGGTAATGAAAGCAGCCCGCAGATCCAGTACCTGAAAGCCCTAGAAGCATGGGATGACGAGTTCCCTGGTTTTGAACATGAAACCGAAGGGGCAGAGAAAGAACACGGGAAATACCACGTGCTTTGCATCAAATCTGGTGCGCTGTAAGTAAAATCAATGAGAAACGCCTTCCCCTTGGGGAAGGCGTTTTTGTTTGTTGGATGACTAAATACTTGCGGGCGAGGGTTCTAGGACGCAGGGCACCATGTATAAACCGTATTGATGTCGGTGGCGGGCATTTTTAGAACCTTGTTACTGCCGCGAATCTCATTCTGCTTCAAAACCTTATCAATCGTGTTGCTGTGCGGTAGATCAGCATGACAGAGAATGTTTGATACGGTCTCTTGTGGGTTTTGCACGAAATCTTCGTATTCCACCGTGATCATGTCGATGTTCAACTCTTGCGCTTCTTGCTTGGTCGTCTGCATCAATTTATTCAATTGAAACGCGGTACCAGCGACGGCATGGTCTCTTAGCATGTCATATTGCGCGAGCTCTTGCAGGGAATAGGCTCCACGCCACCAAAGTAAACGGCGACCTTGATACTCCCACTCCTCAGAGTTGATCATGGAATTCACGGTAGAGGCCGGGTCTCGGACTACGTGCACAAACTTGGCGTCAGGAAAAATACTGTGAAGGAAGCACAATCGTGATGGCCCTGTGAAACGCAAACCTAAGCGATCTTTTTGCGAAAGCGTAATGCGTGCTTCTAGCACATCTTTGATAGAGGAGATTTCAATGGGCGTAGCATGCTTTCCTCGCAAAAAACCTCGTTCGAAATCGATGTCATCACGTGTTACGTCATCCCAGAATGACATCGCATCTGTAGGGGTTGGGGAGAATTCCTTCGCGATGCTACCTAGCAGTGAAGAAGAGTGCACAGCGTGATTGCGCCAACGCGTTGTGTGTTGAAAGAGTCGATGTTGCCATTGCGATCTCGGGTGGTTGTCAAAGTTCTTATCAAGCCAACAGAGATCACTGTGATGAAAAACAATGTCTGAGATTAAGTTTACCCCCGAGCGAGGTGGGCCGACGAAAATCAGAGGTTGATTCAACACTGTGGTCTTAGTATTCATACGATCGCTCCTTCAACGAGATATTTATGAAGGAGCAATTTGAGTGCCAAAATCTTAGATCTTAATAATCAATGAGTTGCTTCAGAATGCTATACGGCATGGCAACTTGGGTTGCAAATTGAAAACCCAAGCTGCACAACTTGACGACGACTTACCTTAAGGGTTAACGAGACTATGCAACCCGACTGTGCTGCGCAACAAACTGATGCAGTGTGCGAATGACAAAATCACGATCGCCACCACCAAACTGTCGGACTGACTCAATGGCTTTATCAACGGTGTCATTGCCCGCTTTGTCTCTTAGTCGTTCTACCAGTTGAACGAGAAAATCTGGCGTGAACTCAGGATGGCACTGCATGGTTAACACGTATTGGCCTTTTGCTGTTATTGCGATAGGGCAAAAGTCCGATCCCGCAATCACAGAAAACGCAGGTGCGGGCTCTTGGACCTGATCTTGATGGCAAGCGATCAAATTCAGTGCATTTGGTGCATCAGGCTGAGTAAAGCCCTGTTGGGTATTTTTGAGGTTATCGATGGGGTAGACCCCCATGCCCCAGCCTTTATCTGATTTTGTTACTTCGCCCCCCAAGGCATGATGAATCAGTTGATGACCAAAGCACACACCAATAAGCGGGCGGGATTGGGCGTGGCATCGTTGAACGAACTCACTGACACTGCGAATCCAAGGTTCATTGTCATAAACGCCCCATTTACTGCCAGTGACGATCCAGATGTCACACTCGTTAGGTTGAGCGGGGTAGTGTTGTTCGAAACACCGATACGTCTCGTAGTGGCTAATGACGCTGCCCTGAAACATTCTCTTAAAGGCATCATCGTAATGGCCATAGGTGGGAATGGAGTCTGGGTAGTGATCATCACAGAGTAGAATGCCTAGTTTCATCATCCGCTTTGTGCTCCTTGCGCGTTATGGTGATTATTTGTTATCCATTTCACTAATAAGCATATTTTATGCCTTTTTAGCATAATTCATTGTACTGATAACTGGATATGCAAACATTTACCTCAAGAATAGGGCTCAATTCTAACTTACTGTCATGAATGAGTTTTTTATTTTAAGTTTTTGATTAAGACCAAATTTAACGACTGTAGTGGTTAATTTGTGACTAAATGAAACTAAAAACATGCTCTCTTACACAGAATCAAAGTGTTCGGTCTTTTATTGTTAGGTTAAACTCAAGTAAGATGCAGCACAAAGTCGAGCGCCATACTGGCGCATGGCGAGCCAAAATCATAGTGGAGAAACAAGCTTGATTAGTGTTTTCCTTGTAGATGATCACGAGCTGGTTCGCACAGGGATACGTCGTCTTCTTGAAGACGAACGTGGTGTTAAAGTGGTAGGGGAAGCCGAAAGCGGTGAGGAAGCAGTCAAGTGGTGTCGTAGCAATCATGCGGACATTATCTTGATGGACATGAACATGCCTGGCATTGGTGGTTTAGAAGCGACGCGAAAGCTCCTTCGTTATAACCCAGATGCTAAGATTATTGTTCTTACTATTCATACAGAAAACCCATTTCCAACCAAAGTTATGCAGGCTGGCGCTGCTGGCTACCTGACAAAAGGCGCTGGTGCGAACGAAATGGTCAATGCGATCCGTGCAGTGAATAGCGGTCAACGCTACATTTCGCCTGAAATCGCGCAGCAAATGGCATTGAGTCAATTTACACCTGATGCAGAGAACCCTTTCAAAAATCTGTCTGAGCGAGAGCTGCAGATCATGATGATGATTACAAAGGGGCAGAAGGTGACGGATATTTCTGAGCAATTGAACCTTAGCCCTAAAACTGTCAACAGTTACCGGTATCGCTTATTTAGTAAGCTAGGTATCAATGGTGATGTTGAACTGACCCATTTGGCGATACGCCATGGTATGCTAGACACAGAAGCTCTTTAAGTAATCTATTTGCTGTGTTTGATGCCAAGAATTTTCTAAAAACCGTCTCAGACAAACCGGGCGTCTATCGAATGATGGACGACTCCGGTGAGATCATTTATGTCGGTAAAGCGAAGTCGCTTAAAAAGCGACTTTCTAGCTACTTTCGCGCAAATGTCGTGGGGGAAAAGACGCGAGCCTTGGTGAAAAATATTGCCAATGTTGAAGTCACAATCACACACAGCGAAACAGAAGCGCTCATTCTCGAACACAATCTTATCAAACAGCATTTACCGCGTTACAACGTTTTGCTGCGTGATGATAAGTCCTACCCTTATATTTTCCTTTCTGCCAGTAAACATCCACGTTTGTCGATTCATCGCGGTGCTAAAAAACGCAAAGGTGAATATTTCGGCCCGTTTCCCGATGCGGGTGCGGTTAGACAGAGCTTGTATTTACTCCAGAAAATATTTCCTGTCCGTCAGTGTGAGGACTCGGTGTATGCCAATCGCTCACGCCCGTGTTTGATGTATCAAATTGGTCGCTGCTCAGGACCTTGTGTGAGTGGCATCATCTCTGATGAAGATTATGCCGAACAGGTGAATTTCACCCGGTTATTCTTACAGGGTAAAGACCGACAAGTGATTGCGTCGCTGGTGGAAAAAATGGAAGCGTCGAGCAAAGCATTGGCTTTTGAAAAAGCGGCGGAATACCGCGACCAAATTCAGTCACTGCGTCGAGTACAAGAGCAGCAATTTGTTTCTCAAAACAGTGAAGATGATTTAGATGCCATTGGCGTATCCATCGAAAACGGCATTGCGTGTATCCACGTTTTGTTTCTGCGCCAAGGTAAAGTGTTGGGGAGCAGAAGTTACTTCCCGAAAATGCCCGCGAATACGGATGTGATTGAACTGGTATCGAGTTTCGTTAGCCAGTTTTATTTCAATCAGGCCGAAGGGCGCACCATTCCGACTAGCTTGTTATTGGGACAAGATTTAGGTGATGAAAGTGAGTCACTGGCTATCGCTCTTTCTGAAATCGCTGGCAGGAAAGTGAGCTTGCAAAGCAAGCCGCGCGGCGCGAGGGCGAGATTCTTGAAGTTGGCCCAAACCAATGCCGCCACGGCGTTGACGACCAAAATTAACCAGAAAATGACCATCCATAATCGTTTCGCGGTGTTAGCGGACGCGTTAAGCCTTGAGCCCATCAAACGTATGGAGTGTTTTGATATTAGCCATACGATGGGTGAGCAGACGGTCGCCTCGTGCGTGGTGTTCAACCAAGATGGGCCAGTGAAACAAGAATACCGACGCTACAACATTACGGGCATTACGGGTGGCGATGATTATGCGGCGATGGCGCAGGTGCTTGAACGTCGTTACAGCAAGCAGACAGACCCAGATAAAATCCCTGATATTATTCTTATTGATGGTGGTAAAGGGCAGTTAAACAGAGCCTGGGAAGTGGTTGGTCCGCTTTTAGAGGAGTGGCCAAGGCATCCGTTAATGTTGGGTGTTGCCAAGGGCACCACACGTCGCCCAGGGCTTGAAACTCTGATTAAGGTAACGGGTGAAGAGTTTTCCATGCCGACGGACTCACCTGCGCTCCATTTAATTCAGCACATTCGAGATGAAAGTCATAATCACGCGATTTCAGGGCACAGAGCAAAACGTGCAAAAGTGCGGAAAAGCAGTGTGTTGCAAGAAATCGAAGGTGTTGGGCCAAAGCGCAGACAAGCTTTGTTAAAATACTTGGGCGGAATTCAGGAACTTAAGCGCGCTTCTGTTGAAGAAATAGCCAAAGTGCCGGGAATTAGCCGAGTTTTAGCTGAGAAGATTCATTCCTCATTGCAACAGCAGTGACTTTCAAGCACCATAACAGCGACACTCACAAATAATAAGAACTATGCGACTGAATATCCCCATTATCCTGACCCTTATACGCATCGCATTAATTCCCGTTTTTGTAGTCGCGTTTTATTTGCCATATGAATGGTCGGCATTTGCTGCGGCTTTGATTTTCGTTATTGCTGGTTTTACGGATTGGCTTGACGGTTATCTAGCTCGCTCGCTTGATCAAACAACTCGTTTTGGCGCGTTTCTTGACCCCGTCGCGGATAAAGTGATGGTGGCGATTGCGTTAGTACTGATTGCTGAGTATTACCATTCGGTATGGGTGACGATCCCTGCGGCGACAATGATTGCACGAGAAGTGATCATTTCTGCACTGCGTGAGTGGATGGCGGAACTGGGGAAACGTGCCAGCGTTGCTGTTTCATGGGTAGGTAAATTTAAAACCGCGACGCAAATGTTCGCATTGACTATGCTACTTTGGCACGACAATGACATCATTGTTTATGTCGGCTATGCATCGCTTTATGTTGCGACGGGATTAACCTATTGGTCTATGTATCAATACCTGCGCGCTGCCAAAGACGATTTGCTTAACGCTGATTAGCACGCTTGCGGATTAGCAGGTTTGTAGACTAGCAGTGTTGTAGATTAGCAGTGTTGTAGATTGCTACGCTGCAGAGGCGCTGCACAGAATCAAAAAGAAAGGCCGCATGTGAATGCGGCCTTTTTTCGTTCAAATCTAGACGCTTACTTGAGTAAAAAGTCGTAATATTAGCTTCTAGCGCCTAGAACAGAGTCATTGAGTTGTGGGGTTGAGATCCTGCTTCCCTACAATACATTAACGGTGCTTCGGAAAGCGCATAATAAACGCGGCACCTTCTAGATCTGACGCAACAACGGAAATCGATCCTTCGTAGCTTTGGACGATATCGTCACACACCGCAAGGCCAATGCCAGTACCAGGGTTTAACTGATCGGCGCGAACACCGCGCTGGAAAATGGAATCTCGATAAGTGACTGGCACGCCCGGGCCGTCATCTTCGATGATCAGTAAATAACTGTCTGGCGTTTCTTCACTTCGAATGCGCACTTGGCTTATGCAGTAACGAAACGCATTTTCTAGTAAGTTACCCAGTAATTCAGTGAGATCGGCTTTGTTCAAGGGTAGGGAAGACAGCCCTTTGAAATCTGTGCTCACGTCCACGGGCTTATCGCCATAAATCTTGATAAACATGCCTGTCAAACTGTCGACTTGTGGTTGCAGTAAGGTGCTTTCTCGCATCAAGCCCTGCTGTCCGAGTAAGGCACGTTTGAGCTGATACTGCACCATGTCGTCCATTTGACTAACCTGTTCGATGATTCGCTTGCTCATCATGTCGCGCTCCAATGTTCCGTCATCGAGCAATGCATTGGTAGCAGCCAATCGGCTCTTCAGGCTGTGGGCGAGATCATCCATGGCATGTCGATAGCGCTGAGTCTGCGCTTTTCTTAGCGTGATCATCCGGTTAAGGGCATCGGTGACGTCTTCAAGCTCTGGTGGGTAGTCCTCATCAAGCTTCTCGCGCCGTGATTCGGCGATTTCGTTTAACTCTCCCGCCAGTTTGCGAAGCGGACTAAAGCTCCAGTATGACGCGGCATACAGCAGCCCTGTAGCACCAACAAATAACAGTGCCACGTAGAACCACGTTTTACGCTTGAGTGTGGCGAACTTTTCGACCTGATTTTCAACATTTCGCAGTACAAAGAAGTGCTCTTCTATCCCATGTGTCGCGCCAGAAATTGTGTGAACCGCATAGGGACTTTCTTGGTAGTAAACCAGATCGAGCTCTGGGATGTCGGCAGGAATATGGCGGCAGATATCATCAAGTCTTGCTTTCTTTGCTTCAGAGGACATCCAAATAATGTCTTGTTCTTTACTACAAATGAAGGAAAGGTAATGCGGGTTTGTTGCGGCATTCTGCGCCTCAATAAAAGTGTCTTTACGCTTTAACGGCTTATCTTGGCGAAGTTCACGAATAATATCAGGTACCGCAGACACCAAGTCAGCCGCATAGAGGGCAGAATAGTTTTGTACATACAGTTGGTTTAACAAGACGCCAACCGCGATAGAAAAAACCAAAATTATGCCAATCGACGTGGAGATGACGCGTTTGTGGATCGGGGAAGAGATTTTGGCTGCCATACTGTTTAACTGACCTGTAGTTCGAAAATATAACCTTGACCGCGAATGGTTGAAATCGGATTTTCTTGCCCTGCTTGCGTGAGTTTTTTGCGCAAGCGACTCATCATCACTTCGATGGTATTCGGGTCGCCTTCTTGATCTTGGTAAAGCACATCCAATAAGCGGTGCTTAGAGACAACTTGCCGGTTGTGACGAACCATATATTCCAACAAGTCATATTCGAACGCGGTGAGGTCGAGAGGTTTGTCACCGACGGTGACTTTTTTGGCCAGCAAATCGAGCGCAATGTCACCGGCTTTAATTTCAGGTTTCACAAAGCCAGCACTTCGGCGCACGAGTGCGTTTAAACGCGCCACTAACTCTTCTTTTTGGAAGGGTTTTACGAGGTAGTCGTCGCCGCCGGCGTCGAGTGCAGAGACTTTATCCTGCCAATTCGCGCGTGCGGTAAGCACAAGAATAGGGATGCGTATGCCTGCATCGCGAATGTCTTTGATTAAGCTAATTCCGTCTCTGTCGGGTAAGCCTAAATCCACAATTGCGATGTCATTTGGGTAGTCTTTAGCAATGTGAAGACCTTCATTGGCGGTGCTGGCGCAATGGGCTTGGTTACCGATTTCTTGCAGCTCAGTTTTTAGGTGATGACTCAATAAGGGATCATCTTCGACAATCAGAATTCGCATAATGAGCTTCCTTTGTTATGGCGCTGAGAACCTTTTAGAGCGCGTATGAGAGAGTCAGGTTCTTTAGCGAAGCGTAAATGTCATCAATAAATAATTGGATATGATGAAATGATTCAGCGAACAGTTTAACGCTGTTCGCTGAATAGTGGCTGACTTGTTGACCGAGAATGCGATCGAATTAAGTGAGGATGACCAATAGCGTGCCTGCAAAGGTTAACAGGACATTCGCGATCGCATAGGTGCCAGCATAACCTAGAGCAGGTACGGTGCTGCGAGCGTGCTGGTTAATCATGTCCATCGCAGGGGCACAAGTACGTGCACCAATGATTGCTCCAAAGAGCAATGCTCGGTTCATTTTCAAAATGTAAGCGCCGACCAAGTAAGCGAGGATCACCGGAACCACACTGACTGCAAGAGCACCAAGCATGATGGTGAATCCCATTTGTTGTAGATAGTCCCACAGGTTACCACCCGCACTGAGTCCCACGCCGACCATGAAGGTCATCAAGCCCAGCTCTTTCACCATATTGATAGCGCCCTGAGGCACATAACCAAAGGTAGGGTGGTTGGCTCGAAGGAAGCCGAGCAAAATGCCTGCTATCAACAAACCAGAAGCGTTACCCAAGCCTAAGGTCATTTGCCCAAATGTCATGGTGACCAGACCGAAGATCAAGCCAAAGATGAAGAACGAACAAAACGCCAACATGTCTGAAACTTGGCTGTGAATCGAGATAAAACCGATTCGTTCGGCTAAGCCCATAACACGACGCTTCTCGCCACTGACCTGCAATACATCGCCTTTAGATAGCAAGATGTTGTGGTCCATCGGCATTTCAATTTGCGCACGAACAACACGGTTAAGGAAACAGCCGTATTCAGACAAGTTGAGGTCTGATAAGCGTTTACCAATGATGGCATCGTTCTTTACTACAATCTCTTCTTCGACGATGCGCAGGTCGAGCAAATCGCGGTCGAATACTTCTTTACCATTTCGGAACGAGGGGTCGAGGCGCGCATGGCTATCGGGGTAACCCACCAATGCGATTTCATCACCTTCTTGCAATATGGCATCGCCGTCTGGGTTAGCCAGAATGCCGTTGCGTCGAATACGCTCAATATAGCAACCCGTCTGGCGATAGATGCCCAATTCGCGTAGGTTACGTCCGTCTACCCAGTTAATCAGTTCCGGCCCCACACGATAGGCACGAATAATGGGCAGATAGACTTTGCGGTGGGCAGAGTCACCCAAACCACGCTCCATGGCAATTTGCTGGGCAGAATGTTCAAGGTTTTCTTTCTGTAGCTTAGGCATAAGGTTTGCCAGCAATATTAAGCTGACCAAACCAACAAGGTATGCCAATGCATAACCGACACTTAAGTTGTCGATCATGGTCGCAATTTCTTGTGGAGAATAGTTCACGCCTGCCAAGCCTGCATTAAGGGCATCTTTTGCGCCTACTAGCACAGGGGTCGCGGTCATGGCGCCGGCCATCATACCTGTTGCAATACTGCTATCTACACCAAATTGGTATCGCATAAGCAGCGTGATACCCACCGAAGCGGCGAGCACCGTGAAGGCGAGAATCAAGTAGGATTTACCGTCGCGGAAGAAGATTCCGAAGAAGTTAGGCCCAGCCTCAATACCGACACAGAAGATGAACAGCATAAAACCAATGTTCAGTGCTTCTGGGCTAAATGAAAAGCCTGCATGACCAAAGCTCAATGCCGTGACAAGTACGCCAATGGAATTACCAAACTGAAAACCACCAATACGGATCTTGCCGATGGTGAGGCCAATCGCCAATACGACGAAGAGTAAAAGTATGTCGTTTTGAACGAGCAGGTTGTTGACGTCTATGTTCACTGAACCATTATCCGCAGCGGGAGGAAGGAGAATTTCTGGGCGGGTATTATACGCATTTACCGCCAAATGTAATGGAAAGTTGTGACGAAAATGGCATTTTATTTCAGGTGTTTGTCAGGATTTCAGTACATTGGCAGAAATTGCTAACGTATTGTGAATATTCTGCGGAATCTAAGCACAAAAAAGCCAGCGAATGCTGGCTTTTAGCGTTTGTCTGTTTTCAAAAACAGCGGAAATTTGGTGCTTAGTCGTACAGACCCAAGTTAGCTTTTGCGTAAGCTTCAAACTCGGTGAAACCGCCAACATGATCTTGATCTACGAAGATTTGTGGCACTGTTTCTACTGGCTTACCGACAGTTTGCTCTAGGTCAGCTTTACTGATGCCTTCTGCATGAATATCAACATAGCGGTAGTTGAAGTCGTCACGCTCTTCTTTCAGTTTGTCTGCCAGATCTTTAGCGCGCACACAGAATGGGCAACCAGGACGACCAAAAATAACTACGAACATAATATACGATCCTATTAATCATTGATTTTTTGAGATGGCGCCGTTCACATCCATGCGCTTCATCATCTGACTTGTGCAAACTATGCCTGATGCGATCGTAAGTTAAAAGAAGGTTTTGCCTTTTATTCTCATCGATGAAATCTATCAATCGTATTTTGTTGTTCCTCACTCATAAAAAGTTGGCTTGTTGCCGGTATGTGATTGGTACGACACATGTTTAAAACAAGCTTGTTGGATATTCACTTCCCTGCGCTGCATCAATTTACCTATCTTTGACCTGAGCGAAGCTAGTGAGAGATGCATCATTGGGGAGGTTCCATGTTTCAGTTTATGACAGCGACACGGATTATTTTTGGTGAAGGTGCGCTCAATCATTCTCTTTCTTTGTTAAACAACTACGGCTACAGCGCGTTGGTGGTAACGGGGCGAGATGAACAACGTGCAGCGCCGCTTCTTGGTTACCTCAAGCAACAAAACTTACGCTTTCAGCAATTGGCTGTGCACGATGAACCCTTGATTGCCATGGTGGAGGAAATGGCGGCATTAGGGCGATTGTTTAAACCTGACATGATCATTGCGATAGGCGGTGGCAGCGTGATGGATGTGGGTAAGGCGCTCTCAGCGTTGATCCCCAATCAAGGAAGTGTTTATGACTATGTTGACGTGGTAGGGCGTTCACTTCCGCTCACCGCCAAGCCACTCCCTTGCATAGCGATTCCCACCACTGCGGGGACGGGCTCAGAAGTGACTCGTAACGCTGTGTTGATTTCTGCGCAAGAGAATGTGAAAGCGGCAATTAGAAGCCCAGATTTGATCCCCGATATGGCTATTATCGACCCAACGTTAACTTATGGAACCAGCAAAGCGGTCTCAGCGCGTTGCGGCATGGATGCATTTACACATCTGATGGAAGCCTATGTATGTGGTGACCCCAACCCGCTTACCGACATGGTGTGTGAAGAAGGGTTACGTCGGTTAGCCCCCGCGATTATTCATGCCTGTGAAGATGACGACCCGAAGGCGAGGGCAGACATGGCATTTGCTTCTATGCTGGGAGGCATGGCGCAGTCGAATGCCAAACTGGGCGCAGCACATGGTTTGGCGGCAGCATTGGGTGCGGTGCTTGATGCCCCACATGGTGCGATTACCGCGCAGCTTGCGCCTTATGTTATGGCGGAGAACATTCTGGCGGCACGAGAGGTTGGTAGAATGAGCCTGTTAAACCGATATCGCCAATTATCCTGCATTCTGACAGGGCGCCACAATGCGGAGCCGAGTGATGGCATTGTGTGGGTGCAGCGCACCGTGAAGCGCCTCTCGCTTCCTTCGCTTTGTCACTACGGTCTTTGTGAGGCTGTGTTTGATGATGTGGCCGTGCAAGCATTGAGGTCTAGTTCTATTAAAGGCAATGCCATGCCGTTAAATCATGAAAGACTCGTAAACATCATGCGGCGCATGTGTAAGCAAGAACCTATTCATGAGTATTCGCACTCTCTTTCTGACTAACGTCACCATCGGCGGTGTTAAAACCAATGTATAGAGCGGCGTACAAGATCAGTTTGATTCTGTGCGCCTGTTTTATGTCTGGCACTTCTTAGTTGATTTTCAATGGTTCGTACTGATTTATGGAGCGTATCGGCGATTTGTACATAACTCATCCCTTCTGCCGCTAACCGCACCACATTCAACTCTGCATCCGACAACAAGCAATGTTTAGAGACGGCAGATGTTTGACTGGCATCGAACAATGGGGAGAGGATGTATTTGGCAAGCTCATGAATATAGACCTGTTCTTTTGTTGTCCAGACTCTTTCGCGGTCACATTGGTCGATGCATAGAATACCGATATCTTTATGGTGCGTGCCGAGGGACAACGCCATCATGGATTTAACTTCCGTGGCCAATACCGCGTCGTGAATCCCATTCAGAAGAGGGTTCGAGGCGATGTTGTGAAAAATAACCGGCTTTTTCGAGCGCCAAATCGTTTGAAGAGAACGGTGCTTATTAGGAAATACAGCATTTACCATGGAAGGTAGTTCCTCACCCGCATCTCGGTATTCCTGCGTGGGGCAGTAGTGCAATTGTGTTCGTGAAGAAAAGCCGCCATCCACCCTGTTAGCGCTTAGTCGCTCTGCAATAAATCGTGTTGAAATGGCCAGCATCGTCTCTGGGTCGTCGAGCTCTAGAATCAAATGTGCGATGGCATCCTGCGTTTGGCCGTCTAGCTCTTTCCTTCGTTTGTCCAATAGGTTCTTTTTCAACGTGTCTCTATCGGCATATCGCAGCATGATCATTCTCTAGTTCGCCAATCCATTTAGGTATTTTTTGTCATCGTTCAACGCTGTTCCGTTATTTACTATGAATGCTCTCATACATATCGAGGGAACATTATGTTGACACTATTAAACAATCAATTTTTTAAACTGACAGCCAGCTTCTTTTTGTTGTTTTCAAGCTATGTCTCGGCTTCGCAACAAATCTGGCCCACCTTTCAAGATCCAATAGTACAAGTGCAATCGGCCAGTACGGCGTTTCAGTCAACGTTTAATCAAAAAGACGCTGACGGGTTGGGCGTGTTTTATGCGAAAACGGCAACGTTGAAACTGGATCAAAGTTTGCCTGCCCATTATCGCAGCAACATTGTTGAAGCTTGGAGAGCAGGTTTTGAGCAGGGAGTAGAACATCTACAATTAGAGATTATTGAGATTAAGCGCACGGGCTTTCGAAAAGTGGTAGAGGCAGGTAATTATGTGCTTACCATCAATACACCGAACGGTCCTATCGAACAAACGGGCACGTATACCGTCGGGTGGCGTGTTCACCCTTTTGGGGTTAAACCTCCCAAAATAATCTTTGACTTTGTTAACGCCAATTAAACGTCGCACTCGGGCGTCTCGGGTCTTTGTGTCACTATTGACAGTGTTTGGCATAAGACAGGGACGCCCCATGAATGTAACCATCGAGAATTTACTTTCTCATCGATCAATCCGTAAGTTCAACGATCAACCGATTTCTGATGAACAGCGCAACGTAATTTTAGATTGTGCGAGAGCCGCTTCGACCTCAAGTTTCATTCAGTGCACGAGTGTCATTCGCGTCGTTGATCAGGAAAAACGTCGTTTGCTGGCTGAATACGCAGGAGGACAACCTTATGTTGCCGAGGCTGCTGAGTTTTTCGTATGGTGCGCGGACTTCAATCGCCACTTGCAGATCAAGCCGGACGCCAAGCTGGGTTTTGCTGAACAGACCTTGATCGGTGCAATAGACAGCGCATTGGCTGCGCAAAACGCGTTAGCGGCAGCGGAATCGTTAGGGCTAGGGGGGGTATATATCGGGGGACTTAGAAACAACCCCGAGAAAGTGAGTGAATTGCTCGGACTGCCGATGCATGTGATCCCTTTGTTTGGTTTGTGCCTGGGGTATCCAGCACAAAATCCCGAGGTGAAACCGCGCCTACCTTCATCTTTATATGTGCATGAAGATACCTATCAGTTGATGGATGTCGACACACTAGCAACGTACGACCAAACCATTCGTGAATACTATCGAACGCGCACGGGTGGCAATAAAGAAATGAGCTGGAGCGAGCAGATTTCTGGCTCGTTAGATAAAGAATCGCGCCCCTTTATGCATGATTTTTTGCAAAGCAAAGGTTTTGATATTAAGTAGCGTTTGCACTCGCTACGAACTGGTAACTTTTTGCGCTATTCGTGTTAACACATTGCTGGATGTAACAATATATTTCGTCGCTCTGCCCAGTGTTTATAAGGGGTTGGAGCGATTTCTCCCCTCCGTTTATCACCACCTATTCTGCCTGTTTTGCTTCTTTTTTAACCGTGGGAAAAACTTTTTTCGCATTAAACAAAAGTAGATTTTGATCACGCTCTGATTCCTTGATAGACTCCGCGCGCTTTGGTTCTTCTCACTTGATTTGAGAAATACCAAAAATAATTTATGGAGTTGAGTCATTTTGGTCAGCATGGCGGATAAAGTCATGAGATTTTAGTGGTTTGGCTATTTTGTGGGTGACGTTGTTAGGTCTTTGACTTTGGGTTTTTCCAGCGACACCTCTTACTCGTGATTTTATTGAGTCGTAACATGAAAAAACTGAACAAAGCTGCGGGCGTTCTAGCTGCCGGTTTCTTTATCAACATGTGTATAGGCATTCTGTACGCATGGTCTGTATTCAAACAGTCTTTGGTAGAGCAGGGTTGGACAAACGCTGACGCATCGATGCCTTACACCGTCGCAACTATCTGTTTTGCGCTGTCTCTTCTAGTGGCGGGTAACCTGCAAGACCGTATGGGTCCACGTAAAGTGTTGATCCTGGGTACCATCATGGTAGGTCTTGGCATGATCGTGTCTAGCTTTGCAACGACTCCAATGACATTGCTACTTAGCTTCGGTGTGATCACGGGCTGTGGTATCGGCTTCGGCTACGCGTGTCTTGCTCCAGCAGCAATGAAGTGGTTCCACCCTTCTAAGAAAGGTTTGGTTAACGGTCTTATCGCTGCAGGTTTCGGCTTGGCTGCGGTTTACCTTGCACCGCTAACGTCTATGCTGATCACCACGTACGGCGTGAACACGAGCTTCCTGATTCTGGGTGTTGGTATTTTGGTTCTTGCTGTGCCTTTGGCTTGCACCATCAACAACCCACCTGCTGATTATGTACCTGAAGCGCCAGCTGGCTATGTGGCTAAGAGCGGTGCGGGTGAAGCAGACATGAAATGGCGTGCAATGCTGAAAACACCGCAGTTCTATTCTTTGTGGCTGATGTATGCACTGGCTTCATCTGCTGGCCTGATGATTATCGGTAACATTACCTCTATCGCAATCAACCAGTCTGATTTGACTCAGGTTGCTTTCTTGGTTGTTGTTCTGTCTATCTTCAACTCTGGTGGTCGTGTTGCAGCTGGCATCCTATCTGACAAGATTGGTGGCCTGAAAACGCTGATGCTAGCTTTCATCATGCAAGGCATCAACATGATGATGTTTGCAACTTACAACACTGAGTTCACCTTGATGGTGGGTGCAGCGGTTGCGGGTGTAGGCTATGGCACACTTCTGGCGGTATTCCCATCTATCACTGCTGATTACTACGGTTTGAAAAACTACGGTGGTAACTACGGCGTGCTTTACACCGCTTGGGGTGTAAGTGGTTTCATTGGTCCTGTTGTTGCGGCTACCGCAGTGGACATGACGGGTAACTACGTAATGGCTTACACTATCTGTGCAGCGATGCTGGGTGTAGCAGTTGTTCTGTCTTTCATCACTAAACCAGTGAAAGTAGAAGCGACAAACGCACAGGAAGTTGTCGCGTAACGACAAGCGTTCATAATGTTACCGAAACCCGCTCATTGAGCGGGTTTTTTTATACCTGAAATATGGTCGTACCAGCGTCCGTATTTAATATTATGTTCCATGGATGAGAATTCATGAGACATGAAAAATGCTCATTATATTCAGGGTTATTGTATGTTGTTCTGAATAGTTTCGGTTAAGTGACTGATAATAAAACACTGTTCATTACATGAGGTATGACCTGTTCTATTTTTGAGTGATTTTTATACTTTTTTGAATAGAAAACACTGTTTGATTGTTCGCCGTGCATTGGCTAGGTTGTGTTCACCACTCGAATACCAGGAGGGTATTAACATGCATTCAGTGGATTCAACCTGTTCTAATAACAGTGAGCGTGAACAAATAGCAAAGATTCAGGCGGAGCATCCATTAGCTCGCAACTACTTCGATCAATTGGTCGCTTGCTACTTGTCACCATTACATCGTCGATGCATGGCTTGGTTAGGTTGCCCTTATGATGCGGATGACGTATTGCAAGAAACCTTAGTGCGGAGTTTCCGCTACATCCATGCCTATCGCGGCGAAGCTGCATTCAGAAGTTGGCTCTATGCCATCGCAGACAATCAATGCCGAAGCTACTTGAAAAAGCGTGCTACCCACGCGAAGCGCTTCGTTTCTGAAGAAACGCAAGAAGAACCGGGCAGTGAGGAAAAATGCCCTGTTACCACAGATGAGGGCATCTCTCAGACTGTGAAATCCTTGGCGAAACCAGCGCAAGAAATTCTTGTTCTTCGGTTCGAGCATGACCTGTCTCTAGAGGAGATCAGTAATGTGCTAGGGTTGGGTTTAAGCGCAACGAAAATGCGCCTTTACCGAGCCATTGATGCGGCTGAAAAGCACGTGTCGAGAGAGGAGGGGTTACTTGCGATGGCTTAATACCAATCAGATTAAGCGTTTGATCATTCTTGCTGGTTAAAACTGGCAATAGCGCTACGTCAGATATTGATTTTTTTGCGAAAACTCATGATCACCGACTTAATCCGATTGGTATAAGAAGTTCGTGACTCACAAAAAAACCGCCAGATGGCGGTTTTTTTTCTGCGTTAAGCAAAGCGGGCGTTCAGTGAACAGGTCGCTTCTATTAACGAACAGTATTCATTAGCAAATGACTTTGATTGCTAGACCACCTTGAGACGTTTCGCGGTATTTCGCGTTCATGTCTTTGCCTGTTTCCAGCATGGTCTCAATAACTTTGTCCAATGAAACGCGTGGTTCAGACGAACGGCGAAGTGCCATACGGGTTGAGTTAATCGCTTTCATTGCTGCAATGCCGTTGCGCTCGATACAAGGCACTTGTACTTGGCCAGCAACTGGGTCACAGGTTAGACCTAGGTTGTGTTCCATGCCGATTTCAGCAGCGATACACACTTGTTGTGCGCTACCGCCCATCAGTTCAGCAAGACCAGCTGCAGCCATAGAGCACGCCACGCCGACTTCACCCTGACAGCCTACTTCCGCACCAGAAATAGATGCGTTTTGCTTGTAAAGGCCGCCAATCGCGCCAGATACCGCAAAGTAACGAATGTACTCACGTGGGCCAACGTTTTGGATGAACTTGTCATAGTACGCCAATACAGCAGGGATGATGCCACATGCACCGTTAGTTGGTGCGGTAACAACACGGCCACCGGCGGCGTTTTCTTCGTTTACCGCAAAGGCAAACATGTTCACCCAGTCAACCACTGCCATTGGGTCGTTTGAGAATTTCTCAGACGCAATAAGCTGTTGGCGAAGCGCAGCTGCACGACGTGGTACACGTAGTGGGCCAGGCAATACACCTTCGTTGCTCATACCACGGTCTAAACACTCACGCATAGTGCGCCAGATGTTACCGAAGTAGGTTTGAATTTCATCTTCAGAGTGCATTGCGCGCATGTTTGCCATGACAACAGCACTGATTGACAAGCCAGTTTCTTTACAATGGTTCAACAGGTCTTCAGCGCTGTTAAACTCGTAAGGCACTTTAATTTTGTTGTCGTCTTCTTTACCGAAGTTCTCTTCATCAACGATGAAACCACCGCCGATAGAGTAGTAGGTTTTGCTATAGATCTTCTCTTCACCCACCCAAGCGTGAATTTGCATGCCGTTTTCGTGCATCGGCAAGTTGGTGGTGTGGAAGTTCATGCCGCCTTCACGTGGGAAATCCACAGTGTGGCAGTGCATACCAACTGGCAGACGCTCGGTTTCTTCTACACGAGCAATAAAGCCTGGGATGCTGTCGATATCTACGTGTTCTGGCGAGTTACCAGCTAGACCCATGATGATGGCAACATCAGTGTGGTGGCCTTTACCGGTTAAAGACAGTGAACCATATACATCAACAGTGATTTTGGTTACGTCACGCAGTTTTTCCATGCTGCGTAGATCGTCGATGAATGATTTACCGGCTTTCATTGGGCCCACGGTGTGTGAGCTTGAAGGGCCAACGCCGATTTTATAGATATCAAAAACGCTGATCATGTGTCATACCTCAGTCAATGCCCGTGGTCTACATAGACGGGCACTTGGATTAATTCGATTTATCCATCCGTGGAGGTGACATTCTGCGAGCCGTTCATTCCGTGGCTCAGGAAAGGAAAGCAAAAAGAGCAAGATGCGTAGTTGGCATCCTGCTCTTTCATTTCGCGCTATTCTACACGATTAATTACGATAGGAAACTGTACATAATCGCTGAAATCGCTACCAGACCCATGAAGGTCACAAAGATGTTGCTCGCTTTACCACCGTACTTCTGCATAGCCGGTACTTTCTTGATTGCGTACATCGGCATGATGAACAGAATCGTTGCGATGATTGGGCCACCCAGTGACTCGATCATACCTAGAATGCTTGGGTTGATAGTTGCAACAATCCAGCTGGTGATGATAACGAACGATACGGTGAACATGTCGATTTTCTTCAGGTTTACCGTTTTGTTACGTGAACGTAGTTGCTTGATGATTAGACCGTTTAGGCCTTCACGAGCACCCATGTAGTGACCGAAGAAAGAAGAAACGATAGCAACGAATGCAACGATTGGACCCAAGTAAGAGATGAATGGGCTTTCGTGCTTGTTTGCAAGGTAAGACAGAACCGCAAGGTTTTGTGCTTTTGCTTCTGCAAGGTCAGCAGGCGTTAGGCTTAGTACGCAAGAGAACACGAACAGCATAACGAAGCCAAGCAGCATACCCGATGTACGGATAAGGATTTGTTTTGCTTTACGCTCAGCGTCATCACCGTAGTCACGGGTTTGAGCCATAGAGAAAGCAGAAATTGCAGGGCTGTGGTTGAACGCAAACACCAACACTGGGATAGAGATCCAGATGGTAGTCATGAAGTCAGCCACGGTTGGAACTTGCTGCAGCGCAGATGTGTTCCAATCTGGGATTAGGTAAATTGACATGAATGCCAAGATAGCAACCAGTGGGTAAACCAAGAACTGAGTCACTTTCAGCATCAGTTTCTCACCAGCAAGCATAACAGACATCATGCCAAGGATAAGAACGATTGAAAGTACAACACGTGGCAATGATTCCATGCCAAGTTGGTTAACCATGAAAGAGTCAACAGTGTTGGTGATACCAACGCCGTAAATCAGAACGATTGGGTAAATCGCGAAAAAGTAAAGCAAAGTGATGAGTTTACCCGCTGTCGCGCCGAAGTGCTCTTCTACAACTTCAGTGATGTCGCTACCTGGTTTTTTAGAAGACAGTACAAAGCGTGCCAAACCACGGTGAGCAAGGTAAGTCATCGGGCCTACCAAGATCGCCAGTGCAACCAGCGGCCAGAATCCGTTTAAGCCTGCATTGATTGGAAGAAATAGAATACCTGCACCTACAGCTGTTCCGAACAGCGATAGCATCCAAGTTGTGTCTTGCGCTGACCACTTCATTTTGTCTGCGCTTGAAGTTGCGGTGGAGTGAGTTTGCATCAATTAATCACCAATAAAAATACGGAACGGATCTGAATCTGATGCGTATTATTTACATTTTTGCATTGAAAAAAGTGATGCTGATCACTTTTTGTAGCAATAATAATTCGTGCGACGAATTTAATTGATCTCAGTACACATGCATTTTTTAGGGTTTAAAAAACCTGTTTAAAGACTTAAAAAAAAGTTTATTAGTTAAAAATTAGTTTAGACAAAGTTGCTGGCTGAAGGCATAAAGTATCTGGGCGGTCACCCCCCAGATCAGGTGATCTTGGTAGGTCATGGCATAAATGTCATACGTGTTTCCGCGAACAAGGAATGGCTGTTTGCGTATGGCATTTTTTCTCAGAAACTGAGCAAGTGGTACTTCAAAAAGTGTATCGACTTCGTTTTCGTCAATCACGGCGTCGTAATTGGCATCAACAAACGCAATTACAGGTGTGACAAGGTAACCGCTCACGGTAGGTAGGGGCGTTAAGCAGCCCAAAAGATTAGTTCGGTTTGCGGTAACACCAATCTCTTCTTCCATTTCTCTGATGGCGGTGTCGATGATGTCTTTGTCTGAACGTTCAACCTTGCCACCGGGAAAGCTGATTTGCCCTGGGTGGTGTTTTAAATGCGTGGCGCGTTTAGTCAGCAAGACGTGCAATTCTCCCTGTCGTTCAGCAAGGGCTATCATCACGGCGGCGGGACGTAATTCAGTTTGCGTTTGGCGCTTCATCGCATCTGTGGCGCGCCTGATGACCCGTTCGTCATACTGACAACCCGGACTTAAGCTAAATCGCTGTACGAGCCAGTGTCGGGAAAGAGGGCGCATGGGACTCTTACGCTGAGTTGGCGCGGAAAGCGTTGAGTGATTCAACGTGGTGGTATCTGTCATCCGTGTTGCTTTGTCCATGCGCATTTCCTGAGTGTTTCGAAGGCCCTGTTAACGAAGAAGATTTGGGCTATGACAACGTCGGCAATATCTTACTGAGTTTGTCTAATGTTTCTTGATATTCCGAAGCGGCTTCGCTATCTGCTACCACTCCGCCACCTGCCCATGCATAAACGCGCTGCTTATGACACACCAATGTGCGAATGGTGATGCTGGTGTCCATCGTGCCGCAACGGCTGATGTACCCCATGCTGCCACAATAAATACTGCGACGGTGAGGTTCTAACTCCTCAATGATTTCCATGGCGCGTACTTTTGGTGCACCTGTAATTGAACCACCTGGAAAGCATGCACGAAGTAAATCGGTGGCATGGCTATCTTCTGAGAGTGTTCCCGTTACAGTACTGACCATGTGATGAACGGCTGGAAATGTCTCAATATCAAAAAGTTTAGGCACATTTACGGAACCCGGCGAGGCCACTCTTCCAATATCGTTACGGAGCAAGTCCACAATCATGAGGTTTTCGGCGCGATCTTTTTCCGCATGTTGCAAGCAGCGAATGTTTTCAGCGTCTCGTTTTGGGTCATCATTTCGTGGTCGCGTGCCTTTGATTGGCTTGGTTTCTATCTGTTGCCCATGCAATTGTAAGAATCGCTCGGGTGACACCGATAGAAGGGCGCAATCATCCATACGCATGAACCCTGAGAAGGGGGCACCATTGATGCGCGCCAGCCGTTGATAAGCTTCCCACTCACTGCCGTGATAAGGCGCTTCAAATCGTTGCGCCAAGTTTATTTGATAGCAGTCGCCTGATTGAAGATATGCCTGAACACGATCGAATTTCTCTGTGTAACTTTGCGGTGTCATGTTGGCTTGCCACGGCCCTTCCAGTTTGAAATTCGCTTTTTCATGCGCATGATGGCTATCAAGCCATGCAAGGCGTTGATCACCTTGTGGCTGAATAACAACAAGCTGCTTTTCTTGGTGATCCGCAATGACCGCCCAATCATAAATGCCAATAGCAAGGTCTGGAATATCAATGTCTTTCACAGCCAATGATGGCAGCACTTCAACCTGACGCCCTAAGTCATAGCTGAAATACCCAAGTGCTCCGCCCAAAAAGGGCCATGGTTCAATAGGTTTTAGCGTCGGCAGTAAGGACGTTTGCAGCGCGTGGAGTTCTTCAAATGGGTCGGTTTCACTTGCTGAAGTCCGTCCGTCGCGATGACGAATCTGGTTAATGCCATTTTCATGGCACAGCGTTGCGATAGGATCTGCAACCAAAATATCGAACCGATTATCAGGGTGAGACTGCGCAGCAGACTGCAACAGCATGGCCCAAGGAAGGTGCTCAATACGGGAAAAGAGTGACGTGAGTGCTGACGGAGAGTACTCAAGAAACTGCAAAGCGAGGTGCGTACGTCTGGATTCAGTCATTTTCGTGTTTTTGTGATCGGCATTGAAGCGTCAATTGGCGCTGATAGAGTCGTAAGAGTATCATATTCGCGGGGTTTATTCTCACGTCACCTATCGACAGTTTGAGCTCTGATCACCATGTGGAAAGCAACAGTCACGCGTTTTTGGGCATGAAGCCCGAGTGAGCGTTATTGATAAATAGAGACACCGGAAGGTCGCTGTTTAAAAAGCGGCCTACGCTTTGATAATACAAACGCTTTACTGGAAGCCCTGTTTAGCTCGCATCAATAAGCGAGCAAGCAGCGCCAAGGAATCATAACAATGAAAGAGGCAACTATGACTGTCATTCGTAAGGAAGACGTCATCGACAGTGTCGCTGACGCCCTGCAGTACATTTCTTACTATCATCCTATCGACTTTGTTCAGGCCCTAGAAAAGGCGTACAACAAGGAACAAAGCCAAGCAGCAAAAGATGCCATCGCGCAAATTCTTATTAACTCTCGCATGTCTGCAGAGGGTAAACGCCCGATTTGTCAGGACACGGGGATCGTCACCTGTTTTGTGAACATTGGTATGAATGTTCAGTGGGAAGGCGACATGACCGYGCAGCAAATGGTCGATGAAGGTGTACGCCGCGCTTACAACAATTCCGATAACCCTCTGCGTGCGTCTGTGGTTGCTGATCCTGCAGGCAAACGTCTTAATACTAAAGACAATACGCCAGCGGTTGTGCACATCAATATGGTGCCAGGTAACACGGTAGAAATTCAAATTGCAGCCAAAGGCGGCGGTTCTGAAAACAAAACCAAAATGGTCATGCTAAACCCATCTGACGATGTCGCGGCATGGGTAGAGAAAACCTTGCCTACGATGGGTGCTGGTTGGTGCCCGCCGGGCATGCTAGGCATAGGCATTGGCGGTACGGCAGAAAAAGCAGCGGTACTGGCGAAAGAATCTTTAATGGAACATATCGACATTCAAGAGTTGATCGATCGTGGTCCAGAAAACGCAGAAGAAGAACTGCGTTTAGATATCTTTAATCGTGTGAACAAACTGGGTATTGGCGCCCAAGGCTTGGGTGGATTAACCACGGTTGTTGACGTGAAAATAAAAACAGCGCCAACCCACGCGGCATCAAAACCTGTTTGTTTGATCCCTAACTGTGCAGCAACACGCCACGTTCACTTTACCCTTGATGGATCAGGCCCTGCAGATCTTCAACCACCAAAACTGGAAGAGTGGCCAGAGGTGACGTGGGAAGTTGGCGACAATGTACGCCGAGTGAACCTAGACAACATCAGTAAAGATGATATCCAAGAATGGAAAACTGGCGAAACCGTTCTGCTGTCCGGCAAGATTCTGACCGGTCGTGATGCAGCACATAAGCGTATTCAAGAGATGTTGAATAACGGTGAGGGCTTGCCAGACGGCGTCGACTTTAACGGACGCTTTATCTACTACGTTGGCCCTGTTGACGCTGTGGGTGATGAAGCGGTTGGCCCTGCAGGCCCAACGACTTCAACGCGTATGGACAAGTTTACCGAGATGATGCTGGGTGATACGGGCCTAATGGGCATGATTGGTAAAGCGGAGCGTGGCCCTGCAACTGTTGAGTCAATCAAACAGCACAAAGCCGTGTATTTGATGGCTGTGGGTGGTGCTGCATACCTTGTGGCTAAAGCGATTAAGAAAGCCCGCGTGGTCGCGTTTGAAGATTTAGGTATGGAAGCCATTTATGAGTTTGAAGTGGAAGATATGCCAGTGACGGTTGCCGTGGATTCACGGGGTGACAATGCGCACCAAATTGGCCCTGATACTTGGAAAGTAAAAATCGCTGAAATGGATGACTGATTTTTACCAAACTCAACGAGTGTAAAAACCGCGGCTTAGGCTGCGGTTTTTTTTGCTTATATTTCGTAACGTTATTCTGTTGAATCCCTTTTCTTGATTCTTATCTTTTAGAATTCTCCTGCAAAAATCACATCGTGCCCTCCAATAACTGTCACACGGCGATAACATGTTTTCTTTCAACATACGAATGACTGAGCTTCCGCTTAGGGGCGGTAGCGTGGCTAGATACGAGATAGTGGGCTGGTAACACCCTGCGCACCATTTTGAAGTATATGCGTATAAATTTGCGTGGTTCGTACATCCGAATGGCCTAATTGAGTTTGGACGGTGCGAATGTCAGCCCCTGATTGCAGTAAGTGTGTAGCGAATGAGTGGCGCAATGTGTGTGGCGTGACATGTTTCTTTATGTCAGCCAATTTTGTGGTTGTTCGTACGGCTCGTTGCACCTGCTTTTCGTCAATGTGATGGCGGCGAACGAGACCACTTTCAGGGTCTTCGCTGAGATTTTGGGACGGGAACAGGTATTGCCATGGCAATGCGCGGGATTGGGTTTGGTATTTTTCTCGAAGCCTGTGTGGCATCCATACGCCGGAGAAACGCGGATTGTTATTATCTAGGTTCAACACATAATCGACTTGTTGAATTTGGGCTCGAAGGGCATTGAATAGCTCTGGTGCTAGTGTCACGACTCGGTTTTTACCGCCTTTGCCGTCGATAACCTTGATACAGCGAAAATCAAAATCAACATGTTTAACACGCAGACGTACGGTTTCCATTAGGCGTAGCCCACTGCCGTACATGAGCGAGCAGGCAAGATGATGCTTTGTCGGGCAGTATTCTAAGAACCTTTTTATTTCACTCTGGGTGAGCACTTCAGGAAGCTTTTGCTTTTTTTTGCTTGATACGAAATTCAGCTTAAGAGATAGCGGACCATCAAGGATGTCTTTGTAAAGAAAGACCAAGGCGTTTAGTGCCAGTGCTTGGGTGTTTGCCGCAACATCTTTTATGTTAACGAGATCATTGAGGAACTCTTCAACTTCCTTGTCGCCCATTGTTGAAGGGTGACGCATTTGATGAAAGCGAATGTAAGCAGAGATCCAATGAAGGTACGTTTGTATGGTTCGTTTCGCGTAGCGTTGCACATACATTTTTTCGCTTACCATTTGAAGAAAGGGCGATGTCATTGCTGTTTTTCTGCTTATCGGATACTGTGAATACATCCAGCTTAGCCAATGTCGGTGCATAATACTCGCGAAGACCGTTTTGGGGCTTTTTCACTTACCCAGTTTGAGATGTGCATAATAAAACACATGAAAACAATATGTTGCTCACTTTTAAAAAGTGGGAGTTCGTTATTATGAGACACTTCGGGGTGTTTAAATACACCATTTTGATGTCTATTAAAATGTTATGCAACCAGTTAACTACAAGGCTATGAATATAAAATTAGAGTTAGAGAAAGTAAGTAAAAATCCGGCTAAACAGAAAATAGTAAAGCACTATTTGCTGGACTGCTGCGCAAAACTCGTGAGATTTAGATCTAGCGGTCGTTTACCAAAGAATTTACAAATTGCTAAAAAATTTTTGAGTGGTTTCGCCAATCAGAAAGAAATTCACCAAGCCGAATGGGAATTGGAAGGCGAAGCCTTTGGTGTCGAGTATTTCTCGCAAGAAGGCATACAATTCTACTTTAGAGCAAGGAAGGATATTAGTGCTGACCTAGTTAAGGTGAGAATTTCTAAAGGACTTTCCAATAACGCTTCTAGAAAGTATTTGGAGGATATGGCTTACTTTATAGATCATGTATTCGGTCATATTGAGTGCTCATCCAATTGGCTATTTAGAGAAGAGTGCGAGCAGTTTATGTGTCCAAGGATATATTCGAAGTATTTTGGAGTGGCTGCATAACAAGTCATTGAAGTAGGACAAAAAATAGATGGTTTTTGCTCCTTCGTCGCTTATTTTAACCAACTATTTTTAGCCTCTTAATGAGGCGTTATGTATTACCAGAAGTAGGAGTTTTAGTGGAAAGTTTAGATACGTTATCTTTTGATTTCTTTAAACTATTTTCAAGAATTGAATATTCTTTAAAAGCAGCTTCTTTCCATTCCGGTGACGGAAAAGCAAATCCAAATTGGACTAGTTTCGCTCAGGATATAGATGCTAAGTTTCAAGCCGTAAATGATAAAAACCTCGAGGTGTGTAAGCAGTATATTCTTGATAACCCACCGAAGAAGCAGGTGATTGAGCAAGGGAAAATCAAATGGTCTGATACAGCACCAACACCAGTAAATGATACGGACTTGTTGTTGCTTTATGTGCGTCGGGTTAGAAACAATCTATTTCACGGTGGGAAGTTCAATGGGAATTGGTTTGCGCCAGAACGTAGCCAAGAACTTCTAAATAGCTCTATCGTTGTCCTTCAGTACGCGCTTGCATCGAATGAGCAAGTAAAGGAAGCATTTGATAATTAACACATAACAAGAGCATGAACGGGACGTTTACTCGTGGCGCATTTTTCTAAAAGCGGTGATTTAGCCGTTTCAAACAGTTTGGGCTGGTAAACGCCCGTTATGCTAACGTTATGTGTATTCCAGATTTACGAGTGAGTTTTCATGTTTGAGTGGTTCAACAAAACCTTTGCAACAGCAGCACAGCAAGCAACATTATTCTCTATTGTAGTTTCAACAATACTAGCTGTATCGCTTCTACTTCTAAACCAATGGTTTAGTACGCGAAAAGACAATCGCAATCTCAGAATTGTGAAATTGGAAGAGTTCGCTACAGCTATATACTCATACGAAAGGCTTTGCTTGGATATTCTTTCGCGTCTTTACCAACATCCGCCAACAGATCAGCTCATAATCGATAAAATGGTGGCGAGTGTGGAAGCTTCTGACAGAATAGAGATGTTGTCAGCTCTCTATTTTCCCACAATCCCATTTGACCCTAGTTCAACGCAGTCAATAGTTTACAAAGTTCATCGGCAGTTTGATGCTGTGGAGCTGAATCAAAAAACACACCCTAAAGATTACATATCATATGCTGATGCCACCCAATCGTTGATACAAGTACTTTCTGGGCTAAAGTCTTCAGTCAAGCTTGAGATGAAAAAATACACATAACAAGCGAATGAACGAGGGACGTTTACTCGTGGCGCAATTTTTCATAGAAATGCTGTGAATCAGGCATTTCAATCTAGTTTGGCTAGTAAACGCCTGTTATTCGAACGTTATGTGAACTATGGAATTTGAGAGTAAGTGGCTAACTCCTAGTGACTGTGATTTCAGGGGATTGGCATCAGAGCTAAGTTTGAAATTGAAGAATATCACTGGTGACTCAGGCCAAAATTCATTTTCAGTAGACGATTTTGATCCTGAAAAAGATGGATGTATTGTCGTTTACGTAAACAAAATCGCAGTTGCTTGTGGTGTGTTTAGGTATTACGAGCCAAACACTTGTGAGTTCAAACGAATGTACTCTAATCGTGCTGGCGCTGGCGGCTTCCTTCTCAGCCATTTAGAAGTTGAAGCTTTTAATCGTGGGTATACAAAGGTGTTGCTGTCAACTCGAAGGGTTAATACTCAAGCCGTTCGATTCTATCTACGTAACTCTTTCAACGAGATTGAACCTTTTGGACGCTATGTAGGTATTGAAAAGTCCATCTGTTTTGGGAAGGAATTGTCCACATAACAAGAGCATGAACGGGACGTTTACTCGTGGCGAATTTTTCTAAAACGGTGATTTAGCCGTTTCAATCAGTTTGGGCTAGTAAACGCCCGTTATGCTAACGTTATGCCCAATGAACAATAGGTGATAGATGGAAGTGAGAAAGAACAAGATATCTATTTTACTTAAAGACAATTTTTGGTTTGCTATTGGTGTGTTTCTAGCTATCCCATTTTGGTGGGCCATATCAAAAATGGCATCATGGTTAATGATTAAGTCAGTTTTCACTTACTCTGAAGCGTACAGATATGATGAATACGCCGGAAGTGCTCTGTTTGCTGTTTTAATAATCTCTTTGATTCTTCGAATTATGTTTGTATATAAGCATTCATGTATAAGTCTTACAAAATATAGTATCGTGCTAAATGGTAGCTCAGGATGGCTTTCGGTAGACAAAGAAATTTTATTAAATGACCTAGAGAGCATTACCTTTGACAGAAAATTAACCTTTGAGCAAAAGAGTGGAAATCAAACAAGTCTTACTTTAGTTCCTTGTCTTTATGACAAGGAGTCGTTGCAGGGTTTTCTAGAAAAGTCACATATGCTTGGTGTTGAAATACGTCGTGCATAACAAAGGTTTTGAAGGCGGACGAAAAACATCTCCGCAAATTTTGTTATATCAACTTATGGCGTTTACGGTGGCTTCCTTGCGTGAAGCTAATGTTTTTCGCCCCTTAAAACGACGTTATACGCACAAGGAAAGTCAATCACATGCATGAACTACCTATACCTACTGGAACTGCTGGAGATGATGCAGCTAGAGAAATGATCAGAATATGGCTAGCACATGACAGCCTGAATATTTCACTTCATCTCGGAATGTGGGAAGACGCAGAGGACTGCGATATTGATGAAAGAGATGCATGGGGAGAACTTCTTGCAGATACAGTTCAACATATTGCAAATGGAATGCACCAAAGTCACGGCTGGGACAAAGAGCAAACTATAGCTCGAATTACTCGTTCTCTTATAAAGCACTCCAAATGTCCAACAGGCACTATCACAGGTAATTACGTCGAATAGTGCGTATAACAAGTTAAAGCAGCGGAAAACCACTCACTGCGCTCGCGTTTTCCGCTGTTTAAAGAGTTATGCAATTAATACATTCGTGGTTGTGATTTGGATAGTATGGGTGAAGCACTCTTAGCAATTGTTGCGTTACTTTTCATTCTAGGCATTCCCGTATTTATGGGATTTCTTGATGAAATCAAACTAAAGCATAAACGTGTTGAGTTGGAGAATTACGATTTGTTCAAATTCAGAGCAGCTGAAAAGAATGTGGTTTGTAGTCACTGTAATAGTGAGTACTTTAGGCATACAAATTTTCTACTTAACACGAGAGCAGCTAGCTTTTTGGGGCTGGATTGGGCAAATAAAAGTACTACGTCATTAGAATGTATGGACTGCGGAAAGTTAACGCTTTTTGCCCAAGAGAAAGTTGTGAAACTTCATGACATATCCTGAGTCCGGATTTTTGCATAACAAGGCAATAAACGTGGACGCTTTGTCAATGCGGCAGCTTTTTAAAGTATCGTGAATACAAAGGATTAAAGCAGTTTTGGGTGGCTTGGTAAGCGCCCGTTATTGCGACGTTATACCTATGGCTGATATGACTGTAATTGAGCTAAGAATCAATGAAATAGCCCAAGGTTTTCTTACGGGAGAACAGGGTAATCTATGGTTTTCCAATCTAAATGCAGCGGCAAAATCAGAAACTCTGCGTTCACTATCTAGATTTGTAGTTCAATCGCACCCGACAAATGATGAAGTAAGTAGAGCAATCGTTGAGTCGGGCCTAAACCCAAACTTCACGCCATGCGTGTTGATCAGTAAGTTGGAACTGAAGAGTGCATTGCATAAGATAAATCTGTTACCAGATATAGAGATGGATAAATCGTTGTATTTACTCATATCTCTATTTGCTATAAGTGATTCACGTCGTAGGAGCGTGTCTTGTGTAAACGGATGCAAGCATTGGTGGCACAACCTTAAATCGGTATAACAAGAAAATAAACGCGGACGTTTACTCGTGGCGCATTTTTTCATAGAAACGCTGTGATTTAGGTGCTTCACTCTGCTTTGGCTAGTAAGCGCCCGTTATTCGAACGTTAGGCAAGGGGGCTCGATGAGAGTACGGAAGTTGAGTCTGAGTGTTTCCTTTTCGGAAGATGAACTATCTAATATCAGAAATGTAATTGTAGCGTGGGGTAAGTCCCAAGCTATTGCTGATGACTTCGACGGCTCAAAACTTCACCAGCTGTGTGACTCTTGGGCTGAATTCGTTGACACCGATTGGGATGGTTGGGATATCGCCGAGTACAATCACGATTTAGGAGTGCGGTATTGGCTGCAGCTGGTTCTTGAGAATGCAGGCAGCGAAAATAGCACGAGCTTGCATGAAGCATTGCAGCCGATAGATGATCGCTTCATTAGGGCAGCTCACGAATGTGATTTACTTCGATCAGGCGATGATTCAGTCTTCAATGAAGAAAGCTACTTCTGGCGGAACTCTAGTATTCATCCAGAAATAGGGTTGCCAAATGAGCCAAATGCCTAACAAACGGCTCCAAGCGACAACCAACCGCCGCGTCATTTGTGCCAATGGCGCGAGCGCCAATTTTGGTACAAATCCCACTCTGGCTGGTTGCGCCTGAGCCGGGCCTTATGTTTCATCATGACCGAGAGTAAAATGCCGATTTCAAAGCCACTCGATAGAATATTTGAAGTGTATTGCCATGTGAATGCGACCAATATTGAGCTGCTTTCGGACCATTGCAAACAAGAAAATTGGTCTTACGCAACACCATCGGAATATAAAGATCAACTCTGGCGTGCTATTTCTGAACGTACAATTTCCATCTCTGAATATGATCGTATTACTCGAGAAGAATTTGATACAGAGGAAGGGTTGTATGCTTGGCTTACTGAGGTGTGGAATAAAACCATTGGTGAACCACTGTGAAAACATAACAAGGCCAGGCAGCATTAGCCAAGCAAAGACACGCTTGGCTGGGACGCCCAACACTCCGTTTGCTTTGTGTTGTCGCTCTCCTCCAAAATAACACAAAGCAAACTCCGTATTGGTCGCCGATGCTGGCGGCGTTATATGTCATCGAGATGACTCCACAATGAGCAAGAATCTCTAATTTAAAACTGATAAGTTTAAGACAAATTAAGATATGGCAAAGTTCTTCTTTGATGAGCTGAAAGCAAAAAGTCTTATCCTTGAGAAGCCTATTGATTCAGGTTTATGTGCAGCATCGTATCGCGGATTGATGATGAAAAAGTTGTCTTTTACATGGGTAAAAACGATGAACCATCAGCTCCGCCTTTATGGCAAGTTTTGCCAGAGCAAAAGATTTTGCTATTAAAAGGGCTTTTTGGAAAAGCTGCTCGTACATCTGAAGATAAAGCAAAAGCACTGTTAGAAGATATTGTTCAAAATATACACGGTGCAAAAGATATTGTTCAAAATATACACGGTGCAAAAGATATTGAATGGGCCATATAACAATCGGCTTCAGCGCGAAGCCCAACACTCCAGTTGTCTTGTGTTGATTCGCTGCGCTCCCAACTTAACGCAAGGCAACTTCCGCATTGGGCTCGGCTGAGCCGGGCGTTATAACCTATCGAGAGTTTTGTGCCATTGAAGGATTACTCTGAGGAAGAAGATTTTTATTCTCAAGGTTTCGAAAAGGCCGGAGTTGTTTCGGTATGGCTTGGTATTCAAGATGACGCTGGAGATTCAGAAGATATTGATGTTCTGCAGGATCTGTGTGGTGTCGGCTACTACGACTTAAGCAATCAAGAGAGTGAGTGCTTCGACTATCAGCTGGTGCCAATTTCTAAGTTGCTTGGCAATTTTTCTTACTCAGGTTCATTTTCATCCGAGGTAATGAAAGTGGCTGAGTCAAAGGGTCTACAAGAAGCTAGGTGGGCTGTTCTGAAATACGACTTTGCATATAATCCAAGCAAGGTTCGCCGCAGTATTTGAATTCGCCGGTTATAACAAGGGCAGGCAAGGCGACGCAAAAAACGCGCGCTTGCTGCCAGCGTTAACTGTCTCTATGAAACTAGATCGCACCAAAGAATTGATTCACAGCTCAATAAATGAATCAGAGCCTTATGAAGCATTGGTTCACGTGCTTGAATCTGCAGTTGAGCTTGTGCAAATCCCAGATAATGATTTTTGCTGGTCTTACTGGGAAGATGCAGAGGAGGCTTCGAAAGAGATAACTAAATTTCTAAACATGGCGAAGTCATACGGTTTGCCAGAAAGAGCTGAGGTTGGTGTTATGTTTGCACCGACAGGGCCGCTACAAGAACTCAGCTTAAGTAGCGGCTGGGCTGAGCCGTTTCTTAAGGTTGCTGAGAAATATGACCAAGTAGAGGGGCTATTATGGCCAAACAGGTAACAAGTTTAGGCACGGCGACCCAATACACTCCGCTTGAGTTTTGTGCGGAAAAATACTCGCACAAAACCCAAGCTCCGGCTTTGGGCGCGTGCTAAAGGCGTTAGAACTTTGTAGGGAGTGTTGATGGGAGTGATATCAAAGCAGTGTTGTATGTCCTTGTTGGTGTGCTTTGTTGCTTCGGCCTGTACATCATCAAACTCAGAGGTTAACTCAAGATCTGATACGTCTGAATTAAAAGGGTATGAAGAAATTTACCAACAAAAAATTCAACTTGAACTGATATTAACTAAAAAAATGCTTGGTAAAATATTTACCTTAGATATTCAATTAAGCACAACTGGTCTAGCTTTGAGCGTAGTGTCTTCTGGTGATCGTGAGTTGTGTAAGGCTGGAAAACACGCGGTTTACAGAGTTGGGACGTTTCCGATGCCCAGAGATGAGAATTTGGCCAATGAGCTTAGGCATTTACGGCTGAATATTACTCCCTAGATTTCTATTCTAACAAAGGTTTTGAAGGCGGACGCAAAACATCTCCGCAAATTTTGTTATATCAACTTATGGCGTTTACGGTAGCTTTATTGCGTGAAGCTAATGTTTTTCGTCACTTAGAATGACGTTAGTCATATGAAGAGAATAATGAATCGAATTGTACTTACATTGCTTGCCTCGATAGTTTTGGTTGGATGTGCTTCTAAAACCATTCGAATTGTTGATGGTGGAGGTAAGCCAATTGAAGGTGCGTTAGTTATAAGTGAACAACTCCCATATATATTTCAGTCATGGAAACTAGGTGTATACGTTACTGACGAAAAAGGAGAAGCTGTTGTCGTTAATGATCGTGGCCAAATATTTAGATCTGGATACTTTCCTGTTATTGAAGCATCAGAGTTGACTGATGGTATTCTGTGGGAGGCACCATCGTTTTTTTCTAAACGTACTCCGATATATCCAATCCAAAGAGATGAAAAAATACTCGTCAATACTTCGACCTATAATACTGTAAACCCCATAGATAGTGGAGTATTTTTCATTCCAGTAAGTGTATGCACTTCAAAATTCGTTTCATACAACATTGACAACTCACGAATTAGAGTTAGATCAAATGATGCAGATATCATCTTAAGTGAAAGGTTTTATTTTATCGGCGCTGAAGAGCTTAATAAAGTATCGGAAGCTGAAAGAGAGAACAACATATCTTTCTATTGCAGCGAACCAGATGGCCTATATAAGGTGGGTATCAGTGTCTCTGAAAAGGTGTGGCGAAAAGGCGTTCCTGATCACAAGATAACAATTTTTTCCGCAAAAGTACCCTCTACTGAAATCTATCTTCAGCCAGAAGTTAAGTGCGCCAACGCTGAGAATGTCAGAATGATTACTTTTGGAAAATACCGAGATAAGAAGCCTGATCTTTATTTATCTGCCGGTGTTGCTGACAAACTGAGAGCAATGAGACGACAGATTCCTTGTTCAAATGAAAACACCGACAAAATACTTAATTATTTAGTACGGATTATAAAAATTGGCTAACAAAGCGCTGCTAGGGACAAAACTACGCTGCGCTCCGGTTTGCCCCAGAGCATGGTGTTATATGACTAAATATCTGCAGCAATATTAGGTTACTTGATTATGCTGATACATAATGCGGACAAACATCCTGTGCTCAAAGATACTGATTTATGGGAGTCATATGTCCTCAACTGGCACTTAAAAGATGATGATCTTTTCATTGAGCTTGATATCGTGTTGCTCCCTGAGCATGCCAGCTATACGCCCCCTTCTTCCGATTCATGGGCTTGCTTTAGAGAGGCTAACTTAAGGTTTGTCGGTATCGAGTATTTAAAGGGCTTTGACTCTCTATGTACTAGCAAGCCAGCTATTGACACGACAGGAGAGAAGGACTTTGGACATTTTGAAGAGTTTAAATTCTCAAAGCTCGGAGAATATTTCTTTGAAATTGAGCTTGCGGGAAAGCTGGAACTAAAAGCAGAGAGTCTGGTGCTAGACATTGCAGACATATAACAATGCCATCAAACATAGCGCCCTCCGGGCGCTGGACTCGCAAATATCGCTCGCCGTTTATGGCTGGCGTTATGTGAACTGGATTAATATGAGCAAAAGACGAGCTAGAAACAAGAAAAAACATACGGAAGGTTATAGAAAGCTTTCAGATTACCCTAAGCTAAGTTACGACGCTTGGCATCGCCTGTTTTATACTAAGCGTACTGTAAATAATCCTAAAGAAGCGAGTATATTGAAGTGGGCGCAAAAAACAGCAAGCTATAGGTTTCAGTTCTTCTATTACATCAGTGGTGTAGTGTCTTTTATGATTTGGGCGGCTACGGGTATAGGTTTTGTTACTTTTCTTGGCTACGTTGGTTTAGGTTATGTGTTCTATCGCTATATACGTATGACATGGTCTTATGAAGAGCGTGTTACTTATGAAAGAGAATATCCAGTAAAAACAATAACAGAAGTTCATAAAGAGCTGGTTCACGATGGCTTAGTTACGAGTTTCTGTTCTATTGTAATCACGATACTAATGTTCGTTTTGGTTTATATGTCGAAATCGTTAACAGTACAATAAATTCATGCAGATTCGCAACGCTTGGCACTTTTGGTTTGAATCAGCTTCAGTGTTTACGGCACAATGGTAGAGGTTATGTGGCAGCGTTGCTCACTACTTAATTTGGCGTTAAATTGAAAGTAGAGAAGTCCAAATGGAAAATGTTATTGCAAAGTATGAATCAGGTGAATTGAGCGATAGCGACTTTGTCTATGACGTATATGAGTTGCTGGCCAGCAAATATGATGCAGTAGCGGGATATGATCTACTGAGGGAAAGCGAACAAATATTGGTTCACCCCTTAGAGCTTGAGGGGCAAGTTCTCAATGGTGGGTTTAGCCAGTATTTTGAGAATATGTACGGCGATAATGTCTTTGCAGCCTTGGCTTCATTTAAGAAAATTGGCATGAACGAGGCCTATAAGATCGTGCAAAAGGTAATTGAACTGTTTCCTGATTCAAGTCCAGAAAAAAATGAAGAAGATAGAATTATGCAGTTTGATCTGATGTCAGAAGAAAGCCAAAAAAAGATTGATGATCTTAGTCATCAGTTTTCATTACTAGAAGAGCATAATGCTAAATTATTTATTAGGTATATTTTAGAAAACAAAAGAGAGTTGGTGTAAAAATTTAACAAAGCAATGCAGGGGATATAAACACAAGGAGAGTGCATTGGAAAAGTTTGCAGTATTGTCTGATATTCATAGTAACGTGTTCGCACTTAAAGCTGTTGTTGATGACGCAAAATCAAAAGGGGTGAAAAATTTTATAAACCTTGGAGATATTCTATATGGTCCAATAGCCCCAAGGGAAACTTACGATTACTTACTTACTTTCATTGAATGCTATAACCATTTCAGGTAATCAAGACCGACAGATTTATGAGGCGAAAAAAGCTGAAATAGACTCAAACCCAACAATGCAATTTATCTTAAATGACTTGGGTAGGTCACCATTAGAGTGGATGAAGCAGTTGCCATTTGATTTACAGATAACCCCTGATATTTACGCGTGTCATGGAACACCAGACGATGATCTCGTGTATTTATTAGAAGATATAGTTACCGGTAAGCCAGAAGTTAGAGCTGATCGTGAAGTAATAAAATTATTAAATGGCAGATACTCACCGATCATTCTTTGCGGTCATACTCACACCCCAAGATGTGTTGAGTTATCGACAGGACAGATAGTTGTTAATCCTGGAAGTGTTGGGCTGCAAGCCTACACTGATGATGAGCCTAATATTCACTCAATGCAGAATTATTCATCAAAGGCTTCTTATGCAACATTGCAGAAAAAGCCTGATGACAAATGGGACATAACGTTTCATAGAGTTACTTATGATATCCAAAGAGCAACGAGCGCTGCTAAAGCGCAAGGCAGAGAGGATTGGGTGCACTTTTTGTCCACAGGTCGGTGCTTATAACACATATGAGCCCTTCTCCGGTCAATACGCAATAGCATTCTTTTGGCTGCGTCAGCAGCCAATGCTTTCGAACAACAAAGCCGTCTACTTCGTTCTGTCTTTTCCGCCATTAAGTCGTTGCTTACGGCAAACACATATAGAGGGGCTCTTACTGCGGTCTCACCGCTGCCTGCCACTTGTGCGCCAAGGCAGACAGCGCTTTTGCCTTGCTCTTCACCAAGCGGGAATAAGAGGCAAAGTGTTGAACGAAAGGAAAACGTTGAATACTCCCAATCTCATACAAAATCGTCAGCGCAAGAATACGGCCAATGCCGGGTACAGTTTGAAGCAGCAGATAGTCTCTCGGGTTGTGCTGTTTGGCGTTTTTTCTCGATAAAGCACTCCACATGGGGGAGTTCTTTGGTGTAGAAGCCAATCATATTGAGGTCGATATCGATGTTGCGGTTAATCGCCGGTTCATTGAAGCGATTACGCACTTCTTCTCTGGAATAGGGATAACGGAGGGCGAGATTGGGTGACGGCACATTGTATTGGGTAAAGGTGTTCGACACATGGGCTTTAAGGTGCGCACCGTGGCGCACGAGTTTGCCTGTTGCGTCGAGAATACAGACGTAAAGAATGTGTGCATGCAGATCGATGCCGCAGTAATAGTTATGCTGTTGGTTATAAAATCTCATTGAGTCTTCTCCGTTTTGGTTTTGTCGCCTTCCAGCTTAGCCCGAGGGTTAAGCTGGAGGAGAAGGCTCAATGAGTATTAAGGTCATCAACCATCGCTACTTCGAGGCTGGACAGCCACAGCCTAAAGCGCACTTCGCTCGCGGCTGCTGGTTATGGGGTGATATGCACTAGGTGTGGTATGAAGCTCGAATTCAATCATAAAGAATATTTGGAAATAAGATCCTCTGACCACGGCACTGCTGGTATTGGATATGATTGTCAGCTAACGCTTGGTTTCCAATCGGAATATGTGCATGGCCAGACGGAAACTTGGGTAGATGGCCCCGAAATGGAACAGTTTATTGAGCAGTTAAGGATGGTTGAAAAAACACTATCTGGTGAAGCTACTTTGAGTGCAACGAGTCCCGATGAACTTCTGATCGAACTTACACCAATAGATTTGCTCGGCCACTACAGCTTCAAAATAAAAACTGGTCACCGATATTTCGTACATTCAAAAATGAGCATTGCAAGTGCTGAAGCTGAATTCCCTCTCTATGGGCAGCAAGTTATTGAAATATGTATCTCACTGGCTTCTTATTTTGAATCAAAGCTGAGTGCGTAATAATCCCATTAAACATCGCGCCCTACGGGCACTAGACTCGCAAAAAATGCGCTCGCCGTTTATGGCTGCGTTAGGCTACTAAGGAATTCAGTATGCTGCTTCAAACAAAGGACAAAACTCAGGAACTGCTGAACACAATTTGGTGTGATGATTACTATGTAGTAGCAGCTGGTGAAAGTGCTCCAAGCAAAAGCCAGCTAAATGGTTTCGCACAAAAGTTCGGTGTTAAATTTCCAAAGGAGTACGTGGCTCACTCTGTTAACCCCTTTGGAGGTTTATATCTCGAAGTTAAAGAAGAATATTGGCCAAGAGCTAGCGTCGGAGAAGTCGGTCCTTTTTGGTCATTTTTGTACGGATTGACCACTTACGCATTTAGTGACGAAGCACCTGATTGGATGCGTATTGATATAGCTGCATCTGAATTCAAAGATATGGGCCACACAGTGGTGCCAATTCTAAAAGTAATGGGAGATGCGGATGTTTATTGTGTCAATGAATTAGGTGACATTGTCCGTTGGTCACACGAGGAAGACATCTTCGAGTCATTTGACGGTGGTTTCTTTGATTTATTGAGCTTCGAGTTAAAGGAGTTAGAAGACCGGCGTGTCAAAAAGGTAATAAATCTATCAAGCGAATGAGCGAGGGATGTTTAGTCGTGTCGCATTTGTCAAAGAAACGCTGTGACTTAGGCGTTTCAATCAGTTTGGGTTTGTAAATGCCCTTTGTTTGAACGTTAAGGCTCTAAAGTATGGCACTACCTAAAAATAAATCTCGTAAGATTGTGGTAGACGATGTTGAGTACCGCTTTGCGATTTCTATATCATGGAAAGATAATGGCGAGTTTGATTTCAATATTACAGTACAGAGTGAAAAGTCTAATGCTGGAAAACTAATTCTTAAAGGTCTTGTGACCCGAAATTTCTGGTTAGATTTCTCCGACCTTGTAGGTGAGAAAATTAAAAAGGACTTATACCCCACAATAACGCCAAAGCACATTGAGTATTTTATTAAATTGGCAATTGATAAAGGTTGGAAACACTCTCAAAACGGTGATAATTTCAACCTTGTAGTAAACAATAAACAACTGGGGCTATAAAGTCTTAACATGTCGTTTTCCCCGACCACTTTACTTGGCTGTTTTTTTTCATAAGAGGTGAAAAAAGGCAGTCAAGATCGGCGGTAAACTTAGCGTTAGGTAGGGGAGGTATCGAGAGCATTATGAGAAATCCTGAAAGAATTGATGAAGTTTTAGATATGATAGGAATTATCTGGAAGAAGAATCCTGATATCAGGTTTCAGCAATTAATTTACACACTACAAAGTGAATACTCTTATAATCACAATAATGTAGGAAAAATTGAATCAACCACTCCCGATGGTTTTACACAAATAGGTTACGATCTATTTAATACTGAAGATGATCAATTCATAAATTATCTAAGAGAACGAATTAGACAGGGTGCTCAAGTTGGCAATACCTAACAAAGTGTCCGCCTAAACGGTCGAACATCAAAGGATTAGCACGTGCAATATGGCTGGTATGCCATTTATAGATAACGTCTTTTTCACGGTGCTACTGTGCATTGCCAGGCATTCGGTCGACTCGCTTGATGGTATGTTTAGCAGTGTTCATGACGTAAACGGAACGCCCGAATTTAGTGAGCGTGAGGTTAGCCCCATCGAGAGAGGATGGGTTCGCAAGTATCAGTGACTGAAGCCATTTTTTATGAATAATGGGACACTGAGTTTGTAGAATATCTTGTAGAATTTGAATATCGCGCATCGTTGCTTCCTTTTGTTGAAATGTGGTTTTTGGCGAAATTCATTAGATCAAAAGGGGCGATGCGCGTCCTTCTCATTGCTTAGGATAGGAATCTTGAGCGGGTTAGCTAGATTTCAACGTTAGGCACCATAGGTTACAAATGTGCGGTTCGATATTGATAGTGTTGTATGGTCTTGTGGTTTCGTTCGGTGCAGTGGCGGGGACTTGTACGCAGGGAGATGATGGACGCTTTTATGTTTCGATGGTGTACGGTTCATTTCTGTTCTTACTCATTATGGTCACACTTTGGCGTGGAAGAGAAAATACAGTATTTATCTGGATTAACCCGATAATTGCTTTGTTGGTTTCTATGTCTGTGACTTATTTCTGGACACCTTTTGTCATTGAAACAACCATTGAGGGTCATCATTTTTGTGGCAAAGTATTCGATTCTTACATGGGCGAACCCTATTACTTGGATAGAGGCATACCAATGTTTCATATTGCATTCTCGTTGGCAATTTTCATGTTTTCATGTTGGAAGTTAATGAGGGTAAAGAAGGTTAGTTTGTGGTGACAAGATGTCTAACACGAGACTATTGCATCAATAGCTAATTCAAACTCTGTGTCTCGCTTCACATGACGCCATCGGGTAGCATCGAATTTAGAATGACAACCATCTTTCTGATGAAGGAATGCTAGCGACTTTTTTGGATTTTTTGCTTCAACGAGTCTTTGGAAAGTAGTGATTTAGTGCGAGAAACGGACTTGCGAAGAATGACTTTGCCACGGTAATTAATCGCGTGTAGAGAGAAGTGGTGTTTGCTAAGCGCAACATCGCAAAGAATTCTTGAAGACATGGAACCTCCTGTTTTCAAAAGGCACCAAAATTTTCCAAATTCACATGAGAGAGGGCCCATGTGATGCGTTATGTCGCACTTCAAATTTAAAGCTAAGGGGTCGGGTTATTATGGCCGAAAAATTGAAAGTTATATTTTGTAATCTCATATATGTTCTTGGGTTGGTTGTTGCTATTTTTTCAATAGCTTATATAAATGCTGGAACAAATGTAAACGATGGGCGTGGCTTTGGTGAATACGCAGGGGTTTGTATGATGCTTGTCATGCTTCCCTTGTCGATGTTTTTATTTTATTTGGAAAATATCATTGGTTGTAAGTCTCGGATTTTTACAATGAGGCGAGCGTTCTTTGTTATTTCACTTTCGGTGTTTTTTATTTCTACAGTGAGGTATTTATACTACGAAATCTTCTATTTACATGTTCACAAAAACTTTGGTGTCCCTCCTGAAGGATGGCAGAATATTGTTGCCTTACTAGTATGTTTGTTTTTTCTGTTTCTGTCTTCTAGATGTAAGAAAATATGATTTAACCATAATGATGGGCATGATATATATGAATAATTATCGTGAAACCAATACTTAACTTTGGTGCTGAAAGTTCCCTCATAATTAGCCCAGCCTTGATGAATGTGTTAGTCTCTTATATTGCTGTTAATTGATGAAAAATCGTCGATGCTAAAGGTGTTGGCTTGAAAGTCGTATTTCCATTTGGCTTTGTCGTAATGAGACCGTTCCATCACATCAGTATCTGAACACACGCTTTTGAATCGTAGCATCTGTCAGTACTAACTTGTGTGATTCTGCAGTAAACGGCTTAGGCTTCAATGATTGATTTTTGGTGTTTATTCGTCACACACGACGCTTTCTCTGAGCATAGAGCTTCTGATAACAACCATCTTTAGTGATTAATAAAAATGAAAATTATAGAAAAAGGTAAAACGATCTATACGTCGGCGATTTTGTCTTTACTAAATGATGCTGAGGGTTATATAGAAAATATTGAACGAACCTGGCGAGGGGATATTCCGATTACTGGGATATCACTCGATGCGATTCCTTGGTTCGGGCAATTTTCACTCTCATTGAGAACCAGCTCTGATTATCCTAGAAATGGATTGCGCTACGATTCAGCTGATTGGGAGCATTATGACTTTGTCTCGAGTTCTACTAATCCAAAGGTTAAAGAAGCTTTAGAGTATATGAAGTACATGTATGGTGATGAAAGCCGAGATAAGGCCGATTCTTCACATTTACACTTTATAGCGTGCGCCAAAGCGCTTCTAGATACTTCCGTTGCTTCAAAACTAGGATCGCTTGGCATCAAAGCGCCTGAAGTATCTGATCTGCCGATTAAATCTTCATTTGAGTATGTGGTAACTGATCCTGATTCCACCATTTCAGGAAACTACTGTGATTTTATTGTTTCAAACAGAGTTCTTTCGAGGATTCGAAATGCCTAACACATATGAATCCTTCTGCAGTTGCAAGGTAATAGGTTAATAGACGACTGTGTGAGAAGTCACTGCTTTCGGGCCACAAAACTGTCTATATCGTATTGCAGATGAAGTATTGCACTTTAAGCAAGCGACCATTTTTTGTGAGTACATGAACGAAGCAACATTCGTTTTGAGATAGTTCAGCAAGATGAAGAAGTATCTGCGAGGGAAAAGTACAGTTGTGTATTGGTTAGCTGATGATGTATCTGACAATAATCTCAAGTCTTGAGGTGCTAGGAGCCAAGTTGTATCGTGGCCCAATGGAAATTGAAAACGGTATAACAATTTGCCAGTTAGACGATCTTTTGGGGAACTTAATTGGCTTACATGGAAAGCCATATAAAAAGGCATGATTAGTACGTAAGGTTATAAATTAGGAGATACTATGAGAAATGGATTGTATTTGTTTTTATTCTTGGCCTTTCCTGTATTTTCGGGATTTAAGTGGGATATTCCATATGAGGATTTTGGCAATTATACCGGAAATCGGTATCTTACAGACTTGAAAGTAGGGGATGAATCTACGTTTTATGGTGAAACCTCATACTTTTGCTCTGATGAGAATGGGGAGTTATCTATCTATGGTTTAACTGTGATTGGAGAAGGGGATAATAAAGTTAAAATGCTTCAGGGAGGAATGGTTGACTTAGTTGTTCCTGATCCCATCGAATTTTTTGCTCAAAGAGTTTGGGATGACTCTTATGCCGATTGTAGTTGGTGGACACCTGGAAAAGGAAAAAATATCATGTTGATTAACAGCATTAACGGTAAAAAATCTTTTTCTAGCCTACTAGGTAATTGAACCAAAAATACAAAGAATAAGCACTGGGATGAATGTCGAGGACATGTCACATCAATCTGACGGGAAAGGTCGATTGATGAGCGCGGATAAAGGCATACTTCAATTGGACTGATTGGCGAAAGTACGCCGCGATTTTTTGATATGTCGCGCTCTTTTCTAGTGCGTTAAAACGCTTTCTTTGAGACGACGAATTTCTTCGCTTTCATCAGAATTGGTATGGGTAAGTCCATAAATTTCAAAGCAATTTACATTGAAGGAAGACTATGGACAGAAATGAGCCTCAAATTGGGAGTTTGCTTAATGCTGAATTGGATCGTGCCAAAGCGCCGAAAGAACACAATTTTGAAACTCGGAAATTATCCACTGCGCCGCTTAATTATCGATTTTTAGCGCAGACGACAGACTCTTTGATCAGTATACTGATTTTTATGGGGAGTTTTTACGTGTTAGGTAAATCTGGGCTAGACACAGAGAATGTGCGTATCTATTCACTGGTTGTTTCCGTGTCTTACTATCTTTTTAGCGACGCCTTACCTAAGGGGAAGAGCATTGGGAAAAGATTATTCAAGATTTCTGTTATAGACAAAAAAACAGGTGCATATTGTTCGTTGATTCAATCATTTTTTAGAAATTTTCTTTGTCTTATTCTCGGTTTCATTGATTCAATATTTCTATTGGGTAAGAAAAGAAGACGTTTGGGTGATTTATTGGCTAGAACCATTGTGATTAAAGATACATAGCTTGAAAGCTGGTTTTATTGTATGCGGCTTTTTTCGTTATCAGCGCAGCAAGGACTCTGGTCTTTTTTACCTATACTAGGTCAATTGGGTGAGTATGTTGCCGTATGAATTTTTCGATGCTGCGTCAATCAAACTCTCAATATGCACATCGAAACATATCATGGTAGTGAGTTAAGCAATGGTTTGACAGCCTTTCAAACAAGAGTTGGTTCCTGTAATAAGTTGTCTTGTGAAGCGACTGAGATATGTGCAATGGAGTGTTATGAACACATTAAGTGTTAAACCAGGTGATATTGTAGCAACGGATTTTGGACTCTATGAACACTGGTCAATTGTTACTGACAAACTGTGCGACCAAGGGTTGTATATGCTTATATCAGCGACAAAACGTAATGGCACGGTGATTGAAGAGCCTTGGAATGTGGTTACCCAAGGAAAAAAGACAATTGTAAGTAATGTGAGTTCTCTTAATACCATTGATGAAATGCTCCAAAAAGCCCGCACTCAGATAGGTAGATGGAAGTATTCTGTCACAGATAATAATTGTGAACATTTTGTAACGTGGGCGTCAGGAGCGAAAGTCACATCAAATCAGTTAGCGAGCGGTTTAACTGGTGGCACAGTTGGTGCGGGTTTAGTTGCGGCATGTTCAGAAAATCCAACAGCTCTTAAGTTGCTTGGAGGCTTTGTTTTAGGTGTAGGGATAGGAGTTGCGGCTTCGAAAATTACGAATAAGAGTAGTTGACTCGTTCTAAAATCCTGAAGCAAGACGAATCAGTAACTTATGTCGAAATGAATTGTGTCGTTTGAGGGAGCTTCGCGGCGTAGATTTGTGCGTTCTACCCTTTAAATACGACTTGAACAGAATGAAATCATCGATAAAGAAATGTATTGGTTTACTATGGAACGAGTACAACATGCATGCTTCATGGTGATTGTCAGTTTTGAATTCAAGGGGATAAATTGAAGCTTGTATTGTTACCTGGCATGGATGGTACTGGAAACTTATTTGATGAATTCGTCTCATTCTATAGAGGTGAAACTGCCATAATATCATTCCCACATTTAGGCAGTCAGTCGTACGAAGACTTGTCAGCGTTTGTCGTTTCAAAGCTCCCAAAAGAGGATCACATACTGCTAGCTGAGTCGTTTTCAGGTGGTTTAATCCCGCACCTTATTCAGCACGATAACAAACATACAAAAGGTATTATCTTTGTCGCTAGTTTTCTTAGTTGCCCTCGTCCGTCTTTAATTCGTTTGGTTTTGTTACTTCCTATCAAACGTTTGTCATCAATCCCTGGTGCAAATTTGATGCATCGATTGTTGTTTTTGGGCTGGGATGTACAAGAGAGCATTGTCGCTACGTTTACGTCCACAATCAGCAATTTGCCTGAAGCCACCCTGAAGAGTAGGTTGAGATCCATTCTAAGCTTGAAAAATACAATGGCATCTCATAGTTCATTACCTTGTGTGTATATTCGTCCAATTAGCGACTTGCTTATTCCTGAGGGGAAGGCGAAAGAAATACCGACGTCATTTACAAATTGTTCGTATAGGCCAATCGTTGGCTCTCACTTTATATTGCAGTCTTCACCTCAAATGTTGGCTAATGAAGTGAGGCAGGCGGTGCTGCATATAACAAAAAATTCGTGAGGCATTGGGTGATTGTCTTTGCGCTTCTATGTAGATTTCGCTGAAAGTTCTTTGCCATAACTTATCTACAAAGCCGATTATGTGTACCTACGGGCGTTGTTTCCTAAATCATTGATCTAATCATCGGCGCAGCGATTCAGATCATCAATGTGATGAACAAAGTCACAAGACTCGGTATACCTGCGAGTTACCGAGTTGAGTAATATGTATTATGCTCATAGGATCAGTACGTTAGATGAGTGATTTGATCAACAGCGCCGTTTCTACATTTCACAATGAGAGAATCATCACGATGGAAACCAGCAGACTCATTTTACGACGTTGGAAAAGTGAAGACTATCAGCCATTCGCTCGTTTAAATTCAGACCCTGAGGTCATGCGTTATTTTCCATCGACTCTCTCACGTCATGAAAGTGATATGCAAGCAACTCGACTTCAGTCACTGATTTTAAAAAGAGGTTGGGGCTTTTGGGCCATAGAGCTTAAAGCAACGGGTCAATTTATCGGATTTGTGGGTTTACATTACCAACACGAAGCTAGTGGTATTCCAAATGCTCCGTTTGTAGAGATAGGTTGGCGGTTGTTAGCTGAATATTGGGGAGAGGGTTACGCGTCAGAAGCTGCGCAACAATCACTTCACTTTGCCTTTCAAGAATTAGGCGCTTCAGAGGTTTATGCCTTTACTGCACTGCAGAACATCCCATCTCAACGCGTTATGTTGAAGCTTGGTATGACCAATAGTCATCAAGACTTTGATCACCCTCAACTCCCCAAAGGCCATGAATTGGAGCGGCATTGCCTATATAGAATTAGTCGTGAGCAATGGCTAGAGAGTGATACGACAGTGATCTGATTAACTGCCGTCGATTTTGTTGCAAACGCACTATGTGTAAATAAATTATTGCTGTTTATTCATCGCTTTAAGTCCGTTATCATCAAACCAAAGTGCACAGAATTTTGAAGGGAATATGGATATTCAGCCAGCCAAACCTAGTGATATATCGGCGGTACAACATTTGATTGCGATGGTGTCAGAGCTTGACGTTCTGCCTTTGTTCAACGCTCAAGGGAAAGAAGAATACAAGACGCGAGTGCTACCAGATATCGAGTCAACATTTGATGAAAGCATGTTTACAGCGATAAAAGCTGAGCATGATGGCGAAATGGTGGGCTTTGGTGCGCTTCGAGACGGAAACTATGTGACGCATCTGTTTGTGTCTAAATCTTGTCAAGGGACTGGGTTGGGCAGAAAATTACTTAGCTCATTATTAGATTCGACGTCCCACAAAGAAATTCGTTTACGTTCATCCGTCAATGCAGTTTGTTTTTATGAGCATCACGGTTTTGAAGCGATGGCTGAAGAAGAATCGTTTAACGGGATACGGTTTGTGCGCATGTCCTTGGTTCGTCCATAACGGTTTACCAAGAACGGTTTGTGCTGGTCTTTTTGTACCTTAAAGGTTTGTTGCAACGATTTATAACGCAGTATCTTGAGCGCGAAAGGCATATTGTCTACAATGTCGCACTTTTATATCTACAGGTCATGACCATGAACGACACTACTTCGCTTCCAGCTTTGCCGGATCGCCTATCAGGCAACCCACGCAGCCCACACCATGTTGCTGAGTGTTTCGAGCACAACATTGGTATTCGCCTTAACGGCAAAGAGCGTTTCGATGTCGAAGAATATTGCATCAGCGAAGGTTGGGTAAAAATCCCTTCACCGAAAGCATTGGATCGTCGCGGTCAACCGCTTTTGATCACGCTGAAAGGCACGGTTGAAGCCTATTACAGCTAAGAGTTTTTCGGTGTTACTACCGACACTTTTAGACACTAAGAAGAGAGCCTGAGGTAATTGGGCTCTCTTTTTTTATGGGCGTTTATGCTTTATCGACAAACATATGGTTCGCTTTAGTCACACCACGATCGTACGTACAGAAGGTGTCTGTGGCGGCTTCTGTTTTGCTATGGATTTTGATGTTGGTGATCACTTCAAGCGCTCCCGCATCGTAGCAGGCTTGCTGGGCGGCTTTAACAATATCCAACAACTGATTGAGTTCGCCGCGCATCGTGGTCTCCATTGCGCCAACTTGATAAGGAACATTGGCGGCCTTCACAACCTCAATAGCCTTATCTACCACTTCAAAATTATTGCCTTCTTTTAACCTTGGAATAACTTGGAATGCGACATAGACATCTTTGATTTGGGGATTATTTACTGACATGGGTGTGCTTTCTCGAATAGTAAAGATCTCGCGCATGTTATCAGTTTCTAGGGTTTGCGCTAGCGGCGAATTCTGTTGATTGACGCCATGATTGAATTTCGTCTAACCTTCTTTATTTGTAGAAATTACTTGTTATGAGAGCCTGCTTGAAAGGCCATTTTTGGGGCGTATTCTGGCGATGTTTCCCCGTGTTAATCCGCTTTCGTATTTTAGTGAACCAGAGGATAATGCCGCATTCGCAATGTGTGCTTAGAGGTGTTAGATGAAGATTGTTGCTTATATGGCGCAAAGTCTTGATGGGTTTATTGCTGGTGTGAACGGTGAATTGGACTGGCTAGAAACAATTGAAAACCCTGAAGGCAGTGATTTTGGTTTCGCTGAATTTATGGATTCGGTTGATGCATTGCTGATGGGACGAAATACCTTTGAAAAGGTGCTGTCGTTCGGCATGTGGCCATATAACAAGCCCGTCTATGTGGCGAGTAACTCCCTGTTGGAAGTGCCTGAAGAATTGGCGTGTAAAGCGCATATTATCTCGGGCGAACTGCAAAGCATGTTGTCGCAGATGCAACAACAAGGTATCAACACGGTTTACTTGGATGGCGGTAAGCTGTTTCAAAGCGCACTGCGTTCTGGTGTTTTGAATGAAATGACGATCACTTCGGTCCCAGTTGCTCTTGGGCAAGGGATTTCGTTATTTGGTGATTTAGAAAACCAAGTACAGTTGAAGCTTGAAAGTTCAGAAGTCTTGTTGAATCAATTAGTGAAAACTAAGTATCGTGTTGTACATCAGCAAGGGTAAGTCATGCGTGATTTATCGTTCAACTGCCCTTCAATCGGCCTTTGATCATGGAAGGGGCATTTTGCCCCTTTTTAAAATCATCCTAGACTGTTTTCCAGTCCCATCTGATTTCTGTTAAGCGTGACGGCTTGGTACGCCTCGATGATGTGTCCGCCTATAGCTGCATTTCCCCTCTGAATTCGCGAATAGTGCGCCAAGGACTTAGTGAGGTACCTTTGGGTAATATGAGCTTGATCGTCGCAGTACGCATGCCAAATTTTCTCACCGACAGGGCTTACGGGAGCCTGCTCATTCGTACGGTTTGATACCAGTATAATTTCATAGAAACGTTGGTTGTCTTCGACTAAGACTTCGTCTTTTAGGCTAAACGCCATCTCAATCAGTTTTTCACGCAATACGAACTGGTGGTGCACGGGGCACAGCAGGAAATCAATCTCCATATCCGGATGTGAGCGATGAATAGCGCTAACGAATTCGTTCATCAGATCTCCACCGACACCTGCGATAATCACTAGATGCGTTCCCTGATAATCGACCAGCGGTAACGTGGCGACGTCGATGCAATGGGTTTGCCATTGAGACGAGACATCTGGGTAGAGCCGATTCAAATGTGTTTCTAGCGTCACCATGAGATTTGGCACGATATCGACGAAGTGTACCTTGTCAGCGGCATTTCGTTTTAGCAAAGCCGCGCCCAGAAAACCGTGGTCGCAGCAGCAATCCCAAATGTGGGTGTAGCGCAACGTTACCATCTGCTCAATGTGCTTCAATCTTTTGCTGAGTTTCAAGGAAGTTGCCTGCGAGATGTAAAAAGGGCGCGCATTGTAAGGCTTTTCTCATGTTTAGCGAAGCTGGTTTAAAGCGATTTGGTGTGAAAAATGGCGACGGTGGCGTCAATCAAATTTTGCATCAGTATTTAGAAGGATTTCACTGCTTTTTGAAGTATTATGCGGCAATTGAGTTAACCGTAGATGTCTATGACTATCCCCGTTAAAAATGTGACGCCAGAAGTATTGTGCTCTAACTGCCGAGCATGTTGTTGTCGTTTGGAAGTGATGATCATCACTGATACTGGTGTTCCTGAAGAGCATATTGCTTATGACCAGTGGGGTGGAGAAACCATGTTACGTCTAGATGATGGTTGGTGCTCTGCGCTAGATCGCGAGACATTTATGTGCACTATCTATGAAAACAGACCTTGGATCTGCAGAGAGTTTGAAATGGGCTCTTGGGAATGCAAAGACGAAAGGAAAGGACTTTAGGGTGTGCTTACGCGATGCTGTGCAATAGGGCATTGCGGGTGAGACACTCCGCGTTTAGTGCACGAAAGAAAATGGGCAGATTATCTGCCCATTTTTTATTTGGAGTTATAGGTGTGCTAGAGATTAATCAAACAGTTCCTGCATCACCAGCTTTGGTGTGCGATCAACCTTGAATAAGCCCCAGTGTTTTTCTGGTTCTTGAGGGTGAGAGTCGCCTTTCCACGGCTCATCAAATGCTTCAAACACGAATGTGAGGATTTTCTCTTCACGTGTCCAGTTTAGCAATTGCTCGTAGTAAGCGGCTTGCAGTTCTTCTGAAGCATTCCACTCGTCAATCCCGCGACCATTTGAGGCGGTTGCCCAGCCGGCTTCTGTAATAATGACAGGCTTGCCAGGGTAACGGTCGGCAACAGCGAAGTAGTTTTGCTTGGTGTATTCCAATGCGTCATCAATGGTTTTGTATTCCCAAACCGGATAGGTGTGCAAAGAAATGAAGTCTAGCGCTTCTACTAAATCATCCAGCTTGTAGGTCCAAGGAACATAGTTCTCGCAAAACGTGACTGGCTGTGAAATCGCAGACTTAACACGCTTAACATGTTCAACCAGTTTCTCCACAGAGATCAGGTGATCAGTCCATTCAACACTCGCTTCGTTACCGACAGAGACATATCCCACGGTGTCAGGATAGGCATTTGCTAGGTCGATCAATCGTTCAATCTCTTGCTTGTTTGCTTCTTGGTTTGCAGCCAGCGTTTCCTCACTGAACTGTGCACCCCAAGGGCAATCTGGGTTGTTCATTTCAGCGCCGACATCTGCTCCAAGCATGACTTTGAAATCCAGACCTTCGTTTTTTATTACGTCTAACACCAAACGTGCATGCGTGCTGCAATCGTATAGGCGTAGGGCTGACCAGTTTTGAGAAAGGATAAGTAAATCCTCTTTCACTTGGTTGTAAGAAGGATAGATCCCTTCGCGAGGGTTTTGACCTTCTCGGTACCCCGAATAACAAATAGCGTTTCTGTATTCCATAGTGTTATACCTTGTTTCCTTATTTTTATAGCTAATAGAAAAAGACGGCTAGAGAATGCGTAAATTAAGCGTTGTACTTAAAGTTACCGTCTTTATCCCAAAGTCCCCAATAGGCACCAACAGCGCCTTCATCTTCCACTTTCCATGCTTCGTCGAATGACGAGAAATAGAATATTTCGATGTTTTCTTCCTCTGCCCATGCATAGGTGTCGATAAAGTATTTCAATGCGTTGATTTCAGAAGGCACAGCGCCACGTTCGGCGACGCCCTGATTTGGCCAACCTGTTTCTGATATGATCACGCGTTTACCGTTTCCGACTTTCATCGCGCGGTGATACATCTCTTTCATGTATGGGACGGCGAATTCTTGTGGGCAGCCTTCCCAGAATGGGTAGCAGTTGGTGAGTACAACCTGACAGGCATCCGTGACGCGCTGGTGATTTTCAAATAAGAAATACGCATCCACATAGCCGACTTCAACATTAGGTAACGCCGCTTTAGCGCGTTCAATGTAGTCGATCAAATCGTCTTCAGATAAATCGCCACGCAATAGCACTTCATTGCCAATCGCTAATACATCAACATGGCCTGCTTTAGCCACTTCAATAGCGTTGTTGAATTCGATTTCGTTTTTTTCTTTGTCATAATCAATCCAAACGCCAACCATGGTTTTTAAGCCATATTCTTTGGCGATTCTTGGAATGTTCTCGTGACCTTCTGTGCAGGAAAATGAACGCACCCAATTGACGTGAGGTACGATGATTTGCAATCTTTCGTGAATTTGCGCTTCGCTAATTTCAGAACCCGGTCCCTGTCCGTCGACATAAGGACTGAAAGAAATACCGTGAATTTTGTTATCCACGATTTGGCGCGTTTTCATTTTCAACTCAGTTAACCCGTCACCGTTTTGTTGGTGCAGGTAGGCCATTTTGCTCGACACTGTCTAACTCCCTTTGGATAGCGACTATCCTAACGTCAATGTCACTTAACTAATCAGTGACTTATGATTTTGTGGTTGCGATTTTCGTCTCGGTAGTTATCCAACTCTTGGTATTCAAACTGGAAAAGAAAGCGCTTTCTTTTTGATTTTTGCCACAAGAGGCGCATAACACAACCAAGAATATTACGAAGGTAAACATGGATCACATTTGTCGTTTATTACGCTATTCCGATAGCGCATAGGCGCATTTGCTCATATTGGCACCTAACTTTGGCGTTAAAACAAACAGTTGGATCTATTTGCCATCGATTCAAACCTAGGTTAAACGGCGTGCATAATGCGTCGATGAATTGACGGTGATGGTGCATGGCTAATTGGGTGAATTGGCAGTCTATCTAGACATTGCATGCTAATCGTGATTTGCATGAAGTGAGGGTAGGTGAGTGAGTTCGATGACGAATAAATGGCGTGGATATTGAGTGTGGGGATGGGCGGTTATAGAGGCCGTAGTAAAGAGACTTGTCGCTTTGTGGAAGTGTTGGCGGAACAAAAGAAAGCGGGCACTTTTTGTGCCCGCTATAACCTGAATAAAAGGTTAAACCGTGAACCTATGAACCAATTCGTTTTGGCTCACTGCTTGTTTATCAAGCCTCTCACTGGCTCCGGCAACATTTTGCATGGCGCTGTAGCTGTTGTCTGCAATGAAGCTGATGTGTTCGACGTTACGTGCAATATCTGCTGATGTGGTGCGTTGCTCTGTCGCAGCCTGAGCAATTTGGCTGCTCATGTCGCTGATCATCATGATGATGGCTTCAATTTCTTCCATCGCTGAGTTGGCGTCAGATGCCTGGGTGACGCTATTGCCCATCTCGGTGACACACTCTTGCATCACGGACACAGCATCTTTAGATTGCGTTTGTAGTTTGCTGATCATCTCCTCAATTTCAGAGGTGGAGTCTGATGTTCGTTTCGCCAGTACGCGTACTTCATCAGCAACCACGGCAAAGCCTCGACCTTGGTCACCCGCACGTGCGGCTTCTATCGCGGCATTCAGGGCAAGCAAGTTAGTTTGGTCAGCAATGTTACTGATCACGTCCAGAATCGTTTCGATATTGGCGGTCATCTCTTGAAGGGAAGAAACAACAGAAACTGACTCATCGAGTCGACTTGAAAGCTGGTGGGTAGTGCTGATGCTGCGCGTCATGATTTCGCGGCCTTTGGCTGCGGCGTCACTCACCTCCATGACCTTATCCATGGTCTGCTGCGCACTGCTAGCGACATCTTGAACAGAATGCTCCATCTGGGTCATTGCAGCGGCAACCGCCGTGGTTTGTTGGCGCTGTTCATTCAGCTGCTCTTTGGCTGTTTGAGTGGTGGACTGGTTTTCTGCAGCAACTTGCGCCTGATCTTCAGCCGCATCACGAAGTTGTTTCAATATGCCTTGAAGGTTAGATGCCAAGGTATTGATGTGGTCGGCAAGTTGCCCAAACTCATTGTGTTCCTTGACCTCGATGCGTTGTGTCATGTCACCATCGGTAATGGCTTCTAATACCGTTAGGGTACTGCTCAGAGGTTTACGAACACTACGAGCGATGTGCCAACCAATGAAGAAGGTAATGGCAAGAATTAAAGCGCCAATGAAAATGGTCTGTCTTACGCCGTTTTGGAATGATGTGTTCGCTTGCTCAATGGATGCCATCATGACGCCATCCGCTTGCTGGCGAAATTGATCCAATATTGCCATCGCATTATCAACTTCCACTGCGAGGTTGGAGATATTGTCGTATAGCTCTCCCGTCGCCACCAAATAGGCATAATGCTGGTCTAGCACGCCACCTTCTCTGGACACATCAACGGTGAAGGAGTCGAGATCTTTCTGGAACTTCTCTTTCAGTTCAGGTAACTGAGAAGTCAGTGAGCGAAATGAGTAATTCAATTGTTTAACACTGCGCCTGTTGCCTGCAATGGCTTTGTTGACGTCATTAAGATCATTACTGGCGAGCGCATCAGAGGTGTGTGTTTCGGTTTCTTGCAGCTTTCTAAAGTAGGTTTTAGAGATGATTTTAAGCGTTGTGGAACCGTTATTGGCAACAAAGTCTTGCATGCCAAGGGCAAGCGCAGTGTTCATACGTTGGAATTGGCGAGCGGCTTTTACACCATTTGCTTTGGCGGTTTGTTGGCGCTGGAAGTTCCCCATCGCCATTGCTGCTTCTTCGAAGTATCGCTTTTCAATTTCACGCAAGGTTTCCAACTGCCCTGCAAGTTCTGGCTGGCTAGAGGTGGCTTCGTAGAGGCTGCCAAGGTTAACGTCGAACTTTTGTCTGGCTGCTTCAAATTGATCAAGAACTTGCTGGCTGGCGGTGACAGTGCCGCTGGTGAGATAATCTTTGAAGATTTTATCTGCTGCGAGCAAGCTGACACTCGCTTCGTTAGACATGGATACTAAAGGTAGGGCTTCAGTGGTCACAACTTCCAGTTGTTCATGAATGTTTTGAGAGCTGTTCAAGTTTAGTGTGTTTGTCGCTACTAAACTGACTGCTAGTACTGCAAACCCTGCGTACATTCGACGTATAACAGAACTCTGTCGCTTCTTAGCCATTTGTTTCCTCCCACTAGCCACAGGCCAATGTCTCCCAGATAGACGACCTAAAATAGAGGCCGAAAAATCGTTGCTACGGAGGGGCACTTGCTGCAAAACAAACCACCTACCGTTAATAAAAGTTAATTACTGACTTCTAACACATCGCTATTCTTATCATCTGCAAGTATTTCAAAAACTTTACGTTTAAAATTGGTCGGTATTTCGAGTCTTTGAAGTGAGACGCAAAATTGCTGAGAGAATGGTTAATAAATAACTCATGACTGATAAGTGCAGCTAGAGGCTGGGGGAAAAACCATCAGGTTTTGTAACGAAACGTAAAAATAGAGCGTTCCCCTTCACTCATGTCGATAAAAACACTGTTCATTATTGCTCAATCTCTTGGTCTCTAGCATACTTAGACCTTCATGAAATCATTCATTTGGAGTTGCCCGTGGCTGAAGAAACCATTTTCAGTAAAATCATTCGTAAGGAAATACCCGCGGACATCGTCTATCAGGACGATCTCGTTACGGCCTTCCGAGACATTAATCCTCGTGCGCCAAGCCATATGCTCATCATTCCAAATAAGCTCATCCCAACGGTTAATGATATTGAAGCTGAAGACGAAGCGACCATGGGTCGTATGTTTACGGTTGCACGTAAGTTAGCGGAAGAAGAAGGCATTGCAGAAAACGGTTACCGTTTGATCATGAACTGCAATAACCATGGTGGACAAGAGGTGTATCACATTCATATGCACTTACTTGGTGGACGCCCATTGGGACCGATGACTGTCGGATAATGACTCACTATTTCTCCCAAGCCCTCGCCAATACGCGTAGGGCTTTTACTTTGTGCCATCAAAAAAAACTAGCTGTTGGCCTCATTAGCCTTGGCCTGATGGGCTGTGCCAATTTGTCAGTTCAAGGGCTGTTTAGCCATTATTCAGCGGCATTGAAGCCATCACATCAGTTAGCGTCTCAGGGAGAGTACGAGCAAGCGCTGGCATTGCTACCAGAGTCTGTCGATGGTGATTTGCTTGATGGCATGGAGCGCGGGCGTTTGGCGTTGCTTGCGGGCGACGATGTGATCAGTAAGGAAGGGTTTGACCAAGCGGATATCGCGGCGACAGAGCAACAAAGACAAGCCGTGATTCAAGTTTCTGAGGGCTTTAATCAGGCCGGTGCCTTGCTCTCTAACGATAACATGTTGACGTATACGCCTCCGGATTACGAACTGGGTTTTTTGCACCTTTACTTAATGTTAGGGTATTTGCAGGAAGGCGATCTGACCGCTGCATTGGTAGAGTCTCGACGTGCGAACAGAGTGCAAGAAGAAGCCCGTAAACTCCGTGAAACTGAACTGAAAAACGCGACGAATTCAGCCAAGAACAATGGTATCGCTGACAACGTAGGTGCCGTGCTCGCAAGGTATCCTGATGCGGGTGACAAGCTAGAAGCAGTGCAGAACGGGTATCTGTTTTATCTATCAGCCTTGTTGTATGAAGCTGAAGGTAATCTTAATGGCGCGTTCATTGATTACAGCCGAGCTTTGGCGGTTGCACCAGACAACCAATACATTGCTGACGCGACAATGAGGGTGGCGTTCAAGCAAGGGCGTAATAGTGAGTTGGACTTGCTTGAAAAGCGCTACGGCGACTATCAACGTCCACTACGAAGCCAATCTCAACTGGTTGTGATTAATGAGCAAGGTGTGGTGAATGCGCGTCAAGATTGGCGTCTGCCCATCTGGTTGACTGATAGCGATGGGTATTTGGAAACCTATAGTTTGGCACTTCCGTATTACACTTCTTTTAGTGCTACGCCACAGCAGTCTTTTGGTATCGATGGTGTTACCGTCACACCGTCTGCGTTGGTGAATGTGAATGCTATGGCTCAAAATGCGCTGAGTGAAGCCATGCCAGCAATGAGTGTTCGTCAGATTTTGCGCCTTGTGGCAAAAAACGAAATGCGTAAGTCTTTGTCTAAAAATGACGAGAGTGGCGTTGGAAATTTTGTGGCAAGTATTTTAAACGTATTAACTGAACAACCGGATACACGCAGTTGGCAGACCCTGCCGGAAAGCGCGGGAGTGTTCAGCGGTATGTATTCTGGGGGCCAACACGTAGTAACCGTGGATGGGCAATCCATAGATGTGGCTTTGGAATCGGGTAAAACGACACTGGTATGGCTGTCTCGGCAGGGTGGTAATGTCGTGCACTGGCAGGGAATTTTAGGAGATATATGATGCGATCTGCATTTATTTTGCTATCGGCAACGTTGTTTTTGGCGGGATGTGCGAGTAATACGTCTGGCATTAGCATTGATAGCAGTAATCAGAATGTTGTTTTGGGTAATGAAGTGCTGGGCAAGTCTTTGGAGTTTGGCAACGCCAAAACCAGCGAAGTTAACGATCGCTTGTTAGCGCAGGTCATGGTCACGAATAAAAGCAGTGATGCGCAGAACCTTCAGTACCGATTCAATTGGTATGACGAGCAGGGGCTTGAAGTCGACAGCGGTCGTTCTCCGTGGCGTCAGTTTACGCTCTACGGTCAAGACTCTGTGACGCTTCAAGGCGTTGCATTGAACCCAGCGGCTAAGAACTTTCGTGTGTCACTGCGCAACGTGCAGTAATACTTAGTTCAGGGACATTAATCGCTAACGAATATAGACAACTTGATGGGTGAGAAGAATGAATAAAAGCGTGATTGCGCTGATGGGTGTAGCGCTCATCATGGGTGGGTGTTCACAAAAAGTGAGCTATGGCGACGCTCAAGAAGTAGAAACGACCACGATCGAGTTTGGGTCGACGGATCTTCAAAAAATCGCTGTTGAAATGACCGACAGCATGCTGACGTCAGGATCAGTCGCGGCGATTACTCGTGATAGCAGACCGATTGTTTTTGTTGAGTCAATCAAGAACAAAACGGCGGAACACATTGATACAGAATCAATCACTGATTCTATTAGCACGCGTATGCTTAATTCAGGTAAATTCCGCTTTGTTGATATGACGCGAGTGGAAGCCGTTCGTGATCAATTGGATTTCCAAAACAACGACGCGCTGGTTAACCCAGGCACTGCTATTCAGTTTGGTAAAATGGTGGGGGCGCAGTACATGTTGTACGGCAACCTATCCAGTATTGATAAGCGTAGTGGTAGTGATGCTGACGTCTACTACAAAATGACGATGCGTTTAATGGATATTGAAACGGGCCTGATTGAATGGGCTGATGAGACTGAAATTCGTAAGAAAGAGTCTAAATCTCTGATTGGTTGGTAATACGATTGCAACCCATAGAGCTTGATAAGGCCGCAGTTGTCGAACGACTGCGGCCTCATTTTATTATTGAAAACGCGCAATGGCTTGAAGGTGGTTTGAGCAACCGCTGTATGAAGCTTTCAGGCTCTGACGGTCGTGAATTTGTGTGGCGACCAAATGGGCAGCCTACCAAAATATTTGGCTTGAGCCGTCAAAATGAACATGATGCGTTGTTGATTGCTTCACAGATGGGGCTAACATCAAGACCTGTGGCTCTTTATCCTGAAGGCTTGTTAAATGAGTGGGTAAAAGGCGACGTATTAGTGAGCGCTGAATTGGACATGCTGGCAGAGTTGCAAGCCAAGGTTCATGAGCTACCAGCCCTTACCAATCGGTTTGATCCATTTGAAAAAGGTCAGCACTACTTTCGTTGTCTATCTTCTGATTCGTTAACCCACGACGTCGTGTCCATTCATCAGTATTTCCAGCGTTCGGCGTTCAAGAGTGATTTGACTTTAACAACCAGTCACTATGATTTGGGCGCGTACAATCTGATTAGGCAGCCTAACGGTGAAGTCAAAGTCATTGATTGGGAATATGCCGCGTTGGGTGACCCTGCCCTTGATTTGGTCATGACATCTATCGCAAATGACGTTGATCTTGAAACCTTAGTGAATCGGTACTGTCAAAAACGACGTATAGAAAACGTCGAGTTGTGGCACAAAACTTGTGAACGATGGCTTCCAGTGGCCCACTATTTGGGCTTGCTGTGGTTTTTGCTTGGGTTTGAATTATACGGTTTGCCATTGTATCAAGAACGCGCTTTTCAACTCCTTGCCGATTTGAACAAGCAACGATATCCATAGTTGTTACCGAGAGGGGGCACATCGATGAAGCATAGTGATTATTCAATGAAAAACATGATGATTGCTGCGTTCATGGCATTCTCTCTCACTGCATGCACTAATCAATTTGCCTACAACACACTCCCTTTCTGGATCGATTACTACTTGTCCGACTATGTTGATATGACGTCGTCTCAACAGCAGCAGTTGGACAAAGATCTGGAGGTGTTTCATTCATGGCATCGACAAGTGGAACTTCCCAAAATACAGGCTTTGCTCAAGCAAGTTAAGCAAGATACGGCTTCACCTTTATCTTATTCAAAGATAGGGGAGTACCACCAACAGGTGAACGAAACGATTTTGGCGTCACTTGTTGGTTTGACGCCGCCCTTAGCGAATTTGATTCGGTCGCTGAGTGATGAGCAGGTTGAACACTGGCTGCAAACGCTCAAAGACAACATTGATGAAGGCGTTCAAAAGGCGAATGAAGGCACGACTGACGATCAGGTCATGCGACGTCAGACACGGTTGGTCGAGCGGATGGAAGTTTGGGTAGACGCTGTTAGCGATAAGCAGCAATTACAATTGACCGAAATGGCGTCTTACCAGATTGAGATGCGACCTGTGTTTTACGATATTCGTGATCGCTTATTGGAAGAGCTGACAGCAATTCTTCTTCACCGTAATGAGCCCGATATCGAACAGCGCATCAATGATTATTTCTCCCGACTTGTCCATTTTCAAAGTGATGAATACCAAAGTGACATGGCTATTTATCTTGCGAGACGATATGAGCTGCTTCAGCGATTGGATAGGCATTTGAGTGACAAGCAACGCCAAGTATTACGTGATAAGTTGGCGTCTTATGTTGATGACATCAATGACGTACTTCAATAGTGAGTGTGGTTGTCGGAAAACTGCGTAGATACCACCACGGTTGGTGACAAGGTAACCAATTGACGTTGAATTTATTGACCCCTTCGAGGCTTTGTTCTTTAACCTTAAGTAATGTGTGTGAATGCATGGTAGATTGTGTTATCACCATGACACAGACTTAGAAGATAGCGGCGTTAGCCATACAAGTGTGAGAGGGAGTTTCAGTGATTATTTATCTTCATGGCTTTGATTCTACAAGCCCTGGCAACCACGAAAAGGTCATGCAGCTTCAGTTTATAGACCCTGATGTTCGCTTCCTTAGCTACAGTACGCGTCACCCGAAACATGACATGCAACACCTACTGAAAGAAGTCAGCAAGCAAATTGAAATGTCTGATGATAAGCACCCTTTGATTTGCGGTGTCGGGCTTGGTGGGTATTGGTCAGAGCGTATTGGTTTTCTAAGCGGCCTAAAGCAAGTTGTGTTTAACCCTAACTTGTTTCCGCAGGAAAATATGGAAGGTCGAATCGATAGGCCTGAAGAGTATGCTGATATTGGCACTAAATGTGTTGAAGATTTCCGTTCTAAAAATGCAGGCCGCTGTTTAGTTATTTTGTCCAAGAATGATGATGTGCTTGATAACTCGCGTTCAGAAGATGCATTGAGTGCTTACTATGATGTGGTTTGGGATGATGCCCAGAGCCATAAATTCAAGAGCATTTCTCATCACCTTCAAGCTATGAAGGCGTTTAAAGAGCAAGCCTAATACTCCTGTCGTTTAATCGTAAAGACACCTGCCTTTGCTTCAGGTGTCTTTGTCGTATTTACTCTGTTTTGTGTTCTCGAAATATTGTCGTTTCCAATCGATGCATTGCGCATTTTTGCGGCATTTGGTTGGGACTTTAAGATATAAAAATTGATTGAGATCAAGTGAGCTGTATAATGGAAGCGACAAATTGGTTGTGACGTTAAGCGCAAAAAAACAAATACAAAAGCGTAGATGCACTAAAAACAAAAGATAAATCTGCGACTTCACATTACCGCTAGCGATCAATTTTTACCTCATCACCTACACACGTTTGAACACACATTTTTTTTCATCACGCATTTTCGAGTGTGGGGTGAGGCACATTTTTTCGTTTTAAATTCATGGTGAGGAAGTAATCGTGACCAAAATTATTGTAGTAGGTGGCGGTGCGGGTGGCTTGGAATTGGCTACTAAATTAGGCCGCACACTTGGACGTAAAGGACGCGCCAAGGTCACTCTTGTTGATCGCAAAGCGAGTCATCTTTGGAAACCTTTGTTGCATGAAGTGGCAACAGGCTCATTGGATGAGGGTGTTGATGCCATCAGCTACCGTGCTCATGCTCGTAATCATTATTTTGATTTTCAATTGGGTAGCTTAGCCAATATCGATCGTGAGAATAAAACCATTCAGTTGGCGGCATTGCACGACGAGGAAGATGGCGAACTGCTGATGCCAGAGCGAGAGCTGAGCTACGACGTACTGGTGATGGCAATTGGTTCTACATCGAATGATTTCAATACTGAAGGCGTTCGTGATAACTGCATTTTCTTAGATAGCCCAGAGCAAGCGCGTCGTTTCCGTAACGACATGAACAATGAGTTCCTCAAGCTCCATGCTAAATCGGGTAACGGTACTGTTGATATTGCGATTGTTGGTGCGGGTGCGACGGGTGTTGAACTGTCTGCAGAGCTTCACAATGCGATCAAAGAGCTTCACAACTATGGCTTCCGTGACCTAGACAGCTCAAAGCTCAACGTGACCTTAGTAGAAGCGGGTGAGCGAATTCTTCCTGCTTTGCCTCCTCGTATTTCTGGTGCGGCGCAGCAAGAGCTGATTAAACTGGGCGTGAATGTACGCACAGCAACCATGGTTGTAAAAGCCGAAGAAGACGGTTTGGTGACCAAAGATGGCGATAAGATTTCTGCACAAATCATGGTTTGGGCGGCGGGTATCAAAGCCCCTGATTTCTTGAAAGATATTGCAGGCTTGGAAACTAACCGTATCAATCAGCTGGTGGTTAAGCCAACACTGCAAACAACGCGTGATGATGATATCTTCGTGCTGGGCGATTGTGCAGCGTGTGAGCAAGCAGATGGTTCGATGGTACCGCCTCGCGCTCAGTCAGCGCACCAGATGGCCAGCCGTTGTTTCTCAAACATCGTTGCGAAACTGACTGATCGTGAGTTAAAAGCCTACGTCTATAAAGACCATGGTTCTTTGGTTTCCCTTAGCCGTTTCTCTACCGTAGGTAGCCTAATGGGTAACCTGACTCGTGGCTCAATGATGGTAGAAGGCCGTTTGGCGCGTGTGGTGTACATTTCTTTGTATCGAATGCACCAAATCGCACTTCACGGTGTGATTAAGACGGGTTTGATGATGCTGGTGAGCCGAATCAACCGCGTGTTGCGTCCATCGTTAAAACTTCATTGATACATTGATAGATTTGGTGGGTCACTGAACGCGCCATTTAATGTATGAAAAAAGCTGCCATTGGCAGCTTTTTTTGATCTTGATGAGTGCGTTTTGGGTGTCACGCCAGCCTGAGATTAAAGCCCAAAATCAGATGGGACTAAACTGTACACCAAGCCTTCTCTGGGCTCGCCATCATACATGTATCGATTTCTTGCTTTGCATTCAAAGCTTGCGCCTAACTTTTCAGCAATACGAATACTGGCAAGATTGGCTGGATCCATAACGAGTTCAAGGCGCGTGAGCAGTAGGTGAGTAAACGCGAGTGTTGCCGCTACTTCAGTCGTTTCAATGGCAAGCCCTCGACCTTGATGGTGAGAGGCAATCCAATACCCGAGGTTTGCGAGGTTAGCGACCTTGTCGATGCTCGAGATGTATACACAGCCAACAAGTGTCCCTGTTTCTAAATCAAAAGCACCAAGCTCATAGCTTGTGCCAGTCAGCCAACCCTGTCGACTGCGATTAATCCATGCTTCTGAATCTAAATCATCAAAACCCTCGTGGCACCAGTCTAGCCATGGAGAAATGGTGTCAGAGGAGTCTCTGATAGCGTCGCGTAGCGCAATAGCATCTATGCGATTCAGTGCGCGAAGCAGAAGGCGATCTGTTTGAAATTCCAAGTTTGCTTGCATGGGTTATGTGTGTCGTTCTTCGTTATGTATTAATTAAGTATATGTCGACCCGAGTAACATGAGATCGAGTGCATTCAGGTTACTTACGTATAAGCCTGAAAAAGCAACGCCCTCTTAAGAGGGCGTTTATAAAGCAGTTTACTGGACACGAGTGACTTGAATAATCAGACCCATCAGAGGGTGATCCAAATAGTGGATCTCGCCACTTCGCATTCTGCGCTTTTGCTCGAAGGCATATGGCTTAAGATATTTCTCGACGGCATATGTACGTTCAAGTTTTTGAAGTCCGGTAAACGTGTCCGCTTCTTCTGGCAAAGCAACCTTAGTGCCATCGTCCAAGACCGTTTCGATGTCGGTCGCGGTTTGGTTATTTAGCGGGGTGGGCACTTCGCTCACGTCTTGTAGCACTTTTCGCTCACCAGGCTCACGAAGCACAAGGTCGGTTTCAATGAACAAGTAGTGCTGGACATAGACACGAATAAACCCATCTAACTCATACATTGAACCGCTTTGTTTTTCATTACTGTCATAAGCGGAGTCAGCATTGAGAGAGGTCTCTTTTGGTGTGCCATCGGTGTAGTAAGTATCACCAAAATTTTTACCCGCCGTAAATCGCAGTTTTGGCATGGCATGCTTACTACCATCATTTTGACGCCAAGCAGTGTGTAACAAAGGCTTGAAGCCGGCATGATTCGCTAATCTGTTGTATTCAGCGTTGAGCTGCCAATCGCGTTTTGGAAGAACCTGAAGTCCTTTGGCTGATAATGTGGCGGAGTCAAAAACAGATATCGCATTCGACAAATTAATGTTTGGTTGTGTATCAGGCCAGTTTTCCTGAACGCTTTCAGGGTTCTGGTTACGTTTAAATACAATCACTTCAACGTCAAACCAACGTTCTGCAAGTGAAGGCCAGCTAATGGTGCACAGCAGCAGGAAAATTAGCTTTTTCAAAGCATTACTCCGTTAATAGCATCTTGTCGCCAATGACTCAGGCGACCAATAGGTTGTCAGCAAATTGGGTCAGTAGTGTCTCTATGAACTCAACCCTTTCTCTGCGATCAGTCAGTGACTCCACAATTCTTAGTTTGGTTGGTCCATCGAAACGATATCGAGTTGGGTGCGATTGTAACAGACCCACCAAGAAGCCGGGATCAATTTGGGCGTTTTGGTTAAACTCGATCACACCGCCTCTATCATGAGCGTCGATCTTACGTACACCTAGTTTCGCTGCATCTAGTTTAATCTGTTGCACTTTGAGCAAATTCGATGCTGCATCAGGCAACAAACCAAATCGATCAATCAGCTCAACTCTTAGCTCTTCAATCTCATCTTGTGATTTGGTACCCGCAATACGTTTGTATAGTGATAGGCGAGTATTGATGTCTGGGATATAGCTATCAGGCAGCAGCGCAGGTAAGCGTAATTCAACATCGGTTTGCTGATTGAGCAAGTCTTCCAATGATGGCTCTTTACCTTCTTTTAATGCTTCTACCGCTTGCTCAAGCATTTCCATATACAGCGTGAAACCCACAGAGTGAATTTGACCACTTTGTTCTTCACCTAACAATTCACCCGCGCCACGTATTTCAAGATCGTGTGTGGCAAGCGTGAAACCTGCGCCAAGATCTTCGAGCGACGAGATGGCTTCAAGACGCTTAACCGCATCTTTCGTCATCCGTTTTGGATGTGGGGTGAGTAAGTAAGCATATGCTTGGTGGTGCGATCGCCCGACACGACCACGCAATTGATGCAATTGAGCGAGGCCTAAACGATCGGCTCTGTTCATCAATATGGTATTGGCAGTTGGAACGTCGATGCCCGTTTCGATAATGGTGGTGCACACCAATACATTGAAACGCTGGTGGTAGAAATCAGACATGATACGTTCGAGTTCACGCTCACGCATTTGTCCGTGAGCGACGGTAACGCGAGCTTCAGGTACCAGTTCAGCCAATTCGTCTGCGGCTTTTTCAATGCTGTCGACATCATTGTGAAGGAAGTAGACCTGCCCACCACGCATGATTTCACGCAGCAACGCCTCGCGGATCATCGCGTCCTCTCGCTCTCGAACGAAAGTCTTGATGGCCAAGCGACGTGAAGGTGGCGTGGCGATGATAGACAAATCACGCATGCCACTCATCGCCATATTCAATGTACGAGGAATTGGGGTCGCAGTGAGCGTGAGAATGTCGACATCTGCACGCATGGCTTTGACTTTCTCTTTTTGTCGAACACCAAAGCGGTGTTCTTCATCGACAATCAGTAAACCGAGGTCTTCGAACTTCACATCGCTTTGCAGCAGTTTATGTGTGCCGATAAGTATGTCGATCTTGCCTTCAGCACAGTCGGCAAGAATGGCTTTTTGTTCTTTGGCAGACTTGAATCGAGACAATACTTCTACGCGAACAGGTTGGTTGGCAAATCGATCTCGGAAGTTCTCAAAGTGCTGTTGTGCTAACAGTGTGGTTGGCACAAGCACGGCAACTTGTTTGTTGTTATTGACCGACAAGAAGGTTGCTCGCATGGCGACTTCTGTTTTACCAAAACCTACATCACCACATACCAAGCGATCCATTGCGATAGGCTGGCACATGTCAGAGAGTACAGCATTGATGGCTTGAGATTGGTCTGGGGTCTCTTCAAATGGGAAGCTTGAACAGAAATCTAAGTATGCTTCTCGGTCGTGTTTAAACGCAAAGCCGGGTTTGGTAGCACGTTTGGCATATACATCGAGTAGCTCTGCGGCAACATCTCTGACTTTCTCTGCGGCTTTCTTACGCGCTTTCTCCCACGCTTCGCCACCAAGACGGTGTAGCGGGGCTGTTTCTTCGGCGCCGCCACTGTATCGGCTGATCAAATGCAGTGATGCAACGGGTACATAGAGCTTGGAGCCTTGCTGATATTCCAGTGTGACATATTCAGTTTCAATGCCGCCAGCTTCTAGCGTTTGGAGCCCTAGGTAGCGGCCCACACCATGTTCGAGGTGAACAACAGGCTGTCCAATCTGCAACTCTGCAAGATTTCGGATCATGGTATCGCTGTTAACCGCTGCCTTTTTATCTCCGCGGCGGCGTTGTTGTATAACGCGCTCACCGAGTAAGTTGCTTTCACAAATCAGCGCAAAGGCGGGTTTCTCGCAGACAAATCCTCGTTCTGCTGGGCCGACCACCATGGCAAACGATGTTGGTGCATTTATCGCTTCTTCGAGGTTCGCACTAACGAAAGGGCGAATCTTGATACGAGCGAGAAGATCCAGCATGGCTTCTCGGCGTCCTTCCGTTTCAACGGAAAACACCACTTTGCCTTTGAAGTCTTCAGTGAACTTGCGCAGTGAGCCTAATGGTTCTTTTAGCTGCTGATTTACTGTGAGGTCTGGTAAATCCTTAATGGGCGCATTTTGTCGTCCGGCTTTATCTTCTGTTGAATCAATCTGTAGCTTGATGCGCGGGTATGCTTTAAACGCAGAAAATAGTTCTTCAACGTTCTGCCAAATCTCAATGGGTGGCAGCAGAGGGCGCAGTGGATCGACTCGGCGTTGGTCGAAACGATACTCGGCATCGGTTAAAAACTGATTAGCGGCAGATTCCAGATCACCTTTGGTGAGCAAGAGAGTGTCATTGGGTAAGTAGTCAAACAGCGTTTCGGTGCGCTCAAAGAAAAGTGGCTGCCAGTACTCAATGCCTGCTGGCCATGTCTTTTTGCTTACCTGCTGGTAGATGGATTCCGGCTCACGCCTTGCTTCAAATCGCTCGCGCCAGCGAACGCGAAACTGCTCAACAGCTTCGTCATCTGTTGGGAACTCGTGTGCGGGCAACAAGTTGATATGATCGAGTTCTTGAGTAGAACGTTGGTTCTCTGGGTCAAACTCTCTAATGGTGTCCACTTCGTCATCGAAGAAATCGATGCGGAAAGGATGGTTAGACCCCATTGGAAACAGGTCAAGAATCGAACCACGGCTTGCGTACTCACCATGTTGGATAACCTGATCAACATGACGATAGCCAGATAATTCGAGTTGATGACGTAGCTTTTCAAGTGATAACAAATCACCTTTCTTTACCATCAACGCATGCTGAACCAAGAAGGATTTCGGCATGACGCGTTGCAGCAAGGTAGATACCGGAATGATCAGTATCCCAGCGGTTTGTTTAGATAACTGATAGAGCCGAGCAATACGATCAGAGATGATGTCTTGGTGCGGTGAAAAGTTATCATAGGGCAGTGTCTCCCAATCTGGGAAAACATGGCACGATTGCCCTGTAAACTGCTGTATTTCTGGCTGAAGCTTTAGCGCTGTTTGATTGTCTGGGACGACCAACAACATCAATCTTTGCTGCTTATCCGCAATATTGGCAATGGTTAGAGGCAGTGAAGCGCCAAGGAGATTGGCAATAACACGTGTGTCGCCGGCTTTGGTTGGCGAAGGCAAGGTAAATAAAGCGTTATCTTTCATGATTTGGGGCTTAGTTATCTCTTTCTAATGCGCGTTGTCTAAGAAGCTTCTGCTGCTGATGAAGCGCAGCACGGATCAGCACATCTCTGTCTTCTTCTTGAAGGCGTGTGTATTTAATACCCACGGCAAACTTACCATTTTTTTCTTTGCATCCGTACACGGTACCGTAGCAGTAAATGGCGGAAGGAGGGTTCTCAAGAAAGAGCTTTAGGCGAAGATGCTGTCCTTTCTGAAATGCCTTCTTGGCGATGAACGTGAGGCTGCTGGCTCCGAAAGTTTCAGTCTGAAATCGAAGGTTGGGATCATCTTGTTGAGACAACATAAAGCCGAGCAACAAATTGATCTTTTCATTCTGAGCAGTCAGAAATTTGCTCAAGGCATGACCTTGGTCGTTATGCAGCGTATGGATTTCTTTTTCGACGCTACTATCTAGAACACCACAGTCGCTAGCAATACGAAAAGCAATCGGGATTTCACGGCCAAACTCTACGTCAGACGGGACATGCTCGCCATCACCTAATTCTTCCACATTAATTTTTAGGTGCGCATGTACGGAAAAGTATTCGTCCTGACTCATTGTGTGTCCTAATGCTTTGTAATCTGTTGATTATACCCAAACTGACCCAATATGCATGTTTCTGTGCTTAAGGTGTTTGATTCTTTGCCTGTTGATGGAGAACAGTGCCAATGAACTTGAGTACTCGATAAAACGATGGGCGGTTCATGATCTCGGTTCTAGGTCGTCATGGGCGCAATGGGTTAGCGCAAGTCACAGTATCTGCGAATAAGAAGGCTGTGTTGTAAGAAGAATGGAACGATTTGTTTGAAAAAGCACCTAACCGCGGGTGGTGAGGTTGGGTTTCATGGCAATCCGCTGACCTTAAAGGTATTCTTGCTGTTCACTATACCCACGCTAACTAAAGCGCTCATACGATGAAATACAATCTTTCATCTTACGAGCTGGCGAAGCATTGAAGCGGTTGGGTAAGCACACATAACAACGGACTATTGAATGGTATTTAGAGTAGTCCAAATGACTCGTTGAGAATTCGATTTATGTATCACCCTTTATCGGTGTTTATTGGCTTACGTTATTTACGTGGGCGTTCAGGCGACAAATTTGGCCGGTTCGTTTCGTATATGTCGACCGCGGGCATCACCATTGGTGTGATGGCATTAGTGACGGTACTTTCGGTGATGAATGGTTTCGAAGGTCAGTTGAAACATCGTATCTTGGGGGTTTTACCGCAAGCGGTGATTTCTGGCGATGCAGAGCTCGCTCCCGATGTGAACACGATTGCGAATTGGAATAACGTGACGGGCACGGCGCCGATCGTAAGCACTGATGCTGTCGTGCAAAGCCCTGTTTCGATTGCGGCAGGGCGCTTGCTGGGCGTTGAGCCTAACAGTCCTGAACCCATTCGTGAGTTCATGGTGCGTGGTTCATTCGAAATGTTGAAGCCGGGTGCGTATCATCTGGTTTTGGGTAGAAAAATAGCGCGTGATTTAGATGTGTCCGTGGGCGACAAAGTCCGCGTGATGATCACCAGTGCGAGTCAATTCACTCCTGTGGGCCGCATTCCCTCTCAGCGTAATTTTACCGTTGCAGGTATCTATGACACTGCCACGGATGTTGATGGCCAACTCATGTATGCCAACCTCAATGACGTTGCACGATTAATGCGCCTTCCTCGTTCACAACCAGCAGATCTTAGGCTGTTTCTTGAAGATCCTTTTGATGTGCCGACCATTAAGCAAATTGCTGAAACCATGGGATACGAATGGTCCGATTGGCGAGAACTACGCGGTGAGCTTTTTCAAGCGGTAAAAATGGAAAAAAATATGATGGGGTTAATGTTAAGCCTCATCATTATGGTGGCGGCATTCAACATAATCTCAGCGCTCATTATGGTGGTTATGGAAAAACAGGCTGAAGTTGCCATATTAAAAACACAGGGCATGAGGCACAAAAGCATTGTGGCATTGTTTGTCGTGCAGGGCGCCAGCAGTGGTGTAATTGGCGCGATGCTTGGCGGTTTACTTGGTACTGCTCTGGCAATGAATATCAATGAAATTATGCACCTGTTTAATTTGAGTTTGCTCGGCAATGGCATTGCTTTGCCGGTTGTGGTTAAAACAGAGCAAGTTCTTTCCGTAGTCGTAGGCGCAATTGTGCTGAGTCTGCTTGCTACCTTGTTCCCATCATTTAAGGCGGCGTCTGTTCGTCCTGCTGAGGCTCTTCGCTATGAGTAATACGCTACTTACCTGTTCAAACGTTGTGAAAACCTATCAAGAAGGCGAGTTAAAAACGCACGTGTTGAAAGGCGTATCCTTCTCTATCGATAAAGGGGAGTTGGTGGCGATTGTGGGTGCGTCAGGGTCAGGAAAGAGCACCTTGCTGCACGTACTGGGCGCACTTGATACGTTAACTGAAGGCTCAGTGAACTTTGATGGAAAAGATTTGATCAAAATGCGTGCATCTGATCAGGCAACACTTCGCAATCGCAACATTGGGTTTATCTACCAATTTCATCACCTTCTTGCTGACTTTACGGCAGTGGAAAATGTGGCGATGCCTCTGATGATAGGGGGAGAGAAGCCTGTAGAAGCGAAGCGAAGGGCGCTGGAAATTTTAGATGCAGTGGGAATGTCCCACCGTGCCGAGCACCGTCCTTCCGAGCTTTCAGGCGGAGAGCGTCAACGTGTCGCGATTGCTCGCGCTGTCGTGAATCGTCCTGCACTGGTATTGGCAGATGAACCAACAGGTAACCTGGATCATAAGACTGCGCTAGATATTTATGACCTAATGCGTGAATTGAACCGTGAGTTCAACACGGCTTTTTTGGTGGTGACACACGATCAAGAACTGGCCGGAAAAATGGACCGACAGTTGTCGATGTTAGATGGTCAGTTCGTGGAGCAACACAGTGAGGTTGTCTCAGCATGATCGAACCGTTAGCGCTGTTTATTGGGCGTCGATTTAGTAAGGCCAAAAGCCGCAATAAACTGGTGTCGTTTATTTCCGTTTCCTCAATGATTGGTATTTCTGTTGGTGTCATGGTGATCATTGTTGGTTTGTCAGCAATGAATGGCTTCGAACGAGAGCTGAATAATCGTGTGTTGGCAGTGATCCCTCATGCCCAATTGGAAGGGGTAAATACGCCAGTTAAAGAATGGGAAACCATGCAAAAGACCGCGGTCGCGAACCCCCGCGTTGTTGCGGGTGCACCCTATGTCACCTTAACCGCCTTACTTGAAAAAGGCGCGAACTTAAAGCCCGTTCAACTTCGTGGTATTGATGCGTTACAAGAGGTTAATGTAAGCAATATCAAAGACTACGTGGTGGGGGATGGTTGGTCTTCTCTTGTAGGAGGCAATCATGCTGTTGTACTGGGTAAAGGCATTGCGGATGGATTGGGCGTAGAAGTTGGGGATTGGATAACGGCACTGGTGCCTTCTCCTGACCCAGACCTTAAATTGCGAGCGCCAAAGCGCATACGGCTTCAAGTATCTGGCATTTTGAGCTTGGCGGGTCAGGTGGATCATGGCTTAGCGCTTATCCCTATTCAGGATGCACAAGCATACTTGGGCATTGGGGACATGGTTTCTGGTGTCGCGTTGAAGTTAACGGACCCTCTCGATGCGAGAAGTATCGTGCGAGAAGTCGGCCGAACACTGACGGCTTATGTGTACCTTAAGAACTGGACTCAGGAGTATGGCTTCCTTTATCGCGATATTCAGATGGTTCGTGTGATCATGTATTTGGTCATGGTGCTTGTTATTGGCGTTGCTTGCTTCAATATCGTTTCAACGCTCATGATGGCGGTGAAAGACCGAGCTGCTGACGTGGCAGTGCTCCGCACCATGGGGGCAAAAGATGGACTGATTCGCTCGATTTTCATATGGCACGGTTTGCTTTCTGGTTTGTTGGGCAGTGTGATGGGATCGATAGCTGGCTGTTTAATTGCGTTAAATCTCACAACTATTGTGGGTGGTATTGAGCGATTAACAGGGCAGGACTTTCTCTCTGGCGACATCTATTTCGTCGACTTTTTACCGACGGAATTGCACTACAGCGATGTGTTTATGGTTTCTGCTACTGCTGTTGTATTGAGCTTGTTGGCAACTTGGTATCCTGCGCAGCGTGCCTGTAAATTGCAACCCGCGACGGTATTGAGTGCACGATAGGTAACGCCTAAGAGTTGGGAGGACATCCCGTTGATAAGTTGTAGAATTACAGCCTTGTACCGCTTCAACACATAACATCTCGCATCCTATTCAATACGAAAAAAATACCCCGCAAAAGCGGGGTATTTTTGTATGTGTGTTTTTTAGTTGTCTTGGTTTTTCTGGTCTTGGCTATTTTGAGAGGGTTTCTTTTTCTTTAGCACTTTGATTTTAGGCAAACGCAATCGGCGTTTCTGCCAGCTTCTCACCACTGAATAGCGCCAAAGGCCGCGAACACTAAAGTATCCCACTGCGGCAAAGAAAAAAGCACATACCAAACTTCCCAGCAAAAACGGTGGGCCAATTTGATGCATTTGACCGAACAGAAAATCCCATGTCAGCTCAAAATGAAAATGGGTATTGGGAGTGCCCAACAACCAAGTGCCGACCTTGTAAGCGCCATAAAAAATGACGGGCATGGTGACTGGATTCGTGATCCACACCAAGGCAACAGACAGAGGAAGGTTCACCCCAAACATGATGGCAAGGCCAGCAGCCATGATCATTTGGCTAGGAAGGGGAATGAACGCCATAAACAAGCCAACAGCGAACGCGCCAGACGCAGAGCGACGATTCAAACACCAAAGGTTTGGGTCGTAAAGCAGATTGCCAAACACCGCGAGCGCTTTTTGTTTGCGGATCACGTCGTGTCTGGGGAGAAATTTTTTAATTATTTTTCTTGGCATAGATTTTCATTTAACACGGAATTGATACCTTCATGAAATTGTTACTGGGTATCGTGGTGGCTATCGTCACGCTCAAATGGTGGCCAGACATTCCAGAAATCAGCACATCGCTGATGGGCTCATTTATCACGCTTGTCATTTTGCTTGCCCTAAGAAAGCACGTATCCGTGTTTTTCATCGGTCTCACCCTTGGCTGTCTAGTGGCATCCAGCTCTGCGGCTCTGTTTACATTCAAAACCATTTCCGCTCAGACAGTGGCTCAGAATATTACCATAGCAGGAAAAGTTGGCAGCCTTTTTACAGCTGAAAAACGGCAAACAAGTGTAATCTTTGATGTCGACACAGTGAATGGACGCAAATTGACCACTTTTGAGACATTTAGAGTACGTCTCTATTGGCGAAGTGATCAGCCAGTTAAGCAAGGACAACGCTGGGAAATGACCGCAAGGTTAAGAGAGCCCTATGGTCGTTTGAATGAAGCGGGCTTTGATGCCGAAACCTATTTTTTGTCACGTCATATTCATGCTAAAGGCTCTGTGTTAACCGCGGAAATACTTGACGACAGTGTTTCTTATCGCCAGCAATTGTTCGAGAAAGTGACTAACGAAATTCGAGATTATCCGTCTTTTCGGTATTTAGTCGCGCTGGGGTTTGGCGAACGATTTTTGTTGCAACAGTCTGATTGGATGAAGCTTAGAGATACTGGGTTAGCCCATTTACTCGCGATTTCAGGTCTACATATCGGATTGGCATTTTTCTTTGGTTACAGTGTCACCAAGCTGTTGTTACCTTTATTGTTTAGACATGATCAAGGGCTTTGGGTCGCTGCCATGGTGGGGCTGTTTTTTGCGTTAGGTTATGCATGGATGGCTGGTTTTTCATTGACAGCCCAACGTGCACTTATCGCCCTCATCACGTTCTCTCTTATTCGGCAAACAGGCTTCAGTGTCAGTCCATTTAACACATTCTTGATGGTACTGTCCGTAGTGTTGGTCGTTGACCCACTGTCCATCTTTTCCGCGAGCTTTTGGTTGTCTTTTGGTGCCGTTTTTGTGCTGTGCCTCATGTCATTGGTGGGGCAAAAGAGACGGTGTGATGACATAGAAAACAGCGTAAATAGCAACGAAGGCATCGAGAAAAGCGGGTCGCTTATCCCTTCCCTAAAACGCTATTTCAAGTTGTTATTTCTGATGCAGTGCTTTCTCACGGTTGGCATGTTGCCCTTCATGTGGGCATGGTTTGGCGGCATCAGTATGACGTCAATTCTCTATAACTTGTTCGCGGTTCCTCTTGTTAGTTTGATTACCGTCCCCCTAGTTCTTTTGGCCTTACTCATCTCTCCTCTTGTCGCGGACAACTGGGTATGGATGGCAGTAGACTGGTCATTACGTCCTTTGTTATTTGCATTAGAGACGGCCTCGTTTGGATGGTTTTCTATCGAGCGTGTACCTTGGCTTTGGTTGTTGATGTTTATCATCACGGTTTTCCTTTGGCTGACGCTGAAAATGAGGCGGTTTCCACTATTGTTTGGCGCATTCGTCACTGTGTTAGTGATGTGGGAAGACGGGGCTGATGACGCAGACAGTTGGAAGCTCGACGTGCTTGATGTGGGGCATGGATTAGCCGTACTGATAGAAAAAGAAGGGGAAGCTGTACTCTATGACACGGGGGGAGCATGGTCATCGGGAAGCATCGTAGAAAGTGTTGTTTCGCCGATCTTGCAATCAAGAGGTAGTCGGCTGGACGGGCTTATCCTTAGCCACCGAGATAACGATCATGCTGGCGGGATGGAATGGGCGATCGACAATCTTGAACCTCAATGGGTGAGAATCAGCGAGAATCATCCCGATATGCTTCCTTGTCAGCGGGGTGAGCGTTGGGAATGGAATGGCTTACAATTTAGCGCCCTGTATCCACTCGCTCTCGTTGACGAAGCGAGAAACCCAGATTCTTGTGTGGTGCTGGTAACAGATGGCATTCATAGCGTTATGTTGACTGGAGATATGCCAATAGCGGGGGAGTCTTATCTCGTGGCACACGAAGAGGAGTTGGACACCGATGTTTTGATTGTGCCGCACCATGGCAGTAAAACATCCTCGTCGGTTGAGTTCATCGAACGCGTGCAGCCGCAGGCCGCTATTGCCTCAACCGGACGTTATACTCCCTGGAATTTGCCGCATCCGGATGTGGTTGCGCGTTATGAGCATCGAAACATTGATTGGTATGAAACTGGTATGCATGGTCAGGTGAGTGTGCAATTTTCACCATCTAGTTGGCGAATTCTTAGTCGACGTCTTGATCTGGAAGCATTTTGGTACCGGAAGATGTTTGGACGCCCCAAAAGAAAAGAGTAGAATGCCCGCTACTTGCAGAAATATAAGCAAATAAAATGTCAAATTACCAAGATAAAACCACCCGAGAAACGTTCAAAGCGCTTTGGCCGTACATTGCCAATTACAAACTAGGACTTGTGGTTGCCATCATTGCGTTAATTGTTAACGCAGCAAGTGACACGCTCATGCTTTCAATGATTAAGCCTCTACTAGACGAAGGCTTTACCTATGACAGCGTGGATAGCGATTTCCTTAAAATGATGCCGTTTTACCTTGTGGGTCTCATGCTCATTCGCGGCATATCGAGTTTTGTGTCTGCCTATGGTCTGTCATGGGTGTCAGGCAATGTTGTGATGGTGATGCGCCGTCGCATGTTCAATCATTTTATGAAGATGCCTGTGAGCTTCTTTGATAAAGAATCTTCCGGTGCCTTGCTGTCTCGTATTACTTACGACTCTGAACAAGTGGCTAATGCCACCAGTGGTGCATTGGTTAGCCTTGTCCGTGAAGGGGCATCGATTATTGGCCTGATGACGTTGATGTTTTATTACAGCTGGGAATTATCAGCCATCTTGTTGGTTATTGCGCCCGTTGTCGCTTGGGCGATTGGCTTTGTTTCTAAGCGTTTCCGTAAAATATCCTCCAACATGCAAGAAGCTATGGGTTCAGTGACGTCTTCTTCTGAGCAAATGCTTAAAGGCCACAAAGTCGTACTGAGCTTTGGCGGTCAAGATGTTGAAAAAGAGCGCTTTGAGAAAGTCAGCAATGGTATGCGCCAACAAACCATGAAGTTGGTGTCTGCACAGGCCATCGCTAACCCCGTTATTCAGCTTATAGCGTCATTCGCACTTGTGGCGGTATTGATGTTGGCAAACACGGAAGCGATTCGCTCAGAGCTGACCGCGGGTACGTTCGCTGTGGTGTTCGGCGCAATGTTCGGTTTGATGCGCCCACTGAAAGCACTGACTAACGTCACCTCGCAATTTCAGCGTGGTATGGCAGCGTGTAACAGCCTGTTTGAATTGATGGAAATGGAAACCGAGAAAGACAACGGTAGCCATGAAGTGGCGCGAGTGAAAGGTGACATCAAAGTCAATGACGTGGTGTTTACTTACCCAACCAAAGATACGCCAGCATTAAGCAAGGTCAGTTTTGAATTGGAAGCGGGCAAAACGTTGGCACTCGTTGGGCGTTCTGGCTCAGGTAAAAGTACCATCGCGAATTTGCTGACCCGTTTTTATGACATCGACAGCGGCGGGATCACTATCGATGATGTGCGTATCGAAGATTACACCTTGAGTAATCTGCGTGATCACGTTTCGATTGTTTCGCAGAACGTGCACCTGTTTAACGATACCATCGCCAATAACATCGCGTATGCGGCGGAAGAGAAATTCACTCGTGAAGAGATTGAACGAGCAGCAAAGCTGGCTTACGCCTCTGACTTTATCCAGAACATGGATAACGGGTTCGATACGGTGATTGGTGAAAACGGTGTGAGTTTATCTGGTGGTCAGCGTCAGCGTATCGCCATTGCGCGGGCACTGCTTCGTAACGCGCCAGTTCTGATTTTGGATGAGGCAACCTCAGCACTCGATACCGAATCAGAACGTGCTATTCAATCGGCGTTAGATGAATTGCAAAAAGACCGCACTGTGCTTGTGATTGCCCACCGATTGTCGACCATTGAAAAAGCCGATGAGATCTTGGTTGTTGATGAAGGTGAAATTATTGAGCGCGGCAATCATGCTACCTTGATTGAGAAAGATGGCGCATACGCACAACTTCATCGTATTCAATTTGGAGAATAACGCTTGGCGGGTTTGGTCGAGAAAATTTGGTTTGAAAACCACCCGCTAGGTTGGCTCGCTGCGCCTTTGTTATGGCCTTTGAGCAAGGTGTTTGGGGCAATAGCCAGACAGCGTCGCAAAGCGTTTTTGATGAAAAGTGGTGAGGCTTACAAAGCGCCTGTTCCTGTCATCGTGGTTGGTAATATCACCGTAGGCGGCAATGGCAAAACGCCAGTTGTGATTTGGCTGGTGGAGCAACTCCAAGCACTTGGTATGACTCCGGGAGTTGTCTCCCGTGGTTATGGTGGCAATGCAAAGCAGTATCCTCTGGTGTTGGATGACACCACTACCACTGATGCAGCCGGCGACGAGCCTGTATTGATTTTCCAAAGAACGGGTGCGCCTGTCGCGATTGACCCTGTTAGAAGCGAAGCGGTGAAAGCGTTGCTGCCTCTTGGTGTTGATATTGTTATCACTGATGATGGGTTGCAGCATTATAAACTGGCGAGAGATCTTGAGTTTGTGGTGGTGGATGGCGAGCGTCGTTTTGGTAATGGTCATTACATGCCGTTTGGGCCATTGCGAGAGCAAGTTGACCGTTTAAATAGCGTTGACTTCATTATTTGTAATGGTGATGTCGCACTACCAGGCGAGATTGGCATGGCCTTGTTGCCACATGAATTGGTTAATCTAAAAACGGGTCAGCGGGTTGTTGCCAATAGCTTGCCAAATGCTGTTGCGATGGCTGGGATCGGCAACCCTCAACGTTTTTTCAATACGCTGAATGAATTGGGACAACACCCCATTCATTGCGAGCCCTTCGCGGATCATAAAGCATTTGAAATTGAGAGATTGATGACGTTAGCTGATCAAGGTGAGCATTTGTTGATGACGGAAAAAGATGCCGTTAAATGTCGGGCATTGTTACAACAACACCCAGAAATTGAGAATTGGTGGTATTTGCCCGTTGATGCGAGCTTCAATGCGGATGATACTGCCAACGTAATGAATACCATTAAGAAAGTGAAGGATGGATATGGATCACCGACTGCTTGAAATCGTCGCTTGCCCTGCGTGTAAGGGAAAGCTGAATTACAACAAAGAAAAGAACGAGTTGGTTTGCAAATTTGACCGGTTAGCTTATCCCATTCGTGATGGGATTCCAGTGATGTTGACACCGGAAGCACGTGAATTGACTTCTGAAGAGGTTAAGTAATGAAATTCACCGTGGTGATCCCCGCTCGGTATGCGTCGAGTCGTTTGCCCGCCAAACCTTTGGTTGATATTGGTGGAAAGCCGATGATCCAATGGGTTTACGAGCAAGCGCTGAAGTCTGGCGCTCACAATGTGATTATCGCAACGGATGATCAGCGTATTGTTGATGCAGCGAATGGATTTGGTGCCGAAGTTTGCATGACCCGTGAAGATCACCAATCTGGCACTGAACGTCTTGCGGAAGTGATCGAGAAATACAATCTCGATGCTGATGAAATCATCGTAAATGTGCAAGGTGATGAGCCGTTAATCCCGCCGAGTGTTATTCGTCAGGTTGCAGAGAATTTAGCCAAGAGTGTTGCGCCTATGGCGACGCTGGCAGTTAACATCGATCATGCTGATGAAGTGTTTAACCCTAACGCTGTGAAAGTGGTGACGGATAAAGACGGTTATGCGCTGTATTTTAGCCGAGCGACGATTCCTTGGGATCGCGATAACTTTGCTAAAGTGCCGATGGAGATCCACCATAATCTGAAACGCCATATTGGCATATACGGTTATCGTGCAGGGTTCATTAATACCTATATCAATTGGGCACCAAGCCCGATTGAACACATCGAGTGCTTAGAGCAACTGCGTGTGCTTTGGTATGGCGAGAAAATCCACGTGGATGTGGCTATCGAAGTCCCACCTGCTGGCGTGGATACGCCTGAAGATCTTGAAGTGGTTAGGCAGTTAGTTAATAGCCGTTAATCGACATATTGATTCGTCGAGTATCACGGCCGTACACAACATACTTAGACAAGTAAACTTTACAAAACAAATCCATAAAAAAAGCTGCCTGGTGGCAGCTTTTTGTTTTTCTAACAGACGAATTGTTTTGTCAGTGAACAAATGGAGTCGAGTTAGCCTCGTATCTAATTGGCTGGCGCAATACCTTCGATATCAGTCTCTGGTGTTGGCATAGCCGATTCAGGAGACGTCACAGGGTCCGCTTGCAGTACCGCTTCTTGTAGCGCCACTTTGTCGCGTAGACGTTGCCACAGTTGCCCTAAGCGTTCATGCCAGAAGCGCTCGAATTGCTCGAGGTACTGTGCCCGAGGGCTGTACTTGATCCAAGGCTGTTGAATCTCTTTTTGGGCCATGTAATTCGTTGGTGCTGGGATAGGGTCTAGGCCTGCACTTTGAAATTCATACAATGCGCGAGGCATGTGGCTCGCCGACGTCACCAGTACCAAGTTGCTATCGCCCACGACGGATGCCGCTTGAAAGGCTTCTTCCCACGTGTCCTTTGCTGTTTCAAGCAACAGGATGTTGTTCTTGTTCACCCCCATTGCCATTGCTACCCGAGCCAGCATACGAGCATGGCTCACTTCGTATCCGCCATCATAACCTGACAAAATCAGTTGTGAGGTTGGGTACATGAAGTGAATCCGAATCCCCTCTATGAGGCGCATCAACGCCACTCGCGACAACTCAGAAGTAGGAGGGATTTCGTCATCAACCACGTGACCATGCCCAAGCACCATGACGTAATCAACGGGCTCTTCTGGTTGTAAAAAACGGGTGTGCTGTCTTTCTAGCCCCATTAACAACGATGAAGATATTGGCTGAAAAGATACGAGTCCAATTAACAGCAGTGAAACAAAAACAAAGAACGAACCAAACCCTTTACGCTGCGTGAACCAAATCAAAAACAGACCAAAAAATCCGATTAGCAGTAGTGCAGGGAGGGGCATCAGTAAAGTTGATATAAGTTTTTTTAGTTCAAACATGAAATGTCGCCCGAAATATAGTCAAACAGGGGCCAATAAGTACAACAAACCTTTATTAACGGCAGTCTTATGCGAAAATAGCCCCTTCAGTAGAATATGATAACGAAGGCACTGTGACAGAGGATAGAAATTTCGACGACATTGCCCACAAATTTGTTAAAAACATTTACGGCTCGGGCAAAGGAGAAATCCGCCAAGCCGTTGTTTGGCAAGATCTCGAATCAATTTTGGGACAACTGGGTGAGTCTAAACCACTGGATATTTTGGACGCTGGAGGCGGCTTAGCGCAGCTTTCGCAGCAAATTGCCAACCGTGGTCATCACGTCACTTTGTGCGATCTTTCTTCACAGATGCTCGAGTTGGCGGAAAAAGATATCGAAGCGGCTGGGTTGCTTCCTCAATATCGCTTTGTTCATGCACCCGTGCAGGAAATTGCACAGCATGTGGATAAGCAAACTGATTTGGTGCTTTTTCATGCGGTGATGGAGTGGCTAGCGGATCCGCGAGAAGCTTTGAATGTCATTCTTTCGCAAGTAAAGCCTGGTGGCATTGCGTCAGTGATGTTCTACAACCAAAATGGTTTGCTGTTTAAAAATTTAATATGCGGCAACCTTACCCATGTTGAAGAGGGTATGCCGCATAGAAAGCGCTTTAAGCTTCAGCCTCAAAAAGGCCTTCCACCTGAAGACGTTTATCAGTGGATCGAAGAGGCTGGCTTTAATATTTTGGGAAAAAGTGGTGTACGTACATTCCATGACTACATGAAAGACACAAGAATGGGCGAATATACCTTTGAACAGGTTGTGGCGATGGAGCAAAAGCTTTGCCGCCAAGAACCTTTTATATCGTTAGGGCGCTACATTCATGTGTGGGCGCAAAGACCTCTCGATAAATAATTAGAAATAGACAACAAGGATTACGGATGAGCGAATTCTCTCAGACTGTTCCTGAGTTGGTCGGTTGGGTGAAACAGAATGACTTCTCTCTCAATCTGCCGCCGGAACGGCTGGCATTTCTCCTTGCCGTTGCAGTACTCAGCAGCGAGCGTTATGAGGAGGAGCTAGGGGAAGGGGAACTTGTCGATGCGTTCCGCATTGTGAGTGACCAATTCGATCAAGCTAGCGAGACCATCGCGTTTCGCGCAAACAATGCCATTAACGATTTGGTGCGTAGCCGCCTGTTGAGTCGCTTTACCAGCGAACTGACAGAGGGTGCGAGCATCTATCGTCTTACACCGCTTGCGCTGGGTATCAGCGATTACTATGCACGTCACCGTGAATACAGCTCATTGAAGCTGTCTATTCAGCTCTCCATGGTGGCAGATGAGATTGATAAAGCTTTGTCAGCAGCGTCAGAAGATGGCGATGCTGATTTTTGGCGTAAAAATGTTTACGGCGTACTTAAGTATTCTGTGGCAGAAATTTTCGATCGCATCGATTTGAACCAACGCACCATGGATGAACAACAGCAAAAGGTCAAAGAAGACATTGCTGCGCTGTTAAACCAAGATTGGCAAGCAGCGATTGCTAACTGTGAGCAACTGTTAAACGAAACATCCAGTACGCTGCGCGAACTGCAAGATACGTTGCAGTCGGCAGGTGACCAACTGCAAACACAGCTATTTAATATTCAGGAACAAGTTCAGGGCCGAGACGATCTCGATTTCGTTGATGCCATGATCTACAACTTGCAAATGAAACTCGACCGCATCGTCAATTGGGGCCAACAAGCGATAGACCTGTGGATTGGTTACGACCGTCACGTACATAAATTTATTCGTAATGCCATCGACATGGACAAGAACCGTGCATTTAGCCAGCGTTTACGTCAATCGGTGACAGAATATTTTGATAACCCGTGGTTCCTGACTTTTTCAGATGCCGAACGTCTTCGTGATATGCGTGATGAAGCCTTGGTGCTTCGTGATGACGAAGTGACTGGCGAAATGCCTGCGGAAGTCGAATTTGAAGAACTCACACTGGTTACCGACCAATTGGGCGATCAAATCGCTGACATGCTGTCTCGTCATCGAACAACGGGCGAGGGCATCGATTTGGGCGTTGTTTTGAAAAACTATCTGGCTCAACACCCACAAGCTCGCCATTTTGATTTGGCTCGGATAGTGATTAATCAGGCGGTACGCCTAGGTTATTCACAATCAGATCTCAATGCGATCCAACCGGATTGGCAGGCAATTAACGAATACGGAGCCAAGGTACAAGCGAATGTCATCGATAAATATTGAAGAACTTATGCCAGAGGAATTGGCAAAAGCGATAGCTAACCCTTTGTTCCCAACACTGGATAGCGCGCTGCGTGCTGGCCGCCATATTGCCAGCGAAGATTTGGATAACCACGCTTATCTGATTGAATTTGAAACGCCACTGCAGCATTTCTATCAGCGCTACCATGCTGAGCTAGTGCGAGCGCCGGAAGGCTTTTTCTATCTGCGTCCACGCTCCACATCGTTGATCGGTCGCAGTGTATTGTCAGAGCTCGATATGCTGGTGGGTAAGGTACTGTGTTTCCTCTACCTAAGCCCAGAGCGATTGGCTCAAGAAGGTATTTTTAATACCCAAGAGCTGTTTGACGAGCTCTTGACTCTAGCGGATGAGAAGAAGCTGATGAAGCTGGTGACCTTGCGTGCCAGCGGCTCTGATCTTGATCGTGAAAAACTGTATGACAAAGTGAAAACATCACTTCGTCGTCTTCGCCGATTGGGCATGATTGTCCCAATCGGAGATAACGGAAAATTCCGCGTTAGCGAAGCCACGTTCCGCTTTGGTGCGGATGTTCGAGTGGGTGACGATATGCGTGAAGCGCAATTGCGTTTGATTCGTGATGGTGAAGCGGTTGTTCATACACAAGAGCATGCGCAATCAAGTCTATTGAGTAACGACGAGAGCGATGAATTAGAAATCGACGCGTTAAGCAACGACGATCAGGAGGCTCAGGCATGATCCAACGCGGTAAATACCAATCGCTGACCATGGTTAACTGGAACGGCTTTTTTGCTCGTACCTTTGATATCGATAACCTAGTTACCACCTTGTCTGGCGGTAACGGTGCGGGTAAATCGACCACGATGGCGGCGTTTATTACAGCTTTGATCCCCGATCAAAGCTTGCTGCATTTTCGTAATACCACCGAAGCGGGCAGTTCAACAGCATCACGTGATAAAGGCCTTCACGGTAAACTGAAGCCGGGCGCGTGTTATGCCGCGCTTGATGTGGTGAACTCCCGTAACCAACGTATTTTGTTCGGCGTGCGCCTTCAGCAAGTGGCGGGGCGTGATAAGAAAGTCGACATCAAGCCTTTCATTATTCAAGGTCTGCCTTCACACGTTAAACCAACCGATATTTTGATTGAAAGCGTGTCTGCCAACCAAGTGCGTGTTCGTCAGCTTAATGACGTGAAAGACGCGCTAGGTGAGCACGAAACGGCACATTTTAAAGCGTTTACTTCTGTCACCGATTACCATGCGCAAATGTTTGAGTTAGGTGCGTTGCCTAAGAAACTGCGTAATCAAACGGATCGTTCGAAGTTCTATCGTTTGATTGAAGCATCGCTCTACGGTGGCATTTCAAGTGCGATCACCAAGTCACTGCGCGATTACTTGCTGCCGCAAAACGGTGGTGTGAAGAAAGCCTTCCAAGACATGGAAGTGGCACTTCGCGAAAACCGTATGACGCTAGAAGCGATCAAGCTGACACAGCGTGACCGTGATTTGTTCAAGCACTTGATCACTGAATCGACCAACTACGTTGCGTCTGACTACATGCGCCATGCCAATGAGCGTCGCAAGAAGCTTGAACTGGCATTGCAACGACGTGGCGAGTTGCTGGGTTCTCGTCGCCAGCTAAGTGATTTCCAAGGTACGTTTGGTCGCATGACCGATGAACTGGATGTGCTGACCGATGGACAAGCTCATCTAGAACAAGATTACCAAGCGGCTTCAGACCACCTTCAATTAGTGCAAACCGCGGTTCGCCAGCAAGAGAAAGTGGAGCGCTACCAAGACGATTTGGAAGAGTTAGCCGTACGCCTCGAAGAGCAAATGATGGTGGTTGAAGAAGCCACTGAACAACTTGCGATCTCGGAGGAGCAAGCGCACCTCAACGAAGAAGAAGTTGATAGCCTCAAAACCCAACTGGCGGATTACCAGCAAGCGCTGGATATGCAGCAAACTCGAGCGCTTCAGTATCAACAGGCCGTTAAAGCGTTAGAAAAAGCGCAAGAGATAACGGGTAATGATGATCTTGAGCATCATAATGCAGCAGACATGCTGAATGCGCTGAAAGGTGATGAAGAAGCGCAAACCGCGCAACTTCTGAGCCTGAAGCACAAGTTGGATTTGTCGTCTGCCGCGGCAAAACAATTTGAACGTGGCTTGCAATTAGTGCGTCAGATCGTTGGTGAAGTTTCTCGTGAAGATGCGTCAACCAAAGCACGTGAAGTGATTGCAAAAGGCCGTGAGTTTGCCAATTTGGCAAATAATAGCGACCAACTCACCGCACAGCATCGTGACCTTGAGCGTCAGCTACGCAGCTATCAGCAAGCCAAAACGCTTTCAGAGCAATACCAGCGTCAATTCAACACGGCGGTTGAGTCTGAAGAACTGACCGAGCTTGAAATGGCACGTCAGCAGGAGCGTCTCGAATCGGCGGAAGATGCGGTTGGCGAACAAGCGGACAAACTCCGCGAACTGCAGCGCAGTGAAAATGACATCAATGCCAAAGTGACGGCGTTTGAAAACGTTGCTCCTGCATGGATTGCGGCGCAAGAAGCGCTAGAAAAACTGTCAGACCAAACCGAAGAAAGTCTTTACGACAACCAAGCGGTTCTCGACACCATGCAAACAGTGATGGTGAGAGAACGTCAAACACTGGATACCCGTGACAAGCTGGCCGTCGAAAAACAAACGCTTGAAGCGGAAATTGAACGTTTGGCTCAGCCTGGCGGTAGCGGCGATGCACGCTTGCAATCACTGGCTGACACCTTAGGTGGCACACTGCTTTCAGAAATTTACGATGACATCACGATGGAAGATGCACCGTACTTTTCAGCATTGTACGGCCCAGCTCGCCACGCCATCGTGGTTCCTGATCTTAAAGGCATTAAAGAGAAACTGGTTGATATTGAAGATTGCCCTGACGATCTTTACGTTATCGAAGGCGATACAGATGGCTTTGATGACAGTGTATTCGATGCTGATGAAATGGAAGGCGCGGTTTGCGTTCACCTTAATGATCGTCAGCTTCGCTATTCGCGTTTCCCTAAAGTCCCATTGTTTGGTCGAGCGGCGCGTGAGCATCGCCTTGAAGTGTTGCGTGAAAAGCGTGAAGAGCTGGTTGAAGACTACGCCAAAGCGTCGTTTGATGCTCAGAAGCTTCAGCGTCTAACTCAGAGTTTTAACCAGTTCGTTTCGCATCATATGAACGTTGCGTTCAATGAAGATCCAGAAGCGGCATTGAAAGTATTGCGTGAGCAGCGTAATCAAGTTCAGCGTCAGTTAGGTCAATTGCGTGACAACGAGCAGCAAATTCGCAGCCAACTGACGGGTGCAAAAGAAGCCATTGCGTTGCTGAACAAGCTTCAACATTTGGTGAATGCACTCGAAGATGACGCGGTGGAAGCACGCTTAGACGAAGTTCAGGCACGTTTGGCACAAGCTGATGAAGCTCGCCATTTCACCCGTGAGCACAGCAAGACATTGGCGGAGCTAGAGCCACTCCTGTCCACGCTTGATGCCGACCCTGAGCAGTTTGATGCATTGAATGATGCTTATGTTCACGCTGATGAGTCCTTGCAGTTTCTTAAGAAGAAGTTGTTTGCGCTGTCAGATCTTGTTGAGCGTCGTCACCATTTTGGTTATCAAGATGCGGTGGCATTACTTGATAAGAGCAGTGAGTTAAACGAACAGCTAAAAACCAAACTGGTTGATGCTGAGCGTGCACGTACGCGTTCTCGTGAACACGTTAAGCAAGTTCGCGATCAGGTGAACCAGTACAACCAATTGCTGGCGTCTTTGAAAAGTTCGCACCAAGCGAAGCAAGAAACCGTCGCTGAGTTTAAGCGTGAACTGACGGAGTTGGGTGTTCGCGCTGATGTGGAAGCCGAAGAACGTTCACGTATTCGTCGCGATGAGTTGAATGCACAGCTGTCCCAATCTCGTCAGCGTAAGAGCGAACTAGAGAAAGGCTTAACTTCGGTTGAGCTTGAGATGAAGTCGCTGCTCAAAACACTGAAAAAAGTGAGCAAAGAATATGCTGACTTGCGTACCTTTGTTGTAAATGCGAAAGCGGGTTGGGTYGAAGTCCTCAAAATCGCACGTAATAGTGGTGTTGAGAAGCAGCTTAACCGTCGTGAAATGGCGTACATGTCGGCGGATGAATTACGTTCATTGTCTGATAAATCCTTGGGTGCATTGCGTCTTGCTGTTGCAGACAACGAAACGCTTCGTGACGCACTGCGTTCGTCAGAAGACATGGCGCGTCCAGAACGCAAAGTGTTGTTCTATGTCGCGGTGTACCAGCACCTTCGTGAACGTATTCGCCACGACATTATTCGCACGGATGACCCAGTAGAAGCTATCGAAGAGATGGAAGTTGAACTGGGTCGTTTGACGGAAGAACTGACGCAGCGTGAGAAACGTTTGGCGATTAGCTCTGAGTCGGTTGCGAATATTATTCGCAAAACGATCCAGCGTGAGCAAAACCGTATTCGCGTCTTGAACCAAGGCTTGTCGAATATTGGCTTTGGCCAGGTGAAAGGCGTTCGTCTGAATGTGTCTATTCGCGAGACGCACGCGCAACTTCTTGCTGGCTTGGCGGAAAATGCCGAACAACATCAAGATTTGTTTGGTAACAATCGACTGACCTTTTCTGAAGCGATGGCGAAATTGTTCCAACGTTTGAACCCACACATCGATATGGGCCAACGTTCACCACAAATTTTGGGCGAAGAGCTTCTGGATTACCGCAATTATCTTGAGTTGGGCATCGAAGTTAACCGTGGTACAGACGGTTGGCTACGTGCTGAATCTGGTGCGTTGTCGACGGGTGAAGCGATCGGTACAGGTCAAGCTATCTTGTTGATGGTCGTTCAGAGCTGGGAAGAGGAATCACGCCGCCTTCGAGGTAAAGACGTTATCCCTTGTCGTTTGTTGTTCTTAGATGAGGCTGCACGTTTGGATGCGAAGTCGATTTCGACCTTGTTCGAGCTTTGTCATCGTCTAGATATGCAGCTTCTTATCGCAGCACCAGAGAACATCAGCCCAGAACAGGGCACAACCTATAAACTTGTGCGTAAGATCTTTAACGATAAAGAACATGTGCATGTTGTTGGTTTGCGTGGTTTTGGTGAGGTGTCACAGACAAATGTACCGACCCAAGTGTCTTTAGAAGAGGCTGTCGAGTAACGATCGTCAATTCTAAGCAGAACACAAAAAAATCAAGATACTAAAGACAAAGAAGGCCAGCATTGCTGGCCTTCTTTATGCTTAACGTTCTTTGCTTTTACCCGCGTTTAAAGTGCACTCAAGCAATTTTAAACATCCCAATTTGATGAGTAAGCTTATTCGCTTGCTCATCAATACTATGTGCCGTATCCGTCGTGTCGTGCGCACGCTCGGACACAGAGTTTGCTGAACGCGCTATGTTATTCACATTCATAGTGATCTCTTCGGTCACCGATGATTGCTCATTTGTTGCAGTGGCTATTTGTGCGTTCATGTCATTTATTGCTGTCATCATTTGGGCGATTTCTTCGAGCATATCATTGTTTTTATTACAATTACCCACACTGCTCGCCACGAATTGGTTAGCGCCACTGATACCGCTAACAACTTTCTTCGTTTCCGCTTGCAGCGATTCAACTTTCGCCCGGATTTCTTCTGTTGAGGTTTGGGTTCGGATTGCGAGAGATCTCACTTCATCGGCGACGACTGCAAATCCACGGCCTTGTTCGCCAGCACGAGCCGCCTCTATGGCAGCGTTTAGGGCAAGAAGGTTAGTTTGTTCTGCAATTCCCTGAATAACATCAAGGACAGTACCGATCGAATCACTCTCAGCAGATAATTGCTGCATAGACTCAGTGGCGTCTCCCATTCGAGTGGAAAGTTGCGAAATTTCGCCGACGAGTTGCTGACCGACATCAGCGCTTTGGCGGATAGACTGCACGACAGTTTCTGATGACTCCGATGCATTGTTTGCATAACCAGCGACTTCATTGATTGACGCACTCATTTCGGTGGCGGCTGTTGCTACCTGATTTGAGTTTGTTGCCTGCTGGTCAACTTCATTTCGCATGGAGTCAATATTGCTTTGAATGTTTTTCGATGCAGTACCAAGTGATTTTACCGTAGTATTAGCGCCTTGAATGACGTTCATAAAATCTTCAAGCATGATGTTCATCGATTTTGAAAGTTCAGCAATCTCATCTTTCCCCGAGGCGTTCAATCGTAGGGTCAAATCATGTTCTTTCGCGATGTGAGAAATACGTTTTGTGAGCGCCGTTATCGGTTTACTGATGCTTCCAGCGACAAACCATGCGAGAACCAAAGAGCCTAGAATCAATACACCGCCGATTGCGATGGCGAGTTGGTGTAAGGTTTCTTGCAGCTGATGCACTTCATAGAGCGATTCTGCTGTCTCAATCTCTGCAATCAGCGCCCATTCCTGTCCCAGTATCGAAATGGGACGATAGGCAGCAAATACATTTTTACCTACGTGATTGACGCCAGAAACAAAGCCAGTCTCTCCACCCAGTGCTGCGTTGGTATGTGCGGAATTGATCATCTGTTGTCCCGAAGACGACTCGGTGAACGCAATTCTCTCTACGACCGTATCCGGAATGCCGCTTTTTAGTAAGGTATCAAGATAGGTTTCTTTGTTTTCAGCAAGCATACGTGATTGAGAGCGTATTAATTTGTCTGGACCTACGAGGAAAGTTTCTCCTGTATCGCCCATTCCATCTAATTTCCAGTTTCCTTCATAGGTCATGATGGAATTAATGCTATCTATGGGCATTTGGAAGATAAGCACACCAACATTTTGGCCATTTTTGACGACGGGTGTTCCTACAAATGAAGCTGGGCTGTCGTAAGAAGGGTAGTACGGCGCAAAATCAACGAAACTGAATGCCCCTTTTTCCAGATCTTTGGCCTGAACAAAAGCATCAGCGAGACCGCTTTTACTGTAGGGGCCGCTAATCAAATTTGTGGCGTAATCGAGCTCTTTGAATACCGAATACACGACATTGCCGTCGTTATCCACCAAGAAGATATCGTAATAACCAAACGATTCTAAAAAGGTTCGATAATTACTATGAAAAACATCGTGGATCTCGCTATAAGTCGTTTCATCAGAGGCTTTATCCAATAAATGTTTGTTTCCAAGTGGGTGCTCATTCAGGCCAATGTATGCTTGCTGTAATAGTTTTCCATTGAGACCTATGGTGTCGAGATTTTGTAATACGTCGGATTGTTTGCCGTTTGTTTCGGTGTAGGTGCTGCCAAATTCGCTGGAGTAGTAACTTTTCAGGATCTCTGCTTGATTGGGGGCAAGCACGGCTTCAGTTTCTACACTTTGAAAACTCTGTGAAAACTGGAGCATGGCGTCTTCAGTCATGGTGGAGTTAGCGAGATTTGTTAATTGCTTAACGATAGTGTTGAAGTAGCGCTCAATTTCAGATTTTTTAACTTCTCTCGCTGACATCAACTGGTTTTTGATTTGATGCTCCATTGCTTCGCCGGAGGCTTTGTCAGCCGTTATCGTGAGCAGTGCTGCAGAGATGATGACAGCAGCGGCGCTCACGGTGACGAAAGCAGCTTTAATTTTTGTTGAGATGTTCATGCTGTTTGCTCCAAATTTTAGTCATTGGTTGCAAATTTGATTCTCATTAAGTGTAGGAAAGCTGGCATGATTTGTTACGGAATTCGATATTTTTCCTATAAAGCAAGGTTAACGTTATGAATTTGAACATTAATAAATTATTTGTATTAATTTCCGTAGCTTGTCATCGATAGATTGAAGAGTAAGTCGTGAAATGACAGGTAAAGCCTCAATGTTTGTTTGGCTTTTTACGATGTTGAAAGCGTCTGACGAGACTAAATAAATAGACATGACCAAATGGTGTGATCATGTCTGTTAGAGTAGGGCGCGTATGGCGAAAATTTGCTGTTATTTTAATGATCTAGTGTGGTTTTTTCCAAAATAGCAACTGAGTAGTACTGCTCAAATTTGTAGCCAACATCTGTTAGGTATCCCACTTGTTTGAATCCAAATTTTTCATGCAAGCGTAGAGAGGCGGGATTGGGTAGTGTAATGACTGAATAGGCGCGTCGGATAGGGGAACTGTTCATTTTTTCCAGTAGCGCAGTCATGAGTTCTGAGCCCATTCCTTTTGCTTGTCTTTCATGATGTAAGTAGATAGTTATTTCACTACTGATTTTATAGGCGAGCTTTTCTCGAAATTCACCGTTGTAAGCAAATCCTACAATCATTCCTTGTGCATCTTCTTTGACCAGTACATGGTAATAACCATCGCTGTTTAATAGTTTTTCAAACCATGCTTGTCGGCGCTGTATCGACCAAGGGTCATAATCAAATGTAATTGCTGTGTTCAACACATAGTGGTTATAAATGGCATTGATAGCATCAAGGTCTAAAGCTGTCGCATATCTTATTGTCACTCGGTTATTCCTTTTACAGGGCGACTATTCTTCATTTATCGCTAGTTTAACGGCAGCAGAGGCATGTATCTCTGTGGTGTCATACAGCGGAATGGCTGTGTGTTTTTGTTGAATGAGCAAGCCGATTTCGGTACAGCCAAGGATGACCGCTTCGATGCCTTGCTTGTGAAGGTCATCAATCACAGATAGATATTGTTTGCGGGAATGTGCAGAGATTTTCCCTTGGCAGAGTTCTTGGTAAATAATCTCGTGAATAATGTCTTGATGCCACTCTGGTGGTACAGATACCTCGATACCATGCTCGTTAAGTCGCTCTTTGTAAAAAGGCTGAGACATGGTGAAGCGGGTGCCTAGTAAACCAACGTGTTTGATTCCGTCATGCTTTAATTGCTGGGCCGTCGCATCGGCGATATGAAGTAAAGGGATCGAGATCACCGATTGCACTTCAGAAGCAACTTTGTGCATGGTATTTGTGCCTATCAAAATAAAGCTGGCACCGGCAGTTTCTAGCTTTTTTGCTTCATTGGCGAGTATGGCTGCTGCTGCTTGCCAATCTCCAGCGCGTTGGAGAGATTCAATGTCAGCAAAATCAACACTACTAAGAATCATTTTCGAAGAGTGATGACCGCCAAGCGCTTCCTTTGTTTTTTGGTTGAGCATGCGATAGTAAACCGCTGTGGATTCCCAACTCATTCCACCGATTAACCCAATTGTTTTCATTTGCGTGATCCCTACAGTCCGTTGCTGAAGAAACGATGTTGTCTGCTTCCGCTAACTTACCAGTAAATACCATATAATCTGTGAAAAGACACTGTCGCTAACCAAATTGAAATCAATCCGATCAGTTTTGGTGTCGTACACGATGGAATATGAAATATGGAACTTGATGTAGAAGTTGTGTGTTTGGCCGAAGGCTTGATGGTGCTTGGCGGGGGAGACGTCATCCAAATTGATTCGCCCACAGGCGGTTCGCTTAAGAAAGATCTTGAATGAGATTGCTCAAGAACCGGACGTTAGTCTTGAGCAGATCATTTATGCATTTGTTCATCGCTTGCCGAATCGCCATAACCGATCGCGGGCTCTGAAAAAATTCAGCGTGTCCGGTCCGCTGCTGTGGCGAAGTTTCTTGTTTTTAGTCGGAAACTTTTTTGTTTTAAGTCAGGAACAAGGGTGCTGTGTTTAGCTTAGCCGCTCGTTTTTGACGTAGCGCCGACACCTTTCAACCAACTGTTGTACCAATTCTTCAAGCTTTCTATGGCTTTCGGTCGACAGATTAAAAAACCCTGTAGCAGTATGCCGGGGTATCTTGAAGAAAGATATTCCAGATCTTCAAAGTGTTCTATACCTTCGGCGACCAAATCTACATCAAATGAGTTTGTAATTTCAGCGAGTGACTGAACAATCACCTGACTGAATTGATCTTGATGAATGTGGTTGATTAAAGTTCTGTCAATTTTCACTTCAGTAAAAGGTAAATTACGAAGTTGATTGATATTGGTAAATCCCGTTCCAAAGTCATCCATTGACAACCCATACCCTCTTATCCTGAGCCGATTGAGTGACTCCATCTGTTCGGGCGTTTTCAGGGCATACTCTTCGGTGATTTCTAACACGATGCGTGATTTATCAATGTGTTTTTCTTTAAAGAGAATTTCGAGTCGATTGGGGATCTCTAAATCAGCGAGTTGCTGAGCGGACAGGTTGATGCTGACATGTACGTTGTCGCCAAAGATTTTCGAGAGTTCATTCATATCGTTGGCAGTGCTTTCTGCCAGTTGCATTGTTATCAGATCCATCAGGTCATGCTTTATTGCTGTGGGTATAAAGCGCCCTGGTAGCACGGCATCTGTTTCTCCTGGCAATCGAATACGTGCAAGGACTTCGAGGCTTTGGACAAGGTTTGTTTCAGGGTTTAATTTGGGTTGGTAATAGGGGATAACTTGATGACGTTCTATACAGTTCAAGAGCTCAGTTTTATCCATTTTCTTAAAGTGGGTAAAACGCCGTTCTTCAATTTGCTCCATTCTATCAAGTATTAGTTTCAAGGCATCGACTTTTATCGGTTTGGAAACGTTACCCAATAGGCAAATAGACTGTTGCCTTGCGACTTCAGCTGCGAGTTCAATGATCCGCACGTCAAGGTCGGACATGATGCAAACGCCACCTTTGAAATCAATCTTTCCTAGCTCTCTTATCACGCCCATTCCATCAATCTCAGGCATATTAAGATCGGTAAGGACGATGTCATACTTGGTAGGAAATTTATGCAATTCATCAATGACTTGAGTCGGGGACGAAAAGCTAGTGACGTCTCGATAGCCAAGCTCTTTCAGCATTCCCTCTACCAAGGCTAAGATGGCGATGGAATCATCGACAATCAGTATTCGCCTTTCTTTGTGCATTTCTATTCCCTTGAGAAAAGTGTATCACTATTAAAACTAGATGCATCTCAGAAAAACACAAACGTCAGGTGAGTATGAAAAATCATACAATGCGGAGTCGGACGTAAATTTTGAATCGGTTTAAGCGCTTAGTCATTGTTCATTGATTTGAAGCAATACGTTATTGCCGTCTTGTTGATATGGCCGATTCTGGCGAAAGAGATGCGCGAATGCGGTTAGTATGGTTTCCAAGGGTATCTCAACGCAGGATTTTTCATGGAAATTAACAGAAAAGACTCCTTGGAACTGGTGTTGCTCGCCGCACTTTGGGGGGCTTCTTTTATACTTATTCGTTACGCTGTACCCGAATTTGGGCCGTTTTCTCTCATTTTAGTTCGCGTTGGTCTTGCAGCTTCATTGCTGCTGCCAGTTCTCATTGCACGTCGTCAATTCCCTGTGTTGAAAGCGCATTGGTTCCACGCATGTGTTGTAGGTTTATTCAGTTCTGCCGTGCCTTTCTTGTTATTTGCCTATGCGATGATGAGTGTTACAGGAAGCTTCGCATCTATCGTCAATGCCGGAACACCAATATGGGGGGCAATCATTGCCTATTTGTGGTTAGGGGAATCCATGACCAGAAATCGCGTTTTTGGCCTTCTTTTGGGTGTGGTTGGCGTCGTGATTCTTGTTTGGGGGAAACTTGACTTTGGTGACCAAGGATTGGGTTTTCCTGTGTTAGCGGTATTAGGAGCGACCTTTATGTATGGAATCGCTGCGAGTTATACCAAACGCTTCTTACATGACATTCCTCCGGTTGTTACTGCGACGGGTAGTCAGATAGGGGCAACATTGTCTTTACTTCCTTTTGGTATTTACTTTTGGCCCGACGCAGCGCCGAGTGGTGCTGGATGGATTGCAGCAATGGTGCTGGGATTTGCCTCTACGGGCTTCGCGTATGTGATATTTTTTAGGCTAATTGCTAACGTTGGCCCTGCGAATACGATGACAGTGACATTTTTGATCCCCTTGTTTGCAGCAGTATGGGGTGCGATGTTCTTGGGCGAAGTGATTACCATAAGAATGATGCTCGGTGCGCTTACCATTTTCTTGGGAACTGCACTAGCAACTGGGTTTCTATCGCGAAGAAAAACGGGGTAGATGTGGGTGGTCAACAATGTGTAGCCATGATGCGCGGTGATTGAGCAGATAGCTATCGACTTGAGGGTTAATAAAGCTAGTCGACAAAGACCGGTAGAAACAAAAAAGAGCCCCAAAAGGCTCTTTTTTTGTCTACGCCGACGAGGCTATTGAGATTCTGACGTTGTTAACGCAGAAACTTCCAGCAGAGGCGCAGCATCAATATTGTCAGCATTCATCATCGAAGAGATTCGCTGTACGGAGGAGATGAGCAAGGATTGCTCCCACTCTTCCAGTGATTGAAAGCGAGAAATGAAGCTGTCCTGCAAAGGCTTAGGCGCTTGCTCAAGCGCTTTTTCACCCTCTGGTGTTAAATGAGCGTGCACCTTTCTTTTGTCTAAGTTACTTCTTACTCGAACGATAAGGTTTCGGCTCGCGAGGCGATCTAAGATGGTCGTCGCGGTGGCTTGGCTCATATTGGTATGGTTAGACAGTTGGCGAATAGTCACTTCATCCAATTCGTGAATAGCACTCATTAATACAAGCTGAGGACCTGTTAGGCCTGCGACTTTGTTTAGCTTACGTGAATGTAGGTCAATGGCTCGGATAATTTGTCTAAGCGCAACCAGCACCTCTTCGTGCTTCTCCATCGAAGCGTCTCCTATAACTGCAGCAGGGTGAAAAACCGCGAAATTATCTGCGTAAAACGCAAATAATAAAAGGCTTTTTCAATAACCTTACACACAGGAAGCGAAAGATGCGATATCGAGTAGTCACAGAATCTCATTCGGGGTCGAAAACGATGTCATAGATGGCGCATTTGCAGCATGTTAACAATAATGCGCATTCAAATGATATTTTTTATCATTATCATTTGAAAAGGTTGATAGTGAATGTAATAATCATTCGCGTTTGTAATAACTGGTTACATATCAACTTTTCAAGGACAGATTATGATGTATTCCTCTCGTGCCACGGCTCTCTCTGTATTTTCACTTTCGCTAGCTTCTTTTCCCACGTTGGCAGCGACGCCAGATCAAGTTGTTAGCCACTATGCCGATCTCGCTCATGCGGTTTATAGCGATTCGCATCGCACGGCAATACAGCTTGATACGGCAATCAACGCGCTGATTGATAAACCGTCAGCACAAACGTTGGCGACAGCGAAAACAGCGTGGCTTGCAGCTCGAGTACCGTATCAGCAATCTGAAGTGTTTCGTTTCGGCAATGCCATTGTTGATGACTGGGAAGGGCAACTGAATGCGTGGCCCTTGGACGAAGGTTTGATTGATTACGTGGCAACGGATTACCAGTATGAATTGGGTAACGAAGGCGCGGTAGCTAACATTATTGCTAGCAAGTCGATTAGTGTGGGCAATGAAACCGTTGATATTCAGCAGATCACGCCGGAGCTTATTGCATCATTGAATGAACTAGGAGGGTCTGAAGCTAACGTGGCGTCAGGATATCACGCCATTGAGTTTCTGCTTTGGGGGCAAGATCTGAATGGCACGAGCAGTGGTGCGGGGGAGCGTTCTTATACTGACTTTGCTTACGGTGAGTCATGCACAAGTGGAAATTGTGATCGTCGCAGAGACTATCTGAAAGCGGCATCTGAATTGCTGATCACTGATCTGGCGTGGATGGAAAACCAATGGTCAGCGGGTGTAAGTGGTAATTACCGTGAAACCCTGCTTAACGAAAACGTTGAAAATGGTCTGCGTAAAATGTTGTTTGGCATGGGGTCTTTGTCGTTAGGTGAATTGGCGGGTGAGCGCATGAAAGTGGCTCTTGAGGCCAACTCTTCAGAAGACGAGCATGATTGCTTTTCGGACAACACTCACAACTCCCATTATTACAACGAGCAAGGGATCTATAACGTCTTCACCGGCAGCTACTCTCGTGTAGACGGCTCTGAAGTGAGCGGTCCATCTTTGTATGACATGGTGAAAAAAGCGAACCCTGAAAAGGCGGGTGAGATCCTTGCCGAATTCGATTCAGCGCGCAGTGCCGTCTTCAAGCTGGTGGAATCAGCTGAAGTGAACGGTGTGTATTTCGACCAATTGATTGCCACTAATAATGCAGATGGCCATCTAGTGATAAACAACGCGATTGCTGCACTGGTTGATCAAACTCGTGGCATTGAGTCTATTGCTGGTGAGTTGGGTATTAGCAATCTTAATCCAGATAGTGCCGATCACCAGTTCTAAGAAATAAACAATTAAATAGGGAGTTGCGGCAGGTCTGTTGCAGCTCCTTTTGACGTATTTGGAAAGTAGTCATGAAATACACGGTTTTACTGTTTAGTGCCTTTGCATCGTTGTCATTTGCAGGCGAAATAAAGTCGGGTGGAGACACGACAACAAGCAAGCAAGGCGCGAATGCTTTTTCTCAACCCGCCACCAACCTTCCCCTCAGCGAGCGCATTGACTTCAGTGTTGGCAATAGTTTTTTTCGAAACCCTTGGGTAAGCGCTCCAGCATCGACTGATGCCAGAGACGGCCTTGGGCCTCTGTTCAATACCAATGGATGTCAGAACTGCCACATTAAGGATGGGCGAGGCCACTTACCTCTGGCAGGCGATCAAAATGCGGTATCGCTGCTTATCCGCCTAAGTATTCCAGCCATGACTGATGCGCAAAAAAAGCAGCTTATCTTGTCCGGGAATATTCCCGAGCCCACTTATGGTGGACAGCTACAAGACTTTGCGCTTCCTGGCGAAAACCCCGAAGGTAGAATTGTCGTTAATTTCGATTATCACACTGAAACGTTTAGCGATGGACACACCGTTGAGTTACGCAAACCAAAGATAACGATTGATGACTTGAACTATGGTGCGATGCACTCCGAAACCCAAATGTCCGCACGCATAGCGCCACCGATGATTGGACTAGGTTTGCTGGAATCGATACCTGACGCGACGTTATTGGCCATCGCCGAGCAGCAACGAAAGGAAAATAAAGCCATTTCGGGGCGTCCCAACTATGTGTGGGACGTAGTGCAAGAGAAAACTGTAATTGGTCGCTTTGGCTGGAAAGCGGGTCAGCCAAATTTAATGCAGCAAAATGCGGCGGCGTTTAATGGAGACTTGGGCTTAACCAGTACCTTGTTTCCTGATGAAAACTGCTCGGTAGCGCAAGACTTATGCCAGCGTTTACCAAGCGGTGGTCAACCTGAAGTCACCGAGAAAATACTCAATTTTGTCGAGTTCTATTCGCAACACCTCGCAGTGCCGATGCGTCGAAACCTTGCCGAGCCTTTGGTGCAACACGGGGAGGTGTTGTTCCAAGAAGCGGGCTGCGCAAGTTGCCATCAATCTACGATACAGACAGCGGAGCGAAAAGATAGGCCAGCACTTAGCCAGCAAACGATCCACCCCTATACCGATTTACTTCTGCATGATATGGGACAAGGGCTGGCAGATAACCGAGGCGAGTTTCTCGCGACCGGACAAGAATGGCGAACGGCACCGCTTTGGGGTATCGGTTATACCCAGGAGGTGAACGGACACACAGAGTTTCTGCATGATGGACGTGCTCGAACGGAAATGGAGGCGATTCTTTGGCACGGTGGAGAAGCAAAAAACAGTAAAGAAGCAGTGTTAGGGTTCAATGCGAGCCAGAGAGCCGCATTGATAGCATTTCTCAAGTCGTTGTAGGAATGGAATGTGATGATTGATTTAGCTAACAGAGCACACTGGCTATGTGGATTTTCCTTTTTGGTGACGCTGTCACTTATTTCGGGGTGTGACAGCCAAGCGACTAACATCTCCGTTTCAAATATGCAGCTGGGAGAGCAACTTTGGGATATTCAAAAACAATCAACGTCATCATTTATACGTGAAGCCAAGGCGTTAGAATCTGAAATTGCTGCTCTGTGCGAAGTGAAAACGCATGAGGCACTTGCTGAGAGTCAGACGCAGTGGGTGAAAACCATCAAAGCGTGGCAGTCCGTGGCGGGTGCGAATTATGGCAACGAAGCGGCGATGTCCTTGAGTTGGCAAATTCAATTCTATCCTGACAAGAAAAACACCATTGGACGTCAGATCGGGAAATTGCTTAAGAGTGACAAGGACATGTCCGCGTTATCGCTAGAAAATCAAAGTGTCGCGGTGCAAGGTCTTGGGGCACTTGAGTGGTTACTTTTTGATGGCATGCAGAAGGGTGAATCTAAGAGCGATATATTGGTATCACGCTGTCCATTGACTCAAGCAATTTCATCACATCTGGTGTTTTCGTCAGAGCTGATGGCTTCGGCATGGCAGGACAATCTTTGGAAGGGGGTGGCCAAAGAACAGCGCGAGAGGGATGCGTTGAATATCTTGGCTAGTCAACTGGACTCAGCCATTAAAACCCTGTCTCTGCCAATGGGAAAGCCTGGTTATCCTAAGCCGTATCAGGCGCAAGCATGGCGTTCAGGTCAATCACTGGCGTTGTTGCGAGAGCGTATCGAAGCCTTACAAGCCCGCTATATCGGATCGGTTGATGGTGTTTTACGAGAACAAGGTAGAGAGGCATTAGCAGATCGACTGGTTAAACACTGGAGCATTGCGTTGGAAAGCGTACCGAACGGCGATGCGATTAAGCCTTATCTATCAGAACCTGCCGAGTACCGCAAATTAATAACACTGTCGAATAACTTAGAGTATATCAAGATTGCTTTGGCTGACGAAGTCGCCGCGGCGCTGGGTATGGTCGTGGGCTTCAACTCGACAGACGGAGACTAGTCATGGTGAGCCAAAAACGACGACGCATGTTGTTATCAGCATTGGCGGTGTTGGTCTCTGGTGGCAGTGTTGCTGGTGGACTATATGCGCGGCATCGAGTGTCTAAGACCGCGACGCCATCTTACATAGGATGTGCTCGTCAATCAGACGGTCAGTTCAATGTGACGGCCATTGATGATACGGGAGAGGTCTGTTTTACCTCACCACTTCCATCACGTGGTCACGGAATAGCTGTTGATCACCAAAAGCGTTTAGCCTTTGTATTTGCTCGTCGGCCAGGCACTTATATCCGTGTGATATCAACAGAGACGGGTAAGGTGTTTTCTACTTATCATTCCGATCCTCAACGCTATTTTTATGGTCATGGCGATGTGCTGGGTGACGTGTTGCTGACAACCGAAGGTGTTGAAGGATCAAGCGAAGGTGTGATTGGTATCTACCGTATTGCTTCCAATGGCAGCCTTACCAAACTTCATGAGATTGTTGGTTTTGGGATTGGCCCGCATGAGCTTAAAGTCGTCGATGAGCTTACTTTGGCTGTTGCTGTTGGGGGAATACACACGGATAAGCGAATACCAATGAACCTCGGCACGATGAAGCCCGCTTTGGTATTCATCGATATTCCATCAGGGAACGTCACCCAGCAATATTATCTAAAAGACCACCAATTAAGCATCCGTCATCTTGCTGTGAGTTCAGCTAAAGACGTGGTGATTGCGCAGCAATATAAAGGTGATACCGATAAAGTTTCACCATTATTAGCGATAAAGCGAAATAATGGTGACTTTGTAACTCTCAAGGGGAGTACTGAGCAGTGGACGCGTTTTCAACACTACATCGGCAGTGTGGCATGCACGGATAAACAAGTGATAGCTACCTCACCTCGTGGCAATTGTTTTGGGGTTTGGGATATTGAAACGGGTGAGCTCCAGTCACTATCAGCCTTGATGGATGCTTCTGGCGTCTCGGCTGAAGCTGACCGTTTTGCGTTAAGCGCAGGCAGTGGCAGGGTTGCATTTCAACTGGCTAGAAAAAGTATTAATTTTCATACATCTGGCGTGACCTGGGATAATCATTGGGTCATGCTATGACGTCATACTTTTCTAACTCTTTGTTTTTCTAGATTCATAAAAAATCCGCCAACGAAAGCCGCGTCCTTTGCCATACTAAGATCTCAATTGGGAGGTAGCGCATGTTTTTAGCTCGTACGTTTTTTAAGGCATTATGGGTGGTAGCCTTAATACCTATGTCCTTATGGGCATCGGAACCTTCTGATATGCAACAAAAGCCGTCATTATCTGCGCTAACTTGGGTGAAACAAGCGGAGTCAGAAGTCGGGGTGGTTTCTCACACAAGCGATCTTGCCAACATCTATGAGTATTTTTCTTTCTCCCCCATTTGGCATGATTATCGCGCTAAGGATGAACTAGAAACGCAGATCAACATTATTTCTCTTGCAGGATTGAGTGAAGATTTTGAATGGCGTGCGCTTATGCTGAGGGATCTAAGATCGAGTGGTGATTGGCGAGCATACGACGTGTTTGCCACCGACAGTCTGCTTGCGTTGACCCGTTATATCGATGGTATCCCAACTCATGGGAAAAGCTGGTTCTTTGGCACCGATATTACAGATGATTTACCGCCACCAACACTGACCAAAATCAACGGACTTGTTGCAGCTGGAAGCCGAAACCAACTTTTTGATTATGTGTTTAAACTGCGCCCAGATACGCCACAATATCGCGAAATGGCGAAAGCAATCGTTAAGCTCCAAGACGTAGAACAACGGTATTGGCCCAAGTTTGCGCAAGGTGGGCTGATACGACCGGGTAAAGAACTCGATGACGCAGACAGTCTGATCACCAGCTTGGAAAGACATGGTGTGTTGAGCGGCACTGAAGCTCAGCGACTAAAAATCGCACAAGTGAGTGACTACAACGCCACATTGGTTGGTGCTGTTAAGCGCTTTCAGGCTCGTCACGGCTTGAAAGAAGATGGCGTAATAGGCAATAAAACCCGCCAATGGCTGAATAAATCGGTAAATGCTCGCATCCAAATTCTTGCTTTGAATATGGAACGTTTGCGCTTATGGCCAACTGAGAGAAGCAAGATCATTCTGGTGAATATTCCCAATTACGAAATGGAGTTGTGGATTGACAGCGAACTCGTACTCGACAGCAAAGTGGTAGTTGGACGTCCAAGTAGAAGAACCCCATTGTTTGATTCTCGGTTGGATTCTGTTGTATTCAATCCTAGCTGGAATGTCCCTGTGACGATTATGCGCAAAGACATTCTTCCTAAGGCGCGTCAAGACAATGAGTATTTGTCCAAGCACAGCTATACGGTGCTGAGCAGTTGGGTAAATGGCGATGTGATCCCTCATAGCGATATTGACTGGGACAACGTCACGGACAGAAATTTCCCGTATCGTTTACAGCAATCCCCAGGCGATTTTAACGCACTTGGGCGCTACAAATTTAATACCCCTAATGGCAATGCTATCTACCTGCACGACACGCCTGCAAAGAGTTTATTCAGTAAAGAGAGAAGGGCGTTCAGTTCAGGGTGTATTCGTGTTCAAAAAGCGGAAACATTGGCGCAGGTATTGTTGAGTCGTTCTGGTTTGGAGTTTGGCGATTATGACTATTACCGTCAGCATCTCGAAACCAAATGGGTGACACTGAGGCAAAAAGTTGCAGTTCATACCATCTATCAAACCGCATGGGTGAATGGGGAAGGCAACGTTGAGTTTCGCAGTGATGTTTATCATTACGATGCAAGACCAAAACGCACCCTAACTTCGTTAGGGGCTGTCGCTGCAAATAATCCAACCTTTTAATTCCACATTCTTGTGAAATGAGATCGTCATCCTCGAGTTGCGTGAGGTTGCTTGAGTAAAAATAGAGACGTGCGCCACACTTACACATTTTTACATTTTACTGACAAAGATAAAAAACCATCTAAATTCATCACGAAGCGGTGCTTTTTACAGCTGTTCGCTCATTTTAGAGACACTTGACCGTTTGATTCATATATCAACTGCCGTTAGATTCCTGTTTGTTTAAAGCGCCATTAGCTGCAACGTCAAAGCAGTGGGCGACTTGTTTTGTGAATTTTAGTTTTTGGGAAATAGTTGGTTTTTATGAACGGTTTGGATACCCAACGTCGCCGCTTCTTGCTGGGTGGTGCGGCGTGTGTGGTAGCGGCAGCGTTACCGAAAAAGGCACTTGCTCTACCTTTGGCCTCCGGCGAACCTCGTGTACTGTCGATGACAAGCATAAACACGGGTGAACACCTAAATATTTGCTATTTCGACGGTCAAACGTATCTTGCGAATGAGCTACATGAACTCAATAATTTGTGTCGTGACCACCGTAGAAATGTCTCAACCGAGATGGACAAGAAGCTGTATGACCAGCTGACGGCTATTTATCAAAAAGTAGGGGCAAAGCATCCTATTAGTATGGTGTCGGGTTATCGTTCACCAGCCACGAACGAAATGCTGCGCAAAAAGGGTGGGGGTCAAGCGAAGAAAAGTTATCACATGACTGGGCAAGCCATCGATTTCCATATTGAAGGCGTGCCATTGGCAAGTATTCGTGATGCTGCACTTTCGCTGAAAGCTGGGGGAGTAGGCTATTACCCCAACAGTGGTTTCATCCATATTGATACAGGCCCAGCAAGAACGTGGTAGTGATCGCTAAAATACCTCGTTGAGTTGGAAGACAGTTGATGTGAAAAGGGCGTAGCTTTCGAGCTAGCGCCCTTTTTGTTTTTAGACGGTTAGACTGGGCTAGTCTGCTTATTTGATTGGCGTTTTGGTGCGAGTTCTGTTGGTTGTTGATCATTGTTAGGACGCAAATAGCGTTGACGTTTCTTCTCTTTGAGCTTGCTCATATCAACCATAACTAAACCATCAATACAGTCTGAAAAATCGGGGTCTACGCCGAAATCGAGAAACTGAACGCCGCCGGTCTCACAAAGCTCGCTGTACTGTTTGTACAATGTCGGAATACTGGTGCCGAGATTATCGAGCAATACCTTCAGTGTTTTTAAATCTTGCTGGTAATCATTCCTACAGAAGTGATTAAGTAACTCATGTTCTTTCTGGCTATCAATATTAAATGGATGCTTTGATCGCGCCACGTCAGACGTCGCACCAAAATATGTACGATAGAAAAAGATAAGCAACTCTTTGGCGGCATGTGGCATGGCATTGCTGATGGTGACTGGACCAAACAAATAGCGATAGTGGGGGTGCTTAGAGAGGAATGCACCTATGCCAAGCCACAGATACTCTAAGCTGCGTTTACCCCAATACTTGGGTTGCACAAAGCTTCGCCCAAGTTCCAATCCTGCATTCAGGTAAGGGGTCATGCCTTCGTCGTAGTTGAACAAGCTATGGGTATATAGTGATTGAATGCCCTGCTGAGTGATGACGGCTTGGGTATCGCAGAAGCGATAGGCGCCAACGATGTCTAGACACGCAGGATCCCACAGCACCAAATGAAAGTAGTGTTCATCATATTTATCGATGTCACGTCGCTGACCTGTCCCCTCGCCGACGGCGCGAAATGCCACTTCGCGCAGCCTCCCGATTTCCCGCATAACCGATGATTCGTTTTTGTAGCGATAGAGGTAAATGATCTTTCCATCGGGTGTGATGCCTAATGTCTCAGAGGTTTGCAGTTCTTCTTGCAGTGCTAACGGGTTTTCGGGAGGGGCGATTGCTGATTCGGTAGGAAACAAACCCACCTTACCTTTTGCAATATTATATAGGTGTTTTTTGACCAACTTGACCCGTGTTTTAGTGGGTAAGTTCTTGCTCGCGTGGTAGCTGGTATATGGGATGGCTTCGCCTATAGTGAAGGTGATATGGCTATTTTTTTGCCCAAACATTTCATTCACCAAAAGCAACGTAGATAGTGGTTTGTAAACCATAGAAGCGCCATAGAACACGGCTGAATTTCTGCCATCAACATGTATGGGCAGTATGGGGGCTTTGGCTTTGGTCGCCATTCTTAGAAAGCCGTTCTGCCAGTCAATATCTTTAACACCCGTAGGACCCAATCTAGATACTTCACCCGCAGGAAATATGATGATGGCCCCTTCATTGTTGAGCCAGTCATCAATGTTTCGCAGATTATCCTTTGGGGTCTTGCCCGACATGTTATTCACCGGTAGCAGACAGTGGTGCAACGGCTTAATTTGCATCAGCAAGTTATTGGCAACGGCTTTTACGTCAGGACGAATTTCTCTTACCAACTTGAGCAATGCTAATCCATCAAGTGAACCTATGGGATGGTTAGCGATGATCACAACACGGCCAGCACGGGGAATGCGTTCTTTTTCGCGATCACTCGTGAAGTAGCTAAAGTGAAAGTAGTCCAATACTTGCTCGACAAATTCGAAACCTTTCAGGTACGGGTATTTGTTAGCAAAATCATGAAATGCTTGCTGGTGGAGCAACTTGTGCAACGTTGATGATACGGGCTTTGCTAGCCAAGGCTTTTGCGCCAAATTCGGATAATGGTGGGTGATTACTTCATCGATATTGAACATAGTTTTCCTAAAATGACCTTTTTCAATTTGGTTGATCAAGCGGCTTCTGAGTCTTTATCTTCAGATTGATCGCTCTCAGGCTCATTGCTCATAAAGTCATGGTGTTCAACGTCAACGCTTTTAGGTGACATTGAAACTAATGAGGGGTCGACAAACGCGTTGGTTTCACAAATCAATTCTGGCTTTTCTGTCCAGCGGATCAGTTGCAGTGTGCCTTCGTGTTGTTCAATGAGTGCTGTGCAGTTTTCAATCCAATCACCGTCATTGAGATATAGCGTCCCGCCAATGTTCTTCATGCCCGGGTGATGGATATGGCCACATACCACGGCATCAGCCTCTTTTCTCAGCGCAAACTGAACCGCCGCGTTTTCAAAACGGGAAATGGCAACGTTCGCAGATTGGACTTTGGATTTGATATAAGACGCCAACGACCAATAGGAGAAGCCCATTCGCCGTCTTGACCACGCCCACCATCTGTTGAGAAATAACAAAAAATCATACCCGACATACCCAGCTAACTCCGTGAGTCGGCTGTGGCATACGGCGTTGTCGAATTCGTCGCCGTGAAGGGCAATGATGCATTTGCCGGAGACTGTTTCATGTAGATAGCGTGCATGGACTTCGATGCGCCCAAAATCGAAGGATAGGTAATCGCGAATGGCTGCATCATGGTTGCCAGGCACATAAATTAAGCGGGTACCGGCGTGGGCTCGCTGAATCAGTAAGGAGATGACTTCACTATGTGATTCTGGCCAGTGTCGGTTTGACTTCATGGAATGGAAGTCAACGATATCTCCAACAAGAATGATGGTGTCAGCCTCATGGTGCTGGAGAAAGTCGAGAAGGTATTTTGCTTTGCAATCTTTGTTGCCTAGGTGAAGATCTGAGATCCACAGGGTACGCACTGAGATTGAATTCATAGCTTTCCATTTATTGGTCAAAACGTGTGATGTGACAAATGACAAGCTACGACGGTTAAATGAAAAAAGAACGTCAGTATGGTGACGTCTTGGTGTCAGCGAGTTGACAGCAAGATGACATAGCAGGCGCTAAATGCGAGCGGGATAGGATGACAACATTAAAATAGTGGAAATAGCATGGTATGCTTTGCGCGTTTTCGCATTTATACGGATTGTATTATGGCTTTGAAGTTTGAGATTGTCCCTGTTACCGCTTTTCAGCAAAACTGTTCCATCATCTGGTGTGATAAAACCAACGAAGCAGCATTGGTCGATCCCGGTGGCGATGTGGCTACATTGATTGCAAAAGTTGATGAGCTAGGTGTAAAAGTCACCAAAGTGTTGCTGACTCATGGTCACCTTGACCATGTGGGTGGAACGGTGGATATTGCAGAAGCGTATAAAGTGCCAGTTATCGGCCCTGAAAAGCAGGATGCATTTTGGCTTCAAGGGTTACCGAAACAAAGCGAAATGTTTGGCTTTGCGCTCACCGAGTCGTTTGAGCCAAATCAATGGTTGAATGATGGCGACACGGTAACCATTGGCGAAAGCACGCTGAATGTGATTCATACGCCAGGACATACTCCTGGGCATGTTTGCTTCATTAGTGAAGATGATCGTATGGCATGGGTTGGCGATGTACTGTTCAATGGCAGCATTGGTCGTACCGACTTTCCGAGAGGCGACCACGCAACACTGATTAGCTCAATCAAAGAGAAGCTGTTTCCTCTTGGAAATGATATTCGCTTCGTGCCTGGTCACGGCCCAACTTCAACGTTTGGTGTTGAGCGTCAACAAAACCCGCATGTTGCTGACAATATGCCGATTTGGTAAAGGAGTCCTACTTTACTCTGGTTTCTCTGCGGGATGTCGCCCCGCAGAGGCTAAATACCGACGCGTTAATCCCACAAAATCCTCTAGCGGCCGGTCTAATAAATCTTCACTGACAAACACGTCGTAGCCCAATAGTTCTCTTGTATATTTCATGCGGTTTGCCAACATCGCGACTAAACCTTTGTAGACTTTTCCACTCGCCCCAACATAGGGTGTGTCGTCGAACATCATGTCTTCGAGCTTAGTTTTACGCTGGGTTTCAGATCGTCTATAGGCTGTTAGCAATAAACCTCGTTGCTCCATAATGATGTGGCTAGCAAGACGAAAACTGATTCCGTCTAACAAAGGTTCATAGTCTTTGAGCTTGATGCCAAGCCATGGCATAGGTTGGTGCCAGCCTTGAGTAGAAACAGAGGGGATGCCAATTTCCCGGATATCACGCCATTTTACGCTCCATCCACCTTTTGGCGTGTGGTGTTGGAGGTGCATGTCGGACAGTGAAAATGAGAGGCGTTGTTGGTCGATGATACGAGCAATGTAAAAGCCTAAACCACCAAGAAGACTTACGCCTAGGAAAGCTGGAATTGCATTGATCTGTGGATTAACGATGACGAGCGTCAGCACAATCATGATAAGCACTATGACTGCAATGGAAAAATATTTACCGAGCTGTTGGTATGGTGGATAAATCAGCAACTGCTTGTTCACTTCTTTAGAGATCCTTTATTCGATACATAATCAAAGCATAGTGCGATCACTCCGTTAACATAACATTCGAGAGATGCCTTAGTCATTCAAAGAGGCGCTGTTTAACTTTCAAACAAAATAACAAGAACTTTCCGACACTTGGCTCAACTTTCATCCGAAAACACGGTTAGCGCTATAAAACCCATGCGGATTTTGGTATAAAACGCGCTTTGTTTTTCACCCTGCTGTATCAGGGGATGCTTAACGCAGTGCATCGGAGTAGGACGATTTAATGAAGATCTCTCATAAACGTAAAGTTCAAGGCAAACTTCAAAAACACATTAAAGCAGTGAAATCAGCTTCAGTGGCGTCTTTGAAAAAAGAAAAGCCAGCGAAAGCCGTTGTAGCGGCAAAACCGGCTATTGAGCCAAAAACTGAAACAGCACCTAAAGTTGTGGCGAGTACTTCTCTGACTCCGAAACAACAGCAGGTTCTGGATATTGTCCGTCAAAATGCTGAAGGTCTTAATCCTAAAGGAATCGGTCTAGCGGCTGGCCAGGAAGAAGCGAAAGCGGCTTCATGGGCGAGCGCGGCATTGAAGAAACTGGCAGAAGAGGGTGTGGTTGAACGCCTACAAGTGGGTAGCAAGGTGCTTTACAAAGCGCTTTAATTTCTCCACCGCTTCATAAAGTTTTGGACCAGCTTTCGAGCTGGTTTTTTTGTAGGCAATTTTCGCTAAAAATTACGCCACTGTTAACGTGCTGTAGCCGTTAATGATGGTGTTTTTGTTTATGAACAATGAATCGCTGATCAAGCCCAAACTTCTCGTTTATTTGCGAGATTACTCTCGAAAAATACATATAGTGAGTGGTAATTTGAATGTTCCTAGTTTGTTTAATACACCTGTTTATTAAACAAATGAGGGTTATACCAAGCAAGCCTACATCTTCAGGTTACTTGGGTGTAGTTAGCATTTGGATGCGAATTGGATTGAAAATAAAGCAGCAGGATTTGCTATGACAGGATATGTTGGTGGAACGGAGAGTCATCTGAGTGGCGTAATCAACTTTGATTACACTCACTTTCTCTGTGAGTCTAGCCGCGAGAGCTGGACTTTTTCTCAAGCCCTAATGGTGCAAGTATCACGCTGGCGTCGTCGTGGCGCAATTGAGCCAGAGAATACTAACTGCGCCTTTCCAAGTGAGGCGTTTGCATCTGCTGTTAGCCATTCACTCTCTTCTTTGTACAGTGATGTTTCTAATCTGATCACCTTGATTGAAGAGGCAAAGAAACAGCACATTGAAGCGCTGAACATCATGCTACCTTACGCACTTGATGAGAGTGAGTTGGATAAAATTCGTCGTAAAACTCATGTTCAAATCACACAGCTGGAAGAAGAGCGTGATGTCCTTCAGGTTCAGTTTTAGCTGTGAAGTTTGTTTGCCAAATACCTAGCTAATTACCTCGCCGTTTATTTGCGTTTATTTGCGTTTATTTGCGTAGGTTTGCTCATGTGATGATGATTGTGAGTAGGGCTGAAAAACGGCGTTTCAATGGTATATCCCGCCTTAAAGTTTCACCCCGTTGGCAATCAGATAAACGGCAACAATGCCCGCAATCACAACACCAATAAGAATGAACTTATTCCTTCCTTTGAATGCAGGCTCGCCGCTTTCGTGCTTCGCAAACAGATAAAATGCAATGCCGGGAAGATACAAGAGCGTTGCTAGAAGTAGGTGGTGGAATCCAGAGGCGTAAAGTAACCAAATGCCATAAAGTGTCGCTAGTGTTGCGATCATCCTTACTCGTGTGGTGCTCAGTTCGACACGCGATAATTTAAGAAGATAAGCCCCCACCAATAAATACGGCACCAAAATCATTTCCGATGCGACAGTGAGAAGGTCGTCATAACCTCCTCCAATGAGATACATAAAAATTAAACACAGTTGCACCACCGAACTGGTTAGCCAGAGCGAATGTGTGGGCGCACCGTTGCTATTGGTTTTCGCAAAGCATTTTGGAAACATGCCATCTTTTGCCGCCGTATAAGGTGTCTCTGTCGCCAGAAGAGTCCAACTTAGGTAGGCGCCACAGACCGAAATAATTAAACCTGTACCAATGATGACAACACCCGCCTTACCAATTAATGCCTCGAGAATTTTCGCTGTTGATGGGTTAGGGTATTTCGCAAGTTCAGGCGTTGAAACTACCCCCATTGCAAGCAAAGTGACTGACACGTATAAGAATAGGCAGGTTAATAGCCCCAGAATAGTTGCTCGACCAACATCTTTACGATTCTGTGCTCGGCTCGAGACCACGACAGCGCCTTCAACGCCAATAAATACCCACACAGTGATCAGCATGGTTTGTTTTACCTGATCAAACAGGCTGGGTTCATTGGCGATAGTCACACCGCTAAAATCGAAGGTAAAGGTGTGCCATTTGAAAGCAAATAACGCAGCGACAATGAAGATGATGATAGGAATAAGTTTAGCAATGGTAGTGACATAGTTCACGATGGCTGCAGTTTGGACGCCACGCATTACCAATGCGTGGACGAGCCAGATCAGAATGGATGATAAACCAACAGATAGAAGGGTATTTCCATTGCCAAACAGCGTCATTGAGCTCGTGTCGAAGAACAAACCCAATGTGCTAAAAACGATAACGAGGTAAGAGACATTCGCGACGGCAGCACTTAGCCAATAACCCCATGCAGAAAAGAACCCGCAAAGATCGCCAAACCCTGCCTGAGCATATCCAAATACACCGCCAGTAATGTCGGGTTTGTTCATGGTCAATTCTTGAAACGTCAGTGCGAGACAGACCATGCCAAAACCCGTAATCGCCCAACCAAGTGTCACGGCTGCAGGACTAGCGATGGCTGCCATGTTTTGCGGCAAGCTAAATACTCCCGCACCAATCATTGAACCAATGACGAGCGCAGTGAGCGCCTTTAAATCTAACTTATTACCCAAAATAACTGCCCATGCTATCAATCTAAGAAGTGAAAGAGTGAAGTGGCTGAGTATAGTTAACAAAATCTATGGGTCATTTGTTCAGAAATGGGATTTGAAAATAATGGATGCGATTGATGAATCAAAGAATGTAGAGGTGCAGGTCTAATTCATAAAGGTTTCGCGACAATCAGAATCGTTGATAGCTGATTGTCGCGAGGCAGTGTTTGTTGTTTATAACCATTGGATCAGTGCAGGCGTTCAGAAAATCCATTGATGACGAAGCCTTGGGCTTGAGTATTTTCTTCGCCTGACGTTATGCGCTGTTGTTGCAAAACGGTGTCATTAAAATCTTCATACTCACCAAAAGCAATCACGGCAGACGAAGTATCTGATGCCATCGCTTTCTTCATCAATGCAATTGCATCATGTGTTGAAGTAGGCCTTGCAATACGGATTTGAGATGTCTGAATACCCGCTTGTTGAAAAAGAGACAAACAAAAACGAGACGGCGGGGCAATCAAGGTAATCCATTTTTGGCTTTCACTAAATGACTTTAAGACTCGAAGCAAGTAAGCCAATTCACTCATATTGTTTTGGTAAACGTTGACCGAAACCAATCCCCCATTTGAATTACCTTCCTGAGAAAAGGTATTTGAACCAGTATGACGATAGCTTTTTGCACCGGCAGCAAGACGAGCATAATGCTCACGCACGACTGGGCGTGAGAGCGACTGATGAGGTACTGAATGGGGAGTTGCATACGAGTGTTTCATCTCAAATTCCTGTATGTTTATCCAATACTGTATGTCTATACAGTAGTTATTATTTACACAAAAAACAATAGGGAATGAGAAAACATCGAGACGCTGATCACGAATATGGGCGTATTGATCCTTCGAAACTTACATGGCGTGCTCAGATATACGAGTTTTATTGTATATGTTTTGTTGAGTCATACCTTGAGGATGCAGTTCGTCGGCCAACAAAACCATGTTGTTTGGGTATATGATAGAGGCCACTGTAAGTATTTTTCTAAAGAGCTGAAGATGGATCAGGAATTTTGGCATAGTCGCTGGGCAGAGAATCGAATTGGCTTTCACCTCACAGAGACAAACCCTTCTTTATTAAAGCATTGGCAAGCTCTTCATCCTCAGCGTCATGAGGCGGTATTCGTGCCGATGTGCGGTAAGTCGGTCGACCTAAGCTGGCTTGCGAGCAAGCATGATGAAGTTGTTGGTGTTGAGCTAAGTGAGATCGCTGTTCGTGCGTTTTTCTCTGAGCATTTATATACCCCCTTGGTGACCGCAATCAGCCCAATGATGAAGCTGTATCAATTTGATGAAGTCTCCATTTACAGTGGAGACTATTTCTCTGCGCCATTGGCTCAGTATCCACTGATCTATGACCGTGCAGCACTGATTGCTATGCCAGGTAACCTTCGTCAGCGTTATGTGGCTCGTTTGCTTTCTTTGTTGCAGCCGGGTGGGCGTATTTTATTGGTTACCTTGGATTATCCTCAGGATCAAATGGATGGCCCTCCATTTAGTGTGACTGGCGATGAAGTGCATTCGTTGTTTGAGGGCTGCAAGATCACTTGCCTTGATCGTGATGAAAACAGCGATCGGCCACCAAAGGGTAAAGCGGCGAGTCATTTTGTGGAAGAAGTCTGGCTTATCGAGTCAGAGTAAGCCAGGTTACCGCTCCGTTAATTGTACGGGCTCAATAAACACGCCACCCATTAAGGTGGCGTGTTTGATTACGGCGGTTGTAGATTGAAGTAATAGAGAAACTACAGCTCAACTTTTACGGCAGAGGCTACAGCGACTGCTTTGCTTATCGCAGCATCAATCGTGTTGTCACGTGCTAGCGCAACGCCAAGGCGGCGTTGACCATCAATGTCAGGTTTACCAAACAAACGAACTTGCGAATCTTGGTGGCGCAGCGCTTGTGTTAGACCCGTAAATCCTATGTTGTTTGACGTGCCTTGGCCTAAAATCACTGCGGATGCGGAAGGGCCGAACTGCCTAATGTTGTTGATGGGTAGTCCTACAAAAGCGCGAACATGAAGGGCGAATTCTGACAGATCCTGAGAAATCAATGTCACCATACCGGTATCGTGTGGGCGAGGGGAAACCTCACTGAACAGCACTTCGTCACCTTTAACAAATAGCTCGACGCCGAACAAACCATAGCCGCCTAATGCCCCCACCACTTTTCTGGCAACGTCTTCCGCGGCAGCACGCGCTTTATCACTCATTACTTGTGGTTGCCATGATTCGCGATAGTCACCGTCTTCTTGGCGATGTCCAATTGGTGCGCAGAAATGAATGCCATCAATCGCGCTAATGGTAAGCAGGGTGATTTCGTAATCAAATTCGACAAAGCCTTCGATGATGACGCGTCCGGCACCTGCACGGCCACCTTCTTGAGCGTATGCCCAAGATGCCTCAATGTCAGCATCGGTTTTAATCACACTTTGGCCTTTGCCAGAGGAGCTCATCACTGGCTTAATCACACAGGGTTTACCCACAGATTCGACTGCACTGCTGAATGCTTCAAATGTATCGGCAAATGCATAAGGTGATGTGGCGACACCAAGGTCTTCTGCAGCTAAGCGGCGGATGCCCTCACGGTTCATGGTGAGTTGGGTGGCGCGTGCGGTAGGGATAACATTGAGTCCCTCTTTTTCTAGCTCAACAAGGCGGTCTGTTGCAATCGCCTCGATTTCTGGGACAACAAAGTCAGGTTTTTCTTGTGCAATGATCGCGGCGAGCGCATCACCATCAAGCATATCGACGACATGGCTGCGATGTGCGACTTGCATCGCGGGTGCATCAGCGTAGCGATCACAAGCGATGACTTCAATGCCAAGACGTTGGCATTCGATGGCCACTTCCTTACCTAATTCACCAGAGCCTAATAGCAAAACACGCGTTGCGCCCGGACGAGTAGCAGTTCCAAACATGATTATCTTCCAACAATGCAATTAACTGCTGGTGATTTTACCTTAAGCAAACGTTTGCGCAAGCGTTTGCTTTGGCGGTTGGTCCGTTATTGGTTGCTATGATTCTGATTGAGTATGGGCGTGCTGAAACAAACGGCCACTATAAGTGGCCGTTTGTATACGAGAGTTCTAGCGGTTTAAGCCGTTCTTGGTTTGCGAGTTTCCCAATGTGTAATGAAAAACACGGCAGCGACAATAATGGCAGCACCCAACCACAAACGACCTGGCGGTACCCAGCCAAACACTAAGAAACCAAATAGCACGTTGAGTGGCAGTTTTGCGTTATCAAAAGGCTGAACAAATGACGCATCTGCCGCCGCATAGGCTTTGGCTATGGCCCATTGCGCAATGGCAGTTAGTAAGCCAGCCCCGAGAAGCATGAGCCAAGCTGTGTTACCTGTTGGCAGCGTCCATTCGGGGATCGCCAAAACAATGTTGAACGGGGTAATAAGCAGAAGGAGATAAACCACCATGGTTGTTGGTGAATCTGCATGAGATAACTTTTTCACCATCAAGGAGTATGTCGCCCAGAAGAATGCAGCCCCAATGGGTAATAGTGTGGCCAAGTTAAAATCATCAGACCATGGTTCAAGAATGATCATTGCGCCGATAAACCCGCTTAACGTCGCTATCCAACGGGCAGGGCCAACACGTTCACCCAGAAACAAACCTGAGCCTATGGTGGCGAATAAGGGGGATGTCATTAGCAGCGCGATACCTTGCCAAATCGGTACGGGGTAGGCAAGCGCCCACAACCAAAGTTGTATCCCAATGACTGAGAAGAACACGCGTAAACAGTGCATGCCGAGATGGTCGGTTTTTAATGCTTCACGAATTCCCATGCTACGCAGCCAAGGGATCATCGCAACAAGCGCAATGAAGTATTGGATAAAGGCGACCGTCGTAGAAGGCAGTTGCATCTTGAAGCTTACATATTGGGCTAGACTATTGACCATCGCGAAGCAAACGCCAGCGGTAAGCATCCAAGAAGCGCCAATAATAGGGTTGTGAGGTTGGCTCATGCGTGTTCAGAATTTAGAAAAAGTGACGTGATAGTAGCTAACTTTTAACGCGGGGTATAACGAAAACGCCAGTGTTTGCTGGCGTTTTTCTTTTTTGGACGACAAATGTGCGTTATTAGCGCTAAATCGCCAAATAACCCAACGGAATGTCTGGGTTTAGTGCTTCAAGAATGGCTTGTGTATCTTGCAGATGGCTAACAACAGCACGGGCTTTTTCAACCAGAACAACCTCTTGGATGTCCTCCAATTTTACGTCAGCCAAGTTCATCGCAATGAGAGCAACTTGAAGTGGTGGAAGGCTTGGATTGAATGCCGCATTTTCAGCATACATGCCAGAATATACGTTGCCGTTGATGTCTCGAATTGCTGCACCACTCAAATTGTGTGAGTAGGGGGCATGGCTACGATTGGTTGCCGCGACGGCAGCTTGTACAAGTGGCTCGTCTTCACTGATAGTTAAACCGTGATCAACCGGCGCAAGCAGAGGCTGTTCGATACCGAGGTCTGCTGGCCCAAATGGCTCAGGCAAATATTCATGCAGCAATTTGGCATCACGGTTGGGCAGTTGAATGTTGAGCTTATCAGCGCCGTTAATTTCGTTCATAAACTGGCGGCAGTGACCACAAGGGCTGTAGTTAATTGTGATGTCTTTTAGTGCCGTTTCGCCTTTTAACCAAGCATGACTAATGGCTGATTGCTCTGCATGAACAGCTTGGCTCAATTGAACGCCTTCAAACTCCATGTTTGCACCAAAGTAGAGCTTGCCTGATTCGCCACGAGCAATAGCACCGACATAAAATTTAGAGATGGGTGCAACAGAATAGGCTGCTGCCAAAGGCAGTAATGCAACGCGCAGGTCTTGATCGGACAAGCCTGTGATTTCAAGCAAGTTATCGTATTCTTGTGCGCTAATAGTCGCATCAAATTCTGGAGAAGCGCACAGCGTTTCTATGGCTTCTTTCAGTGGCGACGAAAGCGCTGAAATGGCTTGTTGAATGCTAACTCGCATGTTTGCTCCAAAGGCAATGGTATGGCTGAGTATTCTACGGGCAAACGCTGGATAATAAACGTGATCAAAATCACTAAGTCAGTGCAATCATATCTCATGTTTCATAAATATAGGTGACCTCACATGAATTCGATTTCATTTGAAGCAAGTCGTGATTGCGTTGCAATTAACAAATAACTCAACGACATGGAAGATAAATGGGGCAAGTATTGCACTGATAATGCCGCAAATAACCAATGCTAACGAACTGAACGCACCTTCCTGATAGTTTGTCTCTGCTGCTTTTGCCGTTCCAATTGCGTGAGATACTGCGCCAATTGATAATCCACGCGCCAACGGTGATTTGATCTTCATGGCGTTTAAAAGTGGGTAAGCGAACAGTGCCCCGAGTAGACCTGCAATAACCACCAGAGCGGCAGTAACCGCGGGTATGCCGCCAATACTTTCAGCCGTACTTAATGCAAAGGGCGTAGAAATCGACTTAGGCAAGACAGACGCCGCAATTTGTAAATCGCCGCCAGCTAGAAGAGCGATAACCGATCCAAGAATCATTGATAGAACACTTGCACCTGTACAAGCTATCAATATGATTTTCCATTGGCGTCGAATCACGTGCATTTGTTCGTAGAGAGGATAAGCCAGAGCGATCACTGCTGGGCCGAGCATAAAGTTGATGATGGCATTTTGGTCAAAATAGGTTTCATAGGTATTGTCCGTGAATACCAGCAATGGCATCAATACCAACATACTGAGCAGCATCGGATTAAAGACGGGATGGCGTAACTTCAGCGCAACCTGACGGGCAATAAAATACGTGACTAATGTAGCGAACAACCAAATCATTCTTCGCTCCCCTGAGATCTATCAACAAGTTTTGCCACAATAACAAACACCAGCAGTGAGCTTAGTGCTGTGGCACTGAGTAGTGGAATTGAATCGCTGATGAGAAAATGGAAATGGTTCATTAATCCCATGCTGGCTGGAATGAAAAACAGCGGCATGATGGTGATGAGCAATGTACAGGAATCTTTAACCCAGCGAGCGGGTACTATGCCAGTTGTGAGGCTCACAAAAAGTAACAGCATGCTTACGATGCTGCTGGGTATAGGAAGATGTAACAGCTGAGTCAACAAACTACCAATCAGGTAGTAAACGGCAATGAGGACAAAGCCAAGAAGATGTTTCACGGAGAAAAGCCAGCAAGGTTGAACGTAATGCTATTTTAAACTGAGCTGGCTATGAAAATCTTGTTCAATGCGAGGTTATTCCCACTATTGCACATTAGTTAGGCAAATGTGTTCGTGTTACATAAAGTAGGCAAATGCAGCGGCCACCGTTAAGAGCGATATTAATGTGACAGCGATAATAGGAAGAATGTGGCGATTGGTACCGATGTTATCAATCACAGGTTCGTCAATGTGAACATCGAGCGGATCTGGCACGGATGGATCCGGCGCAGGCATCGCCTGGCGTTGGTAGGTCTTTTGAGGCAAAGAGACGCGATAACCATGATCACCAACCACATCTAACGGAAGTGCTTTTTCGCCTTGTCGATATGACTTAGATAGCAGTGAGCACAGACTGCTTTGATGCTGAGAAAATGAAGAATCAGGCAGAGAAGTGGATGCATAGAGCACGCGAGCAGATAGCACCTCCCCCGCATGATAACAAAGCATTTCCAGCAACCGACATTCTTCATAGGTGAGTGTTGTCACAGAGCTGTCTTGCCAATACAAGGAGCGGCTTTCAGGCTCGAAATCGACGTCAGAAAATCGGTAGCATCGACTGTTAACTTTCGTGACCATTTAATCATCCATATCACTATCTCTTATAAGAAAAGTGTGGACTCAAATCACAGAATTTCAACCGTAACACCCCTGTTTATTCAGGGGTGTATAGCGCACATCACACGGTATTTAGGGAAAGTCAGTGATAAACACTAAGATACAAGCGATTCAACGTAATGATAAACGGACTTAAGGATGGACAATTTTTTTTCATCGCTTTGATGTTCTTCCACTAGATCTTCTAACCGCGTCATATATTCGGGCAAGTGAGTTTCGAAATAATCACGACGATGAAGGTGCCAGTTTTTCTGTTCGCTATCGGTTAGCGTCCATGAGAAGTTTCGAGCACGATAACGGAATAACAACGGCTTAATACGTTGGTCTGACACTTTAATATCAAGCGCGGCAAGGTTTTCAGGCTTAGTTTGACGAATGATATCCATGGTAGAGCGATCAGACGGTGAGAAAAAGCCATTGTATAACTCGGCATCTACATTATTGGAGGTCGCATATTCTGGCTTCTCCGCATATAGCGCGACCAGTTTCTCTCGAACCTCTGGATGGGCTTGAAGTTTTTTGAGATTTTCCAAGCAGAACTGACGATCGATACCTAGCCTTTCTGCATCTTCAGGTCGCAAGGTCTTAGCTTCAGCAAGCACTGGGCATTTATTGATATGAATGAGCTTTATAGGGGCTGGAAGTTCATCATGGGCGAGGTCAGCGCGTTTGGTGTAAAGACGCTCGCGCAGGGCATCGGCATCGAGATCAAATAAAGGGGTAGGGTCTAACGCTAAATCGACAGCAATAACCGCATTCTTGTTGTCTGGGTGCCAAGCAACAGGCACAACCCAGCTTGTGTTACCGCGCTCTGTGCCGAACATGCCAGATACATGAACCAATGGTTTCATGGCAACAATATCAATTAGTGCGGTCAGCTTGTTCTTATTGCGGTGCGTATATAGGTAATCAAATAAGCGAGGCTGGGCTTGCTTGAATTTTTTCGCCATTTCGATAGTAGCAATCACGTCTGCCATCGCGTCATGCGCATTGGCGTGTTCAATACCATTAGCGACCGACAAGTGTTCCAGTTTAAAGCTGGTAAACCCCTCTTGGTTCTCGGGCCACTCAATACCGTCTGGACGAAGCGCATATGCTGCGCGCATGGCATCTAAGAGATCCCATCTTGAATTCCCGTTTTGCCAGCTCCAGCCATACGGGTCAAAGAAGTTGCGATACAAGGTATAACGAGAAACTTCATCATCAAACCGTATATTGTTATAGCCAACGGAGCAGGTTCCTGGCTGAGAAAACTGCTCATGGATCTTCGCAATGAACTCTGGTTCAGGAAGGCCACGACTTACCGCTGTTTGTGGTGTTATCCCCGTGATTAGACACGCTTCAGGTTGAGGAAGGTAGTCATTCGGTGGCTGACAGTAGATCACCAAGGGTTCACCAATGATATTGAAGTCTTTGTCTGTCCTTACTCCTGCAAATTGGCAGGGGCGATCAAGTGCTGGACTGATGCCAAAAGTTTCATAATCAAAGAAGAAAAAAGTCGGTTCGTTGGTGTGTGCCACGGCGGTATCCAAGGGTTTGAAAGACGAGGCGATGTTACCGCAAATCAAAAGAGAAATCTTGCGGAGGAAAGGAAAATAGGTCGATAGCACCCTATGCCAACGAGTGGGGGATTTGGCGTCCAACGACTTACAATATTGTGTGATGGGTTGATCTAAGGAGCACACTGACGTTTTGTTGAGTTGCTAAGGTGTATGATGAACGATAAAGACGCTTTGCCCGTTCTAATACGTCGACAACCTGCTCAATCATTTGGAAGGACAGATGCTAACAATCACGCCACTCACTCCCCATATTGGCGCCATCATTGATGGTGTCGCGCTTGCATCGTGCAGCGACGACGATTTTGCACAGATATATCAGGCATTTTTGAACGACAAAGTGGTGTTTTTCAGAGATCAGTATCTTTCTCCTGATGAACAACTCGCACTTGCTCGTCGGTTTGGCGAGTTGGAAGCGCCGCATCCATTTTTCCCCCATGTTGATGGCTTCCCACAAGTGAGTGTGATTGAAACGACGCCGGGTAATCCGCCAGGGAAGAGCTATTGGCATACGGACATGACATGGCAAAAAGCGCCGCCAAAATGCTCAGTGCTTTGCGCTCAACATCTTCCTGATGAGGGAGGGGATACAATTTGGACGTCAATGGAAGCGGTATATCAATCCTTACCTAACGCAATGAAACAATCTTTGCAGGGACTAACGGCAACTCATGCTGTTCACGGTTTTGCCGGTAGTCGGTTTGATAAAACCAACGCGAAGGGCGAAAGTAAAGTTGCGCAGATAGCTGGCAAAATGAATGGGGTACAACACCCATTGGTCGTTCGTCATCCAGAAACAGATCACCCCAGTCTTTACATTAACGAACAGTTTTGCCAGTACATTGATAACCTCGATTTGGAATGTGTAGAAATAAACGCTCTCAGTGAAAAAAACGGCAAAGACGGGGATAATTTGCTGTCTTCACTATTTTCTCTGAGTCGTGAGGAGGCGTTTCAGGTTCGATTTACCTGGGAAGCAGGGAGTGTCGCTATTTGGGATAACCGCTGCACCCAACATTTCGCTGTCACGGATTATGGTGATAAGCCACGTAAACTTCATCGTGTGGTGGTTAAAGGCGAAAAACCGGCTGCCATGCCAACTCTGGATGTTTAAACCACACGCTATCGTCCCGTTTTAACTCCCGTCGACGATAGCCTGCCATATTGAGGTCGCGGAATACGTCGTCCACTTCTCAATCTATTAGTGCCTAACTATTCACTGGGGGCGATGGTTTGGGTCGTCGAGGAATTGTGCGGATCTCACGTTAACCCTAGACAATTTAATGGCTTGTAAGCGACCATCTGTATGTGTCTCTACCCTCACATGCTCTCCCTTCATAAACATACCGCATGATTACCCATAAAATTAGCATTGCCATTGTGATGCTTGATGTTTATTGGTGTAACCAATTGAGCTGTAAGTATTTAAATTGTTAAAAATGTTTAAATGCGACCTGTTCGGGCATTTTCGTGATTTATTTGTTCTTTCTGCATGAATTGTAAACAATGTGCAGTCGACAATAATCGAAACATATGTTTAACATTGAAGGCATATGCGCAATTTTCAACTGCATTTAGTTTTGGGGCTAATGAAACCACCTTAATTGCGCATGATATTTGGGTAACGGAATTTCCCCAGCTGCATACAAAGGAACTGATAAAATGAAGAAAACAATCCTCGCATTGGCGATGGCAGCACCTCTTGCGCTTTCGGCTGCATCAGCAAGCGCTGAAACCCTGAAAATCGGTATGTCTCAATACCCTGAAGGCTTGCACCCTATTCTCGTATCAAACGTTGCAGCTTCTTATATTCTTAGCACGGCGCATCGCGGCACCGTCATTTATGGTAAAGACTGGCTGTTACAATGTAACGCCTGTGTGGAAGTGCCAAGTTTTGAAAATGGTCTAGCGGAACGTATAAAGCTAGATGATGGAAGTGAAGGCATCAAAATGACCGTCACAATTCCTGACGATCTTTTCTGGGGCGATGGCGTTCCAGTCACCAGTAAAGACATTAAGCTGGGTTACGACATTGAAACGGACGAGCGTGTCGGTAATCCGGGGTTGCAAGAAGCAAAAACCATGGAAAAACTGGTTCTGCTTGATGACAAAAATTTCGAAGTGTACCTGAACAAGATTACGTTTAAGTACAACACCTTTATTCCAACACCCATGCCTGCCCACGTGGAAGGCGAGCTATATGAGAGTGACCCAACCAGCTACTCGAAAACGACCAAGTACGCGACAGAGCCTACGAATCCTGGTCTTTACTACGGCCCATTTGTCATCGCCAAAGTAAATCCGGGCAGCTTTATTACTGCAGAACAAAACCCGCACTGGAAAGGTAAATCACCCGTCATTGATGAGCTTATCTTTAAAGCCGTTGAAAATACGTCAGCGCTTGAAGCCCACTTACTTTCTGGTTCAGTTGACTATTTACCGGGCGAACTTGGCCTTTCTCTTGATCAAGTGCTGCAACTAGAAAAACGCCACGGCAATAAATTCAACGTTCACTATGAGCCGGGTCTGCTTTACGAGCACCTAGACACAACAATGGACAACCCGCATCTTGCTAAAAAAGAAGTGCGTCAAGCGCTGCTTTACGGCGCAAATCGCCAACAGCTAGTTGATAAATTGTTTGCGGGCAAACAGCCCGTTGCCGATACCAACGTGAGCCCGCGTGATACGACGTTCTTTGCTGATGTCAAGCGTTACGAATACAACCCAGAAAAAGCCAAGCAATTGCTTATTGATGCTGGCTATACCCTGAAGAACGGTGTCATGGTTGATGGCGATGGTAACGAACTCCAAATTGAACTGATGACAACGGCGGGCAACAAAACCCGTGAGTTGGTACAGCAAGTGCTGCAATCACAGTGGAAACAGATTGGTGTGAAGGTGAACATCAATAACCAGCCAGCACGCGTGTACTTTGGTGAAACGTTGAACAAACGTAAGCACAAAGGCCTTGCAATGTTTGCTTGGTATTCATCACCAGAAAGCCCTCCGCGTACCACGCTACTTTCAACCAACATCCCAACGGAAGAGAATGGTTGGTCTGGCCAAAACTACATTGGCTACAAGAACCCAGCGATGGATGAACTGCTGAACAAAGTTGAAGCGGAACTGGATACTGAAAAGCGTAAGAAGATCTTCCATGAGATTCAGAACATTTACGCGGAAGATTTGCCAGCGCTGCCATTGTATTTCCGAGCAGATAGCTTTGTGATGCCGAAATGGCTAGAAGGTGTGACGCCGACGGGCCACATGTACCCGTCAACTAACTGGGTTGAAGAGTGGTACACCACTAAGAAGTAGGAGCCGTCAATGGAACAGACGATATTGGATGTTCGTCGTCTGCGGGTAGCCTTTAAAGGCTACCCAGCGGTTAACGATATCAGCTTTCATATTAAGAAAGGCGAGATTCTTGGTGTTGTGGGAGAGTCAGGTTGTGGTAAGAGCCTTGCTGCACTTACCTTGATGGGGCTTCAACCCAATGTCATGAAAGCCAGTGGTGAGGTGGTTTTCCGTGGTGAAAACCTTCTCAACAACAGTGATGCGGATTGGCAAAAAGTACGCGGTGAAGGCATCGCCATGATTTTCCAAGAGCCGATGACAGCGCTGAATCCTGTTGTGACTGTCGGCGATCAAATCGCCGAAATGTTTGAGCTTCACCGTGGTAGTAATCAAGCCGAATCAAAAGAACGTGCGATAGAAATGCTGGAAAGGGTGCATATCCCTGATCCGGTTCGACGCGCAAAAGCCTACCCACATGAACTCTCCGGTGGGATGCGACAGCGTGTAATGATTGCCATGGCACTGGCATGTGAACCGGAGCTGATCATCGCCGATGAACCGACAACGGCATTGGATGTGACGGTACAAGCGCAGGTTCTCGATTTGCTCGAAGAACTGCGCGATACCACAGGTACAGCGGTTCAGTTCATCAGCCACAACTTAGGCGTTGTTTCGCAGCTCGCAGAGCGCGTTATCGTGATGTATGCAGGGCGTATTGTAGAACAAGCGACAGCTGAAGAGCTATTTGCAAACCCGCAACACCCGTATACCCAAGGCTTATTGGCAACGTTACCTAAAATTGGTGGAGCACGTGATGTGTTGCCAGCGATTCCTGGAGCAGTGCCACCTCTTGATCTGCGAGGCAATGGATGCCCGTTTGCAGATCGCTGCGGTAAAGCAACGCCAACGTGCGTATCTACCATGCCTGAAACAGTTGAATTAAGTGCCGTGCACACCGTTGCGTGTCACCATATCTAAGGACGGACTTATGACATTATTAAAATTAGACAATGTCTGTCAGCGCTACCCCATTGGACAAAAAGGGTGGTTTGGGAAACCTGCGCAAGAGTTGAAAGCCGTAAACAAGATTTCCCTTTCATTAGATGAAGGGGAAACCATTGCAATTGTAGGTGAGTCTGGTTGCGGAAAATCAACGCTAGGGCGCATGGTGGCGTTACTCGAACACCCTGTGGAAGGGACCGTAGAGTTAGCCGGTATTAAAACCGCAGATCTAAAAGGCGACGACCTCAAAGCGCTTCGACGTAAGCTAGGTTTGGTGTTTCAAGACCCATACTCAGCCCTAAACCCTCGCTTACCTGTTTCTGAGCTGGTGGGCGAACCGCTTGAGGTTTATAACGTTGGAGACAAGGCATCACGTAAGGCAAAGGTCATTGATGCTCTCATCGCGGTAGGGCTCAGCGAAGATGCTTTAGATCGTTACCCGCATGAGTTCTCTGGTGGTCAACGTCAGCGCATTTGTATTGCTCGTGCATTGGTACTTGAGCCTCAATTGATTATCGCGGATGAGCCTCTTTCAGCGCTCGATGTATCGGTGCAAAGCCAAGTCCTCAACTTGTTTGCAGAATTGCAGCGCGAACGAAACCTTTCTTTTTTCTTCATTAGCCATGACATGGCGGTGGTCGATTATCTTGCCGATACCATTGTGGTGATGTACCTAGGCCAGATTGTTGAGCAAGCGCCGCGCGATGCATTTTTTGCTAATCCCGCTCACCCCTACAGCCAAGCCTTATTAGCGGCAGTACCAGAAGTGGGCAGAGGAAAACGACGCAAAGGCTTATCACTGCAAGGTGATGTGCCAAGCCCAATCGATCCACCTAGTGGTTGTGCGTTTCACCCTCGCTGTGCGAAAGCGACAGACAAGTGCAAAACAGAAGCACCTATCGCGTCGCTATACGGCGGAGACAGCAAACACATTGTTGCGTGTCACTTTCCGAGTGAAGTGATAGATGCAAAAAAGTTTGATTGCAAGGAGGCCACGGTATGATGCAGTTCGTTATTGGCCGGGCATTACAAAGCGTATTTGTTCTGTTTTTGGTCTCATTTGTTTCTTACGCACTTATTGGTCTGATGCCTGGAGACCCGATTGATTTAATGGCAACGTCTGATCCGAACATGACAGCGGAAGATGTTGCCATGCTTAAAGCACTGCAAGGTTTGGATCAGCCGTTGGTTCAACGGTATTGGAACTGGCTGGTGGCAGCAGTGCAGGGGGATTTCGGATACTCTCGTTTGTATTATCAACCCGCAGAAGATGTTCTCATTCCGGCGGTTTGGAACACCGTGAAACTGGTTGGTATTGCGACGGTTCTTTCACTGGTTATCGCGATACCTGTTGGTGTCATCGCAGCATTGAAACACCGCACTTGGGCGGATTACGTCATCAGTTTTGGTGCGTTTGTTGGCTTTTCAACGCCAGCGTTTTGGTTGGCTTTGATGCTGATCCTCGTATTCTCTGTGACACTAGGTTGGTTACCAGCAGGCGGAACCGGAGAAGCGGAAGGTGGCGGTTTTTGGATTGAAATTAAACACCTTATTCTTCCTGTTATTTCGCTGACCGTATTGAACGTGGCAAGCCATTCTCGTTACGTTCGTGGCACCATGCTAGAGGTGATGCGTCAGGACTACATTCGAACTGCGGTAGCAAAAGGGGCGTCAAGAACGCGTGTTATTTTCCGTCATGCGTTGCGTAACGCCATGATCCCTTTGGTCACCATTATCGCGTTGGATATTGGCTTTTTGTTGTCGGGTGCACTTATCACCGAAACCGTGTTCGCATGGCCGGGAATGGGCAAGCTAATCTTCGATGCCATCATGGGCAATGACTACAATCTTGCATTGCTTGGTTTGATGGTGATTACCTTTACCGCGCTATTGGGTAATTTGTTGGCAGATATTGCTTACGCGAAATTGGACCCACGAATCAGTCTGACAAAAGGAGCTTCAGCATGACACAAGACATGACAAATGCTGCTCCGGTAGCAGCGCCAAAGCGCCAAGCATCTTCACCATGGGTTTTAGTGTGGCATCGCTTTTGTAAGCACAAAGCCGGTCTGGTCAGTGGTGTATTTATTCTGCTATTCGCCATTCTTTGCTTTAGTGCGCCACTGCTTGCGAGTTGGTTTGGGCATGACCCATTTGAAGTAGACTTCTTTGCGCGTTTTGAACCCGCGAGTGACACGCACTGGTTGGGTGCTGATGAGCTTGGGCGAGATGTCTTCCTTCGCTTGCTTTACGGCGGTCAAGTGTCGTTGTCTGTGGGCGCGGTTGCAGCACTCATGACCGCGGTTCTGGGTACATTGGTAGGTGTGTTTGCAGGTTACTTCGGCGGAAAGTTGGATGCGGTATTAATGCGTATTGCTGATTTCACGCTGTCTCTGCCTACACTGCCTCTGATGATCGTCATGGCAGCTGTAGATTTGAGTAAACTCGGTTTGCCTGAAAGCTGGGCGCAAGGCGAGAATGCAAGCTTCATTCGCATCATCGTTATTGTGGCTTTGTTTGGTTGGCCAACCACCGCGCGTTTGGTTCGCTCGGGTACGCTGTCGCTTCGAGAGCGCGACTATGTAAAAGCCGCTGTGGGCTATGGTGCATCACCATGGCGTATTATTCGCCGCCACGTGCTTCCAAACGTTCTGTCACCCGTGATCATTGCGACCACGATGGCATTGGGTGGGGTAATATTGCTGGAAAGTGCATTATCGTTCCTAGGGCTTGGCATTCAGCCACCAATGCCTTCTTGGGGCAACATGCTGCAAAATGCTCAGGAGGTTATTTGGCAGTCTCCGGGTTTGGCCATTTACCCAGGTATTGCAATATTGGTGACTGTGATGGCATTTAACTTTTTGGGTGATGCGCTGCAAGATGCGCTTGATCCCAAGTCAGATAACTAAACGTACTCTCACTTCCAAAAGCCAGCATCTGCTGGCTTTTTTGTTTTCCGACATATGAAATTTCTCTGGTTGGATCGACGATTCGTCAGTTACATCCAGAGTCTTCTTTTCAATTCATCTTAAACATGTAAAAATAATGCATGTTTTAAGATTCCATCTTTTAGGTGAATGCTATGATGCTCAATATCGTCGATAAACAAAAAGAAGAACAGATTCCACCCGTCCTTCGTCTCGGTTTTAGACCCTTCTTTCTTGTATCAGGTATTTACGCTATGTTTTCCATCGCGGTATGGGTGTGGCTATTTACGAGCGGCAGTCCATCACCACTAAGTGTTCCGACTATGTGGTGGCATGCTCATGAGATGTTGTTTGGTGTCGCGATGGCCGTTGTTGCCGGCTTTTTACTGACAGCAGTACAAACGTGGACGGGCGTAAAAGGCACGTCGGGAGTCAAGCTCGCGTTTATTGTCATGCTTTGGTTAGCAGCGAGAATCCTGTTTTGGACTGATACGCCTTTGTCAGTGATAGCGATTGTGGATACCGCATTCCTTGCAATGACGGGCTGGGAAGTGGGTTATCGAGTAATCGTCACTAAGCGTTGGCGTAACCTGTTCTTCATTCCTATGTTACTTGTGGCTGCAAGCGCTAATTTGGCAAGCTACGCGACAGTCAAAGGCATGCCGCCGTTTTCATCCAGTGCACTGTGGCAGGCGATGTTGTGGTGGTTCATGATATTGATCTCTGTGATGGGTGGTCGAGTGATCCCATTTTTCACTGCGAAGCGTTTTCAACTTGAGCCGCCAAAACCGATGTTGTGGCTCGATGTTGTGGCGATCCTTCCACTGCTGATGTTGGCGGTAATGAGCTTCTTCCCTTTGCTTCCAGTATTGGTCAGTGCTGTGTTGATGGGTATCGCTGGTTTAGCGCAGGCTTATCGTCTTTATCGCTGGCAGGGGTTGAAGTCGATGGGTGAGCCTTTAGTGTGGTCACTGCATTTGTTTTATTTGGCGCTTCCTGTCGGCTTAATTGCAAAGGCCATTTTTGTCAGCAACCCTTGGATTTCTCACTCCTTGATTCATTTGTTCGCTATGGGGGCTTTAGCCGGCGTCATACTGGCAATGATTGCTCGGGTGAGCATGGGTCATACAGGTCGAGCGATTTATAAAGGACCCAAGTTCAGATTCGCGTATTTGGCATTGGTGTTCGCCACGTTAGTGCGGGTGGTGGGTGCGATACTTTGGTCTGAGTATTTGCAAACATGGGTCATTGTAGCGGGAATAGGGTGGACCGTTGCATTCGGTGGCTTTGTGATGTGCTTTGGACCGATGCTGTTGAAAGCGCGCGTTGATGGTCATCCTGGCTGAGCCGCGTTTCGTGCTTTTGTGGCACGTCGCACTGCAATAAACCGAGATTGCGTCATACTACTGATATGATAATCAAGGAGTAATTGTCGTGTGTAGATGGCTGGCGTACCAAGGTAAACCGTGTTTTCTGGATGAAATGCTACATCAGCCTAATCATTCGTTGGTGATGCAAAGCATGGAAGCGTCAAAAGCGGTGACAGCAGTAAACGCTGACGGTTTTGGTGCGGCTTGGTACGGTGAAAAGCCAACGCCTGCGCTTTATCGCGAAGTGCTTCCCGCTTGGTCTGATGCTAACTTACGGTCTCTCGCAGAACATACTCGTTCACACCGATTCATGGCGCATGTTAGAGCATCGACTGGCGCAAATACATCTCGAGAGAATTGCCATCCGTTCAACGTAAAAAATTGGCTCTTTATGCACAATGGGCAAATCCCAGAGTTCGAAAGAGTTCGTTATCAACTTGAGCGACAACTCGATGAGCCTTGTTATTTAAAGCGCAAAGGTACAACAGATAGTGAGCTGATATTCCTCCTTTTAATGCAGCACGGGTTAGATCAAAACCCCAAATTGGCATTAAGACGAGTGATTAGCATGATTGAAGTAGAGATGGGTAATAAGGGCATTAATGATCAGCCTTTCAAGGCGGCATTGTGTATCAGCGATGGTCATCAATACTGGGCTTTGCGTTACGCCTCGTTCGGTACGCCACCAACCATGTTTTATAAAAGCGTCGACAGCGGTGTTGTACTTGCATCTGAGCCGTTTGAGCTAGACAGACATGAGTGGAAAAGTATTCCAGCTCAAAGTTTTGTTGAAATGGTTGGTGAGCAAGTGACAGTGACTGAGTTTAGCCTTAGCGCTGAAAGCACGGAATAGGAAGCAGTGATTTCGACTGTTGAAAGCGTAAAGCATTAACATGCAAAAAAAATTAGGGCGCAGAGTGCGCCCTTATAGTTTTTGAAATGCACTAAATGGCAATACCGTACGGTTCATAACCTTGCCATGCATGGTCATACAAGGCACGAGACTCTTTTCGTAGCTTTTCAATTTTTGCCACTTCATATTGGCTCAAATCACGAGCATTCAACGTCGCATTGCGCTCGATGGTTTGTATCTGCTCGTAGTTCTCATGCTCCTTACCATTTTTAACCGCAGAAATGGCTTTTAAGTGAAGTTGAACTTCAGCAATCAGTTTGCTTTCTGGCAAAGCCACCAAGACTTTAATATCTCGATATCCAGATGGGCGAGGAGTATGGAAACGATTGATGACTTCCATTGTTTTCGCTGACGCAGCTAATTGCTCATAAGCGATATTCAAATCTTCTATTGAGTCCGTTTCCACGGTGATTCGAACGATGTCAGTGAGGCGTGATACATCACCATCGAGTTCTTTATCGACCTTTTCGGTTGCGCGATCCAGTCCTTTCAATCCAGCGGATAACACGTTGCCGTTACTTTGTTTGGCAATGTCGCTGGCAAGTTGTTCTAGTTCTGCCTGAGCAGCTGGGGCTGCGGCATAAAGCTTGGTTAAATCGGCATGTGGTTGTGCGATGGCTTGGGCACGGAATGAAGGAATAGAAAATAGCTCTGAAAGGCTCGCTTCGTGACTTGCTTGTGGCTGCTGATATGAAATGCTCTGGCTAATTTCGGGTGTTTTTACGTCGAGTTGCTCTGCGTAAGCAGGTACACGAATCACCAAAATAGGAACGATAATCAGCGCTTTAAACATTCTTCCCATCTAAATACCTCTGTTGGTTGAGGGTCACTCGGTTAGCGTCCTGTGAGTGACTACAACTTCATCATATCGACTGAAGATGAATGTTAGCTGAATGGAAGGACGAGGTTCGAGGTGAAGTTCTCAATCTGTGTTTTTACACGAGGCTCAGATCAAATTACGCAAATTATTATTCTGACATTTGTTATATGTATAGTTTATCTGTGCGTATATCCCATATCGATTAATTAATCACTCTGTGTAAATTTGTCAAAACTGATGCGGTGGCGTTAACTTTATGTGAAGACTGTTGTCGTGTGCTTCTTATCCGAAACACATGACGTTCAATCGAAATGGAGGACGTATCATGTATCATCCAGACTATCTCATGCAGCTATGTCATATCAGCGACCAAGCGGTACGAGAATTAGAACCAACCTTTGAGCATTTGCCAACTACCCCGTACGCCGATGGTCAATACAGACTAAGACGCTATTCCATTGTGCAATGTCATGACGGTTCTGTGCGCCACATGCCGCAGCATACCTTTGTGCAAAGTAAGTCAATTAATCAGCATCAAGGTGGAATTGTTCGCCAATTTGAAGATCTATCCGACAACGTGCTTCACTCAGAAGGTTTTTTTGAGCTGTGCCGATTGTTCAAAGACAACAATGAATTGGATGACCACCAAGATATTGAGATACATCAGATGCGTGTGATTACACTTAGCGACATGACGCCAGTGTCACCGGAAGGTGTCCATCAGGATGGGTTTGACCATATTGCGATTGCGGCGATCCATCGCCAAAATGTGCAAGGAGGCGAAATTCTTGTCTATAAAGACAAAACGCAAGAGCCCTTTTTTTCATTGGCAATGAATGATGGGGACGTCGCATTGCTTGACGATCACGCAGTGTGGCATAACGCGAACCCCATACGCCCCATCAACCCTGCTCTCATTGGGCATGTCGATCTCTTCGTGTTAACGGCGCGAGAACACTAGTCGCAAAAGGGAAAGGGTGGGCAAAGTAATTGCTTTTCCACTCTTTTTTCGACCTCTCTGTCCGGAAAATAAACTGAGTTAGGTTACAATAGAGCCAATGTGAAATTATCGTTCTGTTTTCTAATGCCGAGCTTATCTAAATCTGTTGCTTTCGCTACTGCCATACTTGCGCCGCTTAGTTGGGGTGATACTGACGTTCAAAATACGCCTATTCTTGCTGTATCCGAATCCTCACCGACCGAAAGTGTTGACTCTCTGCGATTAAAACGAAGTGAAGACTGGGGCATTGCTGCAACAGTAAGAACCGCGGGGGTTCCTTATACTGAAGGCGGAAGTGCGAATGTATCTAGCTTTGTGCCGATGATGTTTTATGAAGATGAAGCTTTTTTTATTAGAGGTACAGAGGGTGGTATCCGTTTGTGGGAAGATGGTGATTGGCGAGCGAATGCAATCCTTCGTATGCGTTTCATCGATTTACCCACCGCTGTTCAGAACGATGTTGGTGGTGATACCGGTGATTTTGGCTTCCAACTCACACGTCAGTTAGGTGATGGTTGGTATGCAGATATCGACGTGCTATCAGATAAAGACTCGCGTTTTCATGGTATTGCCAAACTTGGAAAGCAATTGTCGACGGATAATGCCGATATCGAAGCAATGGTGTCTGCGCGCTATAAAGGCGCTGACTTTAACAGTTTCTATTACGGGCTGTCAGAATATAGAAATGAAGGCGAGCATATTGGTGCTGGAGTTGATGTCAAAGCGGGTATGAGCGCACGATATCACGTGTATTCGAACCTGTATTTGGTCGGGGCGGCTTATGCGACTTATTTCGATGAGAATGTTCGCCACGCTTCGACTATTGATACGGATTGGCAGGGCGAAGTGTACGCGGGCTTTGGCTTTTTCAATGACAATAAACGCCACGGAAAGAAAGAGATATCAACAAGACCCTATTGGCGATTGGCACAAGGTTGGGCGACGCCATCAAACATTGGTGAGATTATTGCGGGTGATTCACAAAAAGACCCGTATGGAAACACCCTGACATCCTTCTTCTATGGGCATCCACTCAGTGATTCTTTGTTTGGCATTCCTTTGGATATTTATCTTACCCCAGGCATCGTTTGGCACTGGAGTTCGGAAGTACAGGCTTCGTCGCCTGAATACGTCATGGCGATAAAGGCCTATTACACGTTTGATTGGCCAACAACGTGGCGATTTGGTGTGGCAGAAGGTCTGTCCTATGTGAATAACATAACTCATGTGGAAAGATCGGAGATGGAGCGCAAAGGGTATGAACCCAGCCATCTTCTTAACTACTTAGATTTTTCCGTGGATGTGAATGTAGGTGACTTGATTGGCAAAAAGAGTTGGAACAACCTCTGGCTTGGATATTCCATTCATCACCGCTCAGCCATCTTTGAGAAAGCCAGCCAGTTTGGACGAATAAAAGGCGGCAGCAACTACAACACCATTTACTTACAAATGGATTTTTAACTGAGCTAGTGGCTGCTTTATGTGGTTGAGAGCATTCAGTGGAGTGATGCGTAGGCGATAAAAAACGGGCGATGTTAGCCCGTTTTTTTATGCCTGTTTATACCCAATCAACCTGACGCCCTCACTGAGGGCGAGCTTTACTGAGGTATTGATAATGACGTCAGTAAAGCTTTCTGAGTCCTGTATCTTCAGGCGGTTTGGCTATATCAGTATTTACGCAGTATAGGGCAGGTAGCCAGTGAAACCGACAATCTTCCAACCTGATGGCGTTTGTTTTAGATAATAAAGCGTTTGCCATTTTAGGATTTCAGGTTCTTTTCCGACAACCTGTATGGTGCCATCGAACTGCTTACGTGCGATCGCTTTGCCGTCTTTCACTTCGATTTGTTCAAGTGTGGTCAGCGTGTGAATGGCGTCTTCGAGCGGTTCTGCATATTCAGTATCAAGACTGGCTCTTGCCGCTTCTAACCATGAATCGCGGTAATCATCGAATCGAGAGAAGGCAAGGTTCCAGTTTCCTGGGTCTTGGTCAAACCCAGCGTTAACAGCGAAAAATTCTTGTTCTAGAAAATCGTTCTCAACCATTGACCAGTCCGCTTGGGTGTAAGCCTTAATATCTTTGGCGACTAGCATGTCCCAAATTTCTGCACGGTCAGAATCTTTACCCAAAAATGGATTGCTTTTAATCACTTATAACTCCAAATGAAGGAATGTTAGATGCGTCATGAAACGGGATTTTTAGATAAAAGAAAATGACGGTTGTATCAGGCTGAGAGGGAGATCGATATTCGTTCTTCGGACCGATGAAAAAAAGGGCGATTAAACGCCCAAAACAGATAAAGCAAAGCGCAAAGAGATGAGTCTGCAGCGCTTTGACGTTGGCAATCTATGAAGTTAAAGACATCCGATCGGAAAGTTCGTTTGATGCTTGTTCCAATGATGCCGCAGCAGAGGCTTCACCCATCGCAAGCGCTTCACTGTAAACAAACTCAATGTCACTAATGCCAAAAAAATTCAATAAAGTAATCAGATAGTTGGTGATATGGTCTTTCGGTGTGTCTTTGTGTAAACCACCACGTGTGGTAACAACAATGGCTTTCTTTCCGGTTAGTAGGCCTTTAGGGCCTTGTTCTGTGTAGGTGAAAGTGACGCCTGCTCGCGCGATAAGATCGAACCAGTTTTTAAGTTGGGTTGGAATGTTGAAATTGTACATGGGCGCTGCGATTAACAAGGTATCACAGGCTTGGATTTCATTGATCAATTGGTCGGATAATGCCAGTGCGTCTTGTTGTCGCTGCGTTGGGTTTTCCGCGCCACGCAAGCCAGCCATTATTTCACCATCGAGCATAGGCACAGGGTGAGCAGCTAAGTCGCGATCGATAACGAAATGGTCATTACCGAACTGTTCAATTACCCCGTCGATCAGTTTTGTCGATGATGAAAACTCGCCGAGAATGCTCGATTTCAAAACTAAAACACTTGCCATTAGACGCTCCGTAAATTCTTTATAAAATACTGATTTCTTTATTGATGATCACTATAAGCAAAACGTTGAGCATGACAAAGCGTAAATTTCCGTCGCTATCATTCGAAAAAATCGAACAAGTTGAGATGCAGGGCGTTCAGGATTAGAGGGCGTTTCAGAAGTGAAGTCCAAAAAAGAAGTAACGTATTAACGTATATACCCAATCAACCTGAAGATGCTCGCTGAATCCTGCATCTCCAGATTGTTTGGGTATAGATAGGCAGATAACAAAAAGGCTTCCTAAGGAAGCCTTTTTCTATGATGACACTAGGTGCATTAGCCGCACTTAGAATCGCCGCAGTTCAGACAGGTTTGGCAACCGTCTTTCACAATCACGGCTTTGTTGTGGCATTTGTAGCAAAGGGTCGCACTGGGTGGAAAGCCGGTATTTACAGGCTCTTCTTCCTTAACTTCTTCTTTTGCCGCATTTTCAGCGCGCTTGGCTTCAAGAAATGCTTTTTGGTGCTCATCCATTTCAGGGTTACGCAACATGCCGATTTTCATTAGGTGCTGTTCAATCACATTGCCGATTTCAGCAATCAGTGATGGTACGTATTTCCCTTTGTTCCAGTAGCCACCCTTTGGATCGAACACTGAACGTAATTCTTCAACCAAGAAAGTGCAGTCACCACCTTTACGGAATACCGCAGAAATGATGCGTGTTAGCGCCACAATCCATTGGTAGTGCTCAAGGCTTTTGCTGTTGATGAAGATCTCGAATGGGCGGCGAATCTCATGATCCGTGCCTTCGTTCAGAACTACATCGTTGATCGTGATAAACAGCGAATGCTCAGAAACATGCTCTGGTGTTTTTAGCTTGTAAGTGGTGCCAAGCAAGATTTCTGGACGCGGCATCTCTTCATGCATCGTCTCGATGGTTGGCAGTTCTGGCACAAGCGCAACTGGCGCAACGTCAGCAGAGTCTTTGCTCTTTACTTTGTATGAAACAATTTTGCTTTCAATTTTACGTGTCATAACGAATTACTTCTTTCATAGTGGATGGCTTGATCTCAAGCCATCCCAACAATTGTATTCCGGTGTGATTAGAACTTACCGTAGTAGCCTTCTTTCAGCGCATCGTAAAGGTTCGCTGCCGAGTGGATTTCACCGTCGTACTCAATCTTTTCGTTGCCCTTCGCTTCGAAGGTAGAACCGTCTTCTAACGCGAATACATACGTGGTGTTTTCAAGATCTTCTTCTTTCACCAATACGCCTTGGAATACTTCTGGGTTGAAGCGGAAGGTCGTACAGCCTTTCAGGCCTTTGTCGTATGCATCCATGTAGATGTTTTTGAAGTCCTCAAATGGGAAGTCAGTTGGTACGTTAGCTGTCTTCGAAATCGAAGAGTCGATCCAACGCTGCGCGGCAGCTTGAACTTCAACGTGCTGACTTGGCGTAATGTCATCAGCAGTAATGAAATACTCCGGCAATTGCTCGTCTTCTTTCGTGCTGTAAGGCATTGCTTTGGTGTTGATCAGTTCGCGATAAGCCAGCAATTCGAAGCTGAATACATCAACGCTTTCTTTCGATTTCTTGCCTGGTTTAATTACGTTACGCGTGTAGTGGTGAGCAAAGCTTGGCTCGATACCATTACTGGCATTATTCGCAAGAGACAGTGAGATGGTTCCTGTCGGTGCGATAGAGCTGTGGTGGGTAAAGCGACCGCCTTTTTCTACCAGTTTTGCAATCAAATCAGGGCGAATGTCGCCAATCTGCTGCATGTAACGGCTGTATTTTGCGTGAAGTACTTTACCTTTCACTTTGTCGCCGATCTTAATGCCATCTGCCGCCATTTCTGGGCGTAGACGTAGCATTTTTGCGGTAACAACAAATTCTTGGTCCATGACAGGTGCAACGCCTTTCTCTTCAGCGAGTGCAACAGCTTGTTCCCAACCCGTAATCGCCATTTCTTGAGAAACTTGCTCAGTGAATGCGATAGACGCAGCGCTGCCGTATTTGTGACGCAGCATGGTTAGGGTTGAGCCTAAGCCCAAGAAACCCATACCGTGGCGACGTTTGGTTTCGATCTCTTCACGTTGTTTTGCAAGCGGCAATTGGTTAATTTCAACCACGTTGTCCAGCATGCGCGTGAAGGTCGCTACAACCTTACGGTACATTTCCCAATCGAACTTCGCATTCTCAGTGAATGGGTCACGAACGAATTTGGTTAGGTTGACTGAACCTAGGAGACAAGCGCCATAAGGTGGGAGAGGTTGCTCGCCACACGGGTTTGTCGCACGAATTTCTTCGCAGAACCAGTTGTTGTTCATCTGGTTCACTTTGTCGATCAAGATAAAGCCCGGCTCAGCGTAGTCGTAAGTTGACGTCATAATGACGTTCCAAAGATTACGTGCTGGCATAGTGCGGTAGATCTTACATGCGATGCGGCCAAGTTCGTCTTCAACAAACCCTTCGCTGCTCGGCCAGTCTGCCCATACGATGCTTGCATCGTTGTTTAGGTCTGTTTTGTCCTGGCGTGCTTCTTTTTCAGTCACAGGGAAGATCAATTGCCATTCGCCGTCATTCTTCACGGCTTCGATGAATTCTTCGTTGATCAGCAATGACAAGTTGAATTGGCGCAGACGACCGTTTTCACGCTTCGCGCGAATGAATTCCATCACATCAGGGTGACGGATATCCATGGTCCCCATTTGGGCACCTCGACGTCCGCCAGCAGACGACACGGTAAAGCACATCTTGTCGTAAATATCCATGAACGACAGTGGGCCAGACGTGTATGCGCCTGCACCAGATACGAATGCACCGCGTGGACGAAGGGTAGAGAAGTCGTAGCCAATACCACAACCTGCTTTTAGCGTTAGACCCGCTTCGTGCACCTTACCCAAAATGTCATCCATTGAGTCTTCAATGGTGCCACTTACCGTACAGTTGATCGTTGATGTCGCAGGTTTGTGCTCGAAAGCACCAGCGTTAGACGTGATACGTCCTGCTGGGATAGCACCGTGACGAAGCGCCCACAGAAATTCTTGATACCATTTATCTTGTACCGATTTTTCTTCGAGATCAGCTAGAGCACGAGCAACACGCTTGAACGTATCGTCGAGTGTTTCGTCGATTGCGTCACCGTGTTTGCTTTTTAAGCGGTACTTGCTGTCCCAGATTTCCATGGACGTATCTTGGTATGGAATTGCTAGAACACCAGTAAGTTCGATTTCAGAAGCTGACTTGGTTTTGGCCATTATAAATTGCACCTCGAGAGTAATGCCGACTTGTTGAGCGAAACTTGTCCAAAGACACTATATTGTGTCTCTGATTGGCAAGGGCGCAGATCAAACCACTATATCGTGTGATCTTCAAGTCTTGACAAGCACACTTTATCGAACAAATTTTACTTCTCTTTCTGTCACAGCGCGTTGTGTGTTCAAACTGTTCTGATAGTAAAGTCAATAAGCGAGACGGTGCCCATAATTTGGTCACTTTCGTCACATCAGATACAAACATTGTTATGTTAACAATATGCTATTGAAAGGTTGATTGAGTGGGCTGCCTCTGATCCGCTTCTATATAGTCATGGCGTTCTATTCGGCCTCTCATTTATACAAAAAACACAACGCACAGTTTTCAACAATTTGTCGTACACATTCACTCTTTTTCTTACCGTAAGTCATTGTCTATTTTCGTGATTTACAATACGGGGTGCACTGAGTATCAAGACAGTCTACTATCTCTAAATATGCATATTAGAGTTGCCAATGGACTGCGTATGTAAATACAATGTTTCGTTTGCGTGTCTGGGAAATGCCAAGCGCGATATCAAATCAGCCTTGAGTAGAGTAATGACAAGATTTGAGGAAAGGCGCTAATGAACCTGTTTATGTTAGATGTCGATGGTACGCTTATCGATAGTTATGATTTTGACTCCGATTGCTTCCGATCTGCGGTTGAAGAAGTGATGGGTATAGAGTTAACCGATGATTGGGGGGCATTCACCAATGTCACCGACGTCGGTATTTTAGAAGAACTGATTGAGCAACAAGGAATGCGACATGAAAGGATGCGTATTCTAAGAGAAGTGAAAACACTATTTCTGAAAAAATTGCGTGTATATATTGCCAGTAACGCCACAGAACTTGCGGCAACGCCTGGCGCTATAAAATTTGTTAATGACATGAAATCTCACCCGAACGTGATTTTAGCGATTGCGACGGGTGGCTGGGAAGAATCAGCGAGAATGAAGTTGAAAGCGGCTGGGTTTGACGTTAGCGGCGTTAGCTTTGCATCTTGTTCTGATGCGATGACGCGCAGTGAAATCATGGCATTGGCTGCATTCCGAGCCAAGCAAGATACTGGCGCTATTTTCACTCGTCGTGTCTACTTTGGTGATGGTGAATGGGACAAGATGGCAACGAGTACCTTGGGGTATGAATTTGTCGCAGTGGGCACGAAAGTTCAACACCACACACGTATCCCTAACTTCGCTCACTATGACGCTATCTTCGGAAAACTCGGTCTTAGTGACATGCTCAATGCTAAAACTGCGTAAGCTCGCTTGAAGCAGTCATCGCATCAAAAAAAACAGCGCCTCTTGGGGCGCTGTTTTTTTTGTGCTTATCTTCTAGCTATCTTACTCAGGCAGTCTCTTAGCGATAAAGCCTATTGCTAAACATTGATACGCGGACACTTGTCTGGCTGATTGGAAAGCTTCGTTTTTAACATTTCGAAATACGCATTGGTTTCATCTGCGACTACATGGCGAAGCATGATCAAACCGATAAGGTTAGGAATCGCCATTAAGCCATTGACGATGTCAGCGAGTAGCCAAATCATGTCGAGTTTGATGAACGCACCAGACAAGACTAAGGCAACAAACACCAACTTATAGGGTAAGACTGCACGTTGCCCAAATAAGTAAACGACGCAACGCTCACCGTAGTAGTTCCATCCCAAAATCGTCGTGAACGCAAAGAACATTAAGCCAATAGCGACAACGATAGGCCCAAAATCTTGGTTAAGGCCAAGTGAGAAGGCTTCAGTGGTCATGCGTGCGCCTTCAATGTCCATTGACCATACACCTGTCAGTACAAGAGCTAGACCTGTCATCGAACAAATTACAATGGTGTCTAGGAAGGTACCCACCATTGAAATCAGACCTTGGCGAACACATGAATTGGTTTGTGCAGATGCCGCAGCCATGGGGGCGCTACCCAATCCTGACTCGTTTGAAAACACACCGCGAGCAACACCTGATTGAATCGCTAACATAATGCTTGCGCCAACAAAGCCACCCGTTGCTGCTGTGCTGGTAAATGCAGATTCGACAATCAAACTGATTGCGGAAGGAATCGCGCTTGCGTGATTAAACAATATGCCGACACAAGCCGTGACATAAACCACTGTCATTGTGGGGATGATTTTGCTAGCGATGCCTGCGATCGAGCGAATGCCACCAATGGTGACTGCTGCTACTAACAAAGTGAGTACGATTGCAGTGACATGTTGAGGGACATTGAATGCGATAAATCCAGCGTCAACAATGGCATTCACCTGAGGGAATGTTCCGATACCAAAGCAGGCAACACCAATTGTGAAGAAAGCAAAAAGGCGAGCAAGCCACTTTTGACCTGCACCTTTTTCAAGGTACAGCATAGGGCCACCCAGCATGTTGCCGTTTTTATCCTGTTCGCGATATTTCACAGCAAGTAGGCATTCTGCGTATTTGGTTGCCATGCCGAATAGGGCTGCCATCCACATCCAAAACAGAGCGCCTGGGCCACCCAATTTTATTGCAGTCGCCACACCAACTATATTGCCGGTGCCTATGGTGGCAGAGAGGGCTGTGCACAATGCGGCGAAGCTAGAAACATCACCTTTGTCTTTCACGCCTTTTTCTTTGGTGAAAAGGTACGTGAGTGCAAGAGGGAGTTTAAAAAATTGAATTGCACCAAGACGGAAGGTGAAATATACCCCCGTGCCTACTAGCAAAAGCAGTAGAGGTGGACCCCAGACAAGATTGTCGATGGTTTGAAGAAAGTTATAAAGTGAATGGTTCATGATTCCCCCTTTCATGCCAAGCTTTCAATGAAAAGTAATGAAAGTGTGGGCTTAAATTAAAAGGAGGAGAATAGCTGCACAAAGCAGCACTAAAGCGCAAGCTATAGTGCAGTTTTCTCCTCTGTCCTTTTGCCTGAGAGTTTCACTCAAAAATACGTTCATTAAGAAATGAGGGTAAATTGAGTTTGCTCCTTCGGCGGATAGGTCGTGCCTATCTCTCTCCAGAGGCTCCTCCAACAACAGTCCTTACTCAGGTGCAAATGCACGGTATGAGTGCCTGAAAGATTTACTTCTTCGGCGGATGGCAAAGGCCATCTCTCTCCTGCTGTCTTCAACGGAACGTCAAATTGTCGATAGCATCATAGATCACAAAAAATCGAATGCAATGAAAAATCGTGAGTTGGATTAATTTTCACTCTGAGGTGGGTGAAATTGATAATTTCTGTTAAGTAAATGTGCCAATATTGATAATTAAAAACGAGGCCAAGCACAAAACTTCATCAATTGAATGCGCAGAACTATGGGGAAATTACTATCTTAATAGTGAGACAAATAGAGGCTGGCATTTCATCGCAACACTTGAGGGTTCCCCCTAAAACACTCAAGTTTTCTCTGCCGCTGCCGATAAATCTTTATCAAAGTAATCAAATAATTAGAAATGACTACGTTTAATGAACTACTCGGTACCAAGCCGGGTGACACTGAATCGACAGTGAAGCAAAGGTATAAGCTGCTTTCAACACGAGTTCATCCTGACAAAGGTGGGTCGAAGGCATTGATGCAGCTTGTTAGGCATGCCTACGACAATATCGTTAAAGGTCGAGGTGAGAGCGCTTTATCGATTCCTGCTTCAGTGTCTGCTAGTGGAGCGAGCTCTTTAGCGTTAGAGCGAGAACTCCTGCGCGCCAAGAAAGAGCGAGACGAATTTGAAGCCTTAAACCAACTTCTTAAAGTACAACTCACCCAAGCTCGAAAAGGGCAGGGTATTGGCGTCAATACAAATGCAAACGCTGATTTCTCACGTAAGGTGGCCCAACTGGAAGGTGAGCTCGTACTATTAAAAGAGGAACGCAATCGCCTTGCTCTTCAAAAAGAAAGCGCGATTGCCGAGCAAAATAAGCTCGCGGGTGAACTGCGTCGAGCTTTGTCTGACAACGAAGTGATGGAAACGGAGTTGGACAGGAAGTCTGGCATGAAAATGCCTGGGTTGCTTATTTGGGCTCAAAAGTTTTGGCTTCCAGCCATGGCGATGTCTTCGCTCGTTATCGTATTGGTCTTGAGTGTGAAAATGCTTGATTGGTCATTTGTAACCGGATGGTTTGACGAAACGCCCCCTGAGGCGGCTGCGCCCATCGTACGAGTGGTTCATGCTAAACCCAGTGAAGAACAGGTGGCATTGGCTGTCAGCAACGTGTTGGACGCTGTACAGACAGAAACTGAAACACAAGCATTGCCGTTTTTGAAGCTAACTCAGAAAACAGGTATATGGTCTTTGGCATCGTACACCGAGTCAAACAAGCCTTACATTGCTATACGGAGTGATAATGGCTCATACATCGTGAATGATTGTTCTGGCGATTTTAGTTTGTATCTGAATGAACCTTACAAGCCACTTCGTGTTGCGGCGAACTTGATATATCAGCATCAAAATCAACATTTCCATGTCTACAGAATCCCTTATGGACAAGGATCTTCTGCAAAAAGTTGGATACAAAGTAGAAAGCTAAAAATCAATGAAGAGTTTTTCACGAGTAAGTCATTTAAGTCCAGTCGATTGGAACTGCTAGATCAGTGTCAAAAAACAACGTTGTAATGAGCAAGGAAGAACAATTAGATATAACCTTATGAATATTGGATAGAAAAGGATCGTTGCCAACGATGTCAGAAGAGAGTTACTTTCTAAAAGCATTGAAACCTATTCGTCAAGATGTCCCATCAGGGGTTATGTCTCGTCAGCGACTGGTAGTGGGCGATTGTGTGAGTGTTAAAGGCTTGGTGACAGGGATTGGCATTCCTGAATGGTCTGATGGACATGCACCTGCTAAGAACGATGCCAGCGTGGTGACCACATTGATGCATTCTGGTTGTAAGCTGTTAGGTAAAACTCAGTCAGATGATTTTGGTACGAGTATTAGCGGGCTTAACCCATTCCTAGCAACGCTCACAAATCCCATACTGCCTAATATTCGATTAGGTGGCTCGTCATCAGGTTCGGCAATTGCGGTAGCAAAAGGCACTGCGACTATCGCCATTGGCAACGACTGTTGTGGGGGGGTGTTGATCCCTGCATCGTATTGTCACCTTTTTGCATATCGTCCATCGCAAGGCATGGTTGACTTGAGAGGAGTCGCTGCATTGTCTCCTTCATTTGATGCTATTGGCTTTATGACAAAAAAACTTCCAGTCCTACAACAAGTGGCTGAAAAATGTTGGACAAAGCCAGCTAAAGCCGTGCGCTTAAGAGCAATGAAATACGCGACATCTCTATTTCAGGATCTTTTACCCATAGAAGCCATGCTTGAATGGGAAGTGACAATGAATAAAGCGAAAATCTATGTTGAGCATGTACCTAATTTTAGCAAGTTAGCTTTGACTCAGGCTCATAACATTCATTCTGTGATGCTGGGTCGAGAAGTCGATTTACAATATGGTCAGTGGCTTGATGTCCATAACCCCAAGCTTTCTGATGAGACGGCAGAACACTTAGAACGTATTCGCGGAAACAGCTTTAAAGAGTTTGTTGTGACGAAAAAGAAAAGAGAGCTGTTTAGCGACAATATGCAGGGCTTTTTTTCTTCCGGTGAAGTTCTGATGATTCCAACGTCTCCAGGACAAGCGCCAGACAACATGTTTGTTGATAACACCTTTCTCTTAAATCAACGACGGCTGTATGCGATAGCCGAAGTGGCTGGATTAGCACAACTCACGATTCCGTTTGTCACCGTTGACGGCGCACCGATGGGGATTTCTTTTCTTGCTCACCCTGGCGAAGATCGCCTACTTTTTGAAGCCGCTAGCCGGTGGCTTGTGTAGATATTCCTCCGCCATTTCCCGCTGAACTCTTTTCTTTCACTTAGATGTAACACCGTGATGTGCATACAGTTTAATGCCTCACTATGCACTCATTTTTTCCACGATAATTTACCTGCAAATAACTTTGTAGTTTGGCATTAGGTCAAGAAAAATTTATTTTTTTGTAATTATTCTCATAACATGATGTTTTTAAAGGTAAAAATAGCTTTTGCCTTACTGCTGACCTATCAACAGATTCTGTGGATAACCACGTGAATTAATTGGGGGGTTGATTTTTAACTTTATGAATTTTAAGTGGTATTTTCGCAGTTTTTAGACGTAACGGACGATGCTTGGGTTGTGTATGATTTGGTGTTAACAAATTGCGCGCAAAGTGATGATGGCTTGTTTCAATTTGCCGGAATTTTGGGGCGTTTTTACTGCCAAAGAAAAAGAGAGGAAAGTGGTCAAACTGACCTCTCTATACCCAATCAACCTGAATCCTGCATCTTCAGATTGATTGGGTACATAAATCTTCGACTGACATTTAAAATGAATTAAAGATCCAAAGAAGCCCCTTGTTGCTGCTCAATCAGGTCGTCCGCGCCGTTTTGGTTAACATCATTTCCACCAAACTGATCTTTACTATTTAATTGACCGTCTTCATTAGTGTCAAAGGCGGTAAAGCGAGTACTGCTCAGATCAAAATTAGTCCCATCGTTTGAAGCATTTTGACTTTCCAAATCCAGATAGTCGGGAATGCCATCACTGTCACTGTCAGGGGCGTATGAAAGAATGCCTTCGAAGTTAGGATGATCAATTAATAGGTTCCCATCGAAATCGTTTAGACCAATTTCAACGATATCTGGAATAGAATCGTTATCGCTATCAAGGTCTAGGTCATTGGATATCCCATCTCCGTCTGTATCGGTGGTGAAGGCCACACCTGCTAGAGGGGAAACAGGGATTAGCTGGAAGTCCCCCAATCGGATCCCACCACTGTGGAAGCTACTATCAACATAAAAGTCAGGTGTTTGACCAGAATAGAATGTTGTTCTGAGTATCGTTCCATTATTACGATAAATGATAACCCCTTGTTGGACATCGATGGAGAGCGTATCGTCGATGGAGACCGAGCCAAATGTTCCAAGGCTAGAGCCATTTTCATAGATATATAACGTCGAGCCCACAATATAAAAGGCATAGTCGATATCACTGAAATACGCAGATGACTCAGTGCTTCCGAGGCCAATCATATTGTTACTACCCAATGCCCGAATTTCGAAGCTCAGGCGATAGTTATCGGTAAACCCATAGTGCGAGAACAGCACTGAGTTAGCCTGCCAAGACCAGCTACCCCCGTTGGCATTAAGTTCACCGTTTGTCACGTTTACATTACCTGTGAGTACTGGCCACTCGGTAACAAGCACGGGCACTCTTAGTTCACCAATGTTGGACAGACCGTCATTGTCACGGTCTAAGTCAGCATTGTCACCGACGCCATCGCCGTCAGTATCGGTTGTCTCAGTGGCATCCGTTGGGAAGGCATCGCCGTTATCGCCCACGCCGTCACCATCGGTGTCCGTGTCTTCGTTTGGATCAAACGGGAAGGCATCGTAGATATCGAGCGTACCGTCGTTATCGTCGTCTTCATCGTTCGGGTTGGAGATACCATCACCGTCCGAGTCTTCGGCACGATCGTCAACGCCATTGCCGTTCACATCGCTACCCCCTTCGCCGTCTTGAAGTGTAAGCATGCCATCACCATTGGTGTCGAAAGCAGCAAAGTCGTAGCCATGCATGTCAAAGGCTGTGCCGTCGTTCTCTGCGTTGTGGCTTTCTAAATCCAAGTAATCTGGAATGCCATCACCGTCAGAATCGGGGGCAGGATCGACGCTGGCTTGCAGGTCAATGCTATCGACCATCAGATCACCGTCCGCATCAGTCAGACCAGCTTCGACCACATCAGGAATGGTGTCGTTGTCCGAGTCCAAATCGATATCGTTGGTCACGCCATCGTTRTCAGCATCCACSSTRAAGCCWGCGCCTGATAGGGGAGTGAGCTCGATATTGCTGAGGCGCATCGCACCATTRTAGAAGCTGGAATCGACATAGAAATCCGGTGTTTCACCCGAATAGGTGACTGTCCTGATTTCCTCACCATTACGCAGATACCGCACTGTGCCATTATCGACTTCCAGCGTGAGCACATCACCAACCGCCACACTGTTGCTGCCGAAGTTGCCGCGATAGGCGCCGCTTTCGTAGATATAAAGCGTGGTATTGACGATATAGAAGGCGTAGTCGATATCGCCATAGCTTGCACCGGACTCGATGTTACCCAAGCCAAACATATTGTTGCTGCCCAGCGCATCGACCGTGAAGTTCAAACCATAGCTGTCGCTAAATCCATACGTAGAGAAGCGCGCAGAATTCGCTTGCCATGACCAACTGCCACCATTGACGGTGAGGGTACCGTCAGTGAAGTCGGCATTGCCAGTCAGGGTAGGCCAGTTGGTGATGTTGGCACTGGTGCGCGATTCAAGATCATCCGACAAGCCATCGTTATCGCGGTCAATGTCGCTG